>JBARVT010000235.1:0-26967 GCA_049646405.1 Alteraurantiacibacter sp.
AACCGCGCATTGATTAGGCAGCTCTGACACCAAAAGGGGCGGCGGTCGTGATGACCGCCGCCCCTTTTATTTGCGCCAGATCAGAACTCAGCCGCCGCCCGGTATCTCGTAATTGCCCTTGCCCGCCGGGACGTCTGGCTCGCACCAGGTCAGCACTGGTTTGCGCGCCGCCAGCGCCTCGTCGAGCCGCGCGCGCGGGGCGTGGTGCGGGGCGGTCTTGAGGCGCTCGTCGCCTGCCTTGGCCCGCCCTGCCAGCGAACGCATCGCGTCGATGAACTGGTCGAGGTTCGCCTTGTTCTCCGTCTCGGTCGGCTCCACCAGCATCGCGCCATGAACGACGAGCGGGAAATACATCGTCATCGGGTGGAACCCCTCGTCGATCAGTCCCTTGGCCAGATCGAGCGTCGACAGTCCTTCCGCGAACCCCTCATCGCCGAACAGTGCCTCGTGCATGCACGGCCCTGCTTTACCGAAGGGAGCGTGCAGCACATCACCCAGCGAACGCAGGATGTAATTCGCATTCAGCACCGCATCGCCCGCCGCCTGGCGCAACCCGTCCGCACCGTGCGAGAGGATATAAGTCAGTGCGCGGGTGAACATTCCCATCTGACCGTGGAAGGCCGTCATCCGCCCAAAGGCGCGCGTGTGCTCGAATTGACCCGCGTTATCTTCCTCGACCAAGTGGATCGTGCCATCCCTGGTGCGCGCGGTGAAGGGGAGCGGTCCGAACGGGCTCAGCGCCTCGCTCAGCACCACCGGGCCGGAGCCGGGTCCGCCACCGCCATGCGGAGTGGAGAAGGTCTTGTGCAGATTGATGTGCATCGCATCGACGCCAAGATCGCCCGGCTTCACCCGGCCCATAATCGCGTTGAAGTTGGCCCCGTCGCAATAGACGAACCCGCCCACTGCATGGACCGCGTCAGAGATCGCCTTCATGTCGCGCTCGAACAGGCCGCAGGTGTTGGGATTTGTGATCATCACCGCCGCCACGTCCGGCCCCAGCCGCGCCTTCAGCTCTTCGAGATCGACCCGGCCATCGGGCGCGGCGGGAATGTCCTCCACCGCGTAACCGGCAAAGGCAGCGGTCGCGGGGTTCGTGCCGTGCGCGCTCTCGGGCACCAGCACGACCTTGCGTGCGTCGCCGCGCGCTTCCAGCGCGGCGCGAATGCACAATATGCCGCACAATTCGCCATGCGCGCCCGCCTTTGGGCTCATCGCGACGCCGTGCATGCCGGTAAGCTCTATGAGCCAGTGCGCCAGCTCATTCATCACGCCCAATGCGCCCTGAACGGTGTCGACCGGAGCGAGCGGATGAACATCGGCGAAGCCGGGCATACGCGCAATCTTTTCGTTCAGCCGCGGATTGTGCTTCATCGTGCAGCTGCCGAGCGGGAAAAGGCCGAGGTCGATGGCATAGTTCTGGCGGCTGAGGCGCGTGTAGTGCCGCACCGTCTCCGGCTCGGCGAGGCCGGGAAGCCCGGTGCCCTCCTTGCGCGCGAAATTGCCGAGCTTCGAGGGCAGGTCGCACTCGGTCGGCGCGATATCCACGCCGGTCGTGTCCGCGCTACCGATCTCGAAGATCAGCGGCTCTTCCAGCATCAGCGCCCTGTTCCCGGTGACGGTCGGGTGCGCGCCCTGCGCATCCTTTGCGATCGGCGTGCCGGGCTTCCAGCCGCTCTGGTTCACAGGCCTATTCATGCCAGCTTCTCCTTCAGCGCGGCGGCGAGGGCATCGATATCCTCCAGCGTCGTCGTCTCGGTGACGGCAACCAGCAGCCCCTGCGAGAGCGCTGCATTGTCGGGGAACAGCCGCCCGAGCGATACGCCCGCGAGCACACCATCATGCGCAAGGTCGCGGGTCAGATGGCGCGCATCGACGCCCTCCAACATCAGCGTGAACTCGTTGAAGAAGTTCTCGTTGAGCACCTCGACACCCGGCACCTGCGCCAGACGGTCCGCCGCGATGCAGGCGAGGCGGTGGTTCTCCGCCGCCAGCTCGCTCAGCCCGCGCGCGCCGAGCAGCGTCATGTGGATCGAGAAGGCGAGGGCGCACAGCCCGCTATTGGTGCAGATGTTGGATGTGGCCTTCTCGCGCCGGATATGCTGCTCGCGGGTGGAGAGTGTCAGAACGAAGCCGCGCTTGCCGTCGGCATCCACCGTTTCTCCACAGAGCCGCCCGGGCATCTGGCGCATATGCTTTGGATTGGTCACCGCGAACAGGCCGAGATACGGGCCGCCGAATTGCAAGCCGACGCCGATCGCCTGGCCCTCGCCCACCACAATATCCGCGCCGAGATTGCCTGGTGCCTCGATCGCGCCCAGCGCCACTGGCTCTGTATTGACGACGATCAGCAGCGCGCCAGCATCGTGCGCCGCATTGGCGATGCGTTGCAAATCGGGCAGGCGGCCGAGGATGTCGGGATATTGCACGACGACGCTCGCCGTGTCGGCATCGATGCGCGCGATCAGGCCGTCATCGTCGGGCAGCGAGGTGAGGCTCGGCTGCGCGCCGGCGATCTCGTCGTCGGTGAACTTCGCCATGGTGCGCACGACCTCGGCGTAATGCGGATGCAGCGCGCCCGAGAGGACGACACGCTTCTTCTTCGTCACTCGGCTCGCCATGGCCACCGCTTCCCAGCACGCGGTCGAGCCGTCATACATGGACGCATTCGCCACCGCGCAGCCGTAAAGCCGCGCGACCTGCGTCTGGAATTCGAACAGCATCTGCAGCGTGCCCTGCGCGATTTCCGGCTGGTATGGGGTGTAGGCGGTGAGGAATTCGCCACGCTGGATCAGGTGATCGACGGAGGCGGGCACATGGTGGCGATAGGCGCCCGCGCCAAGGAAGAATGGCGCATCCGCCGCCGCAAGGTTCTGCTTCGACAGCCGCCGCATATGCTTCTCGACCGCCATCTCGGTGGCGTGGAGCGGCAGGCCGTCGATGGGGCCGTCGAGATAGAGATCGGACGGCACATCGGCGAACAGCGCATCGACGCTGTCCGCGCCGATAGTGTCGAGCATGGCCTGCCGGTCGGCGTCGGTGAGGGGGAGGTAGCGCATTTGAATTCCTCGGCGATCCCCCGCGAAGACGGGGACGTTGGTCAGCTTTCGGGAAAGGTCTGGGAAAAAGGTCCCCGCCTGCGCGGGGATCCGACCAAATCAGAGCCCGTCACAGAACGCCTTGTAGGCTTTCGCATCCATCAGCCCTTCCAGCTCGGCCGCGTCGGCGACGGTCATCTTGAAGAACCAGCCGCCTTCTTCGGGGGAGGTGTTGACCAATTCGGGATCGTCCTCCAGCGCGCCGTTCCCCTCGATCACTTCGCCCGCGATGGGAGCGTAGACGTCGCTTGCGGCCTTGACGCTCTCGACCACGGCAGCTTCGCCGCCCTTGGCGAGCTCGGTGCCTGATTGCGGGACTTCGACGAACACCACGTCGCCCAGCTGCTCCTGCGCGAAATCGGTAATGCCGATGGTGGCGGTGTCGCCGTCGACTTCGATCCATTCATGCTCTTCGGTGAAATAGCGTGCCATGACTAAGGCTCCTCAACGGTGGTAGCGGTGGGGGACGAAAGGGGTCTTGGTGACGGTTGCGGGCAAGCGCTTGCCGCGCACTTCTATGTCAAGCGCGGTGCCTTCGGCGGCGTGATCGGCAGCGACATAGGCCATGGCGATGGGAGTCTCGAGGCTCGGCGAAAAGCCGCCGCTGGTCACGACACCGACCTTGTGCTCGCCTGCGAAGACCTCGGCACCCTCGCGCGCGGGCAGGCGGCCTTCGAGCGTCAGCCCGACCCAGCGGCGCAGCGTGCCATCGACGATTTCGCTGTTGATGCGCTCCGCACCCGGATATCCGCCTTCGGTGCGGCGGCGCTTGTTGATACCGAAGACGAGGTTCGCATCGATGGGCGAGGTGTCGGGTGACAGATCATGTCCGTACAGCGGCAGGCCCGCCTCCAGCCGCAAGCTGTCGCGCGCGCCAAGGCCAATAGGGTTCACTTCCGGCTCTGCCACGAGCAGCGTGGCGATTTCTCCCACCGCGTCGGCAGGCACGGAGATTTCAAAGCCGTCTTCCCCGGTATAGCCAGCACGGGCGATAGTGACATCGTGGCCCGCAATTGTGAATTGTCCGAACTTCATGAAAGTGAGGTCGGACAACGCGTATTGGCCATCGATATGGCGTGCCAAAGCATCCACCGCCTTCGGTCCCTGCAGCGCAAGCAGCGCGCGGTCTTCGAGGTGGTTGATGGTAATATCGTCGGGCAGCATCTCGCGCAGATGCGCAATGTCGTCCCACTTGGTCGCGCCGTTGACAACGAGGTAGAGTGCATCGGGCCAGCGCGAGACCATCAGGTCGTCGAGCACGCCGCCATTGTCGCCCAGGAGCAACGAGTAGCGCTGGCTGCCGAGCTTGAGCGTCGAGAGGTCGATGGGCAGCACTGCCTCCACCGACGCGTCGAGATCGGGCCCGGACAGCAGCAGCTGGCCCATATGGCTGACATCGAACAGTCCGGCTTGGCTGCGCGTCCAGAGATGCTCGGCCTTGATGCCCCCAAACGGACCAGAATACTGGATCGGCATTTCGTAGCCCGCGAAGCGCACCATGCGCGCACCCTGCGCCCGGTGCCACGCATCGAGCGGCAGCGCCTGCGGGGTATCGTCAATCTCGGTTTCGGCTTCGGTCATCGGGATCCCGGCACGGTTCGGCAGCGGCCGGAATACGGCCACTTTCACCATGCCCCCTCTGTCTCTTGCACCTGAGAGATTCCGGCGCCCCCAGAGGCAGCGCCTTACTCCGTCGGTGGCGAAAGCCTTGCGGGCAATCGCGCTTTCCAGAGTGCCTGTGCCAGCGGCGCGGTCCCTGTGACCTGAGAGTTTCCGGGGCGGTTGCTCCTTCGGTGCCTTCGGCGGACCGAAAGCTCTCCCGCGCTGCTGCCGGACGCCGAAGCGCCCACCACGCGATTCGCGGTTTGATGCATAGCAGCACCCCGGTCAATGCCGTCCGAAGGCTATCTGCGCGGAAAACTCAGCGGTTCTGCCGCCTTTCGATCAGCGCATCGACCACCGAAGGGTCGGCGAGCGTCGAGGTGTCGCCCAGCGCACCGTAATCGTTCTCGGCGATCTTGCGCAGGATACGTCGCATGATCTTGCCGCTGCGCGTCTTCGGCAAGACAGGCGTGAAATGCAGGTGATCGGGCGTCGCGATGGGCCCGATTTCCTTGCGCACGCATGCGCGAAGTTCGCTGTAGAGCTCGTCCGATGGCTCTTCGCCCGCGACCAGCGTGACGTAGCAATAGATGCCCTGCCCCTTGATTTCGTGCGGATAGCCAACGACCGCCGCCTCGCTCACCTTGGGGTGCAGCACCAGCGCGCTCTCGACCTCTGCCGTGCCCATTCGGTGGCCCGAAACGTTGATGACATCATCCACCCGCCCGGTAATCCAGTAATAGCCGTCCTCGTCGCGGCGGCAGCCGTCGCCGGTGAAATATTTGCCGGGATATGTGCTGAAATAAGTCTGCACGAAACGGTCGTGGTCGCCATACACAGTCCGCGCCTGGCCGGGCCAGCTGCGCGTGATGCACAGGTTCCCCTCGGCGGCGACATCGTGCTCCTCGTCAGCCAGCACGGTACCGTCGTTGTCGACGATCTGCGGTGCGACGCCGAAAAAGGGCCGCCCGGCGCTGCCCGGCTTCATGTCGTGGGCATAGGGCAGGGTGGTGATCATCACGCCGCCTGTCTCTGTCTGCCACCAGGTATCGACCACCGGCGCGGAGCCGCCGCCGACATGCTCGCGATACCAGCGCCATGCCTCGGGATTGATCGGCTCGCCTACCGTGCCAAGGATGCGCAGCGCGGAAAGATCGTGCTTAGTCACATGCGCCTCACCCTCGCGCATCAGCGCGCGGATCGCGGTGGGGGCGGTGTAGAAGATATTGACCGAGTGCTTCGCGCAGACCTGCCAGAAGCGGTCATGCGCGGGGTAATTCGGCACACCTTCGAAAATGACCTGCGTCGCACCGTTCTGAAGCGGGCCGTAAACGATATAGCTGTGCCCGGTAATCCAGCCGACATCGGCGGTGCACCAATATGTTTCGCCCTCCCGGTAATCGAAGACGTATCGGAAGGTCGTCTCGGTCCATACGGCATAGCCGCCCGTGGTGTGGACGACGCCTTTCGGCCTTCCGGTCGAGCCGGAGGTGTAGAGGATGAAAAGCGGGTCCTCCGCCGCCATTTCCTCGCACGGGCATTCCTCGCCGACATCGGCGGAGAGCTCGTGATACCAGTGATCGCGCCCTTCGCGCATCGCGATATCGCCGCCCGTGTGCCTTACGACGAGCACGGCCTTGGCAGAACCTTTCTCTAGCGCGGCATCCACGTTGGCTTTCAGCGCAATGCGCTTGCCACCGCGCAGCCCTTCGTCGGCGGTGACGATCCAGTCGCTCGCGCAATCCTCGACCCGTCCGGCAATGGCCTCGGGCGAGAAGCCGCCGAAGATGACCGAATGCACCGCCCCGATCCGCGCGCAGGCGAGCATGGCGAAAGTCGCCTCGGGGATCATCGGCATGTAGATCGTGACGCGATCTTCCTTCGCGACGCCCATCGCCTTGAGCGTATTGGCGAAGCGGATCACTTCTGTGCGCAATTCGGCATAGGTGATGCGGCGCACGTCGCCGTCGGGATCGTCCGGCTCAAAAATCAGCGCGACCCGCTCGCCAATGCCCGCCTCGACATGGCGATCGACCGCGTTGTGGCAGATATTGAGCACACCATCGGCAAACCACTTGATGTCGACTGGATCGTAGCTCCAGCCGGCGACCTGCGTCGGCGCGGAAAACCAGTCGAGCCGCATCGCCTGTTCGGCCCAGAACCCGTTCGCCTCGTCCATGCTGCGTGTATACTGGCTTTGATACTTGTCCGCATCGCACGCGGCATTCTCCCGCCCGTTTACCGGACGCGTCACGACCCCGTGCTCGCCATTGCCGTGCATCGCTATCTCCTCTCAAGCCTGCAACACCGCTTCGCACGGTTTGCCGTACGCGGCAAACGGGAGGGTATGAGTGAAGCATCTCCTTGGGGCTCGTACAAGTTCTTGAGCCTTGCGATCAGGGCGTGCGAAGCGGACCGGCCTTGTCACCATCGCGAGCACGCAATTAGGCGCCGGATGCATAGATCAACTTTTGGCAGTTCGCCATTGCGATTTCTTCTCGATATTTCATATCTGGTTGTCCACGAGCGCCAACGCCACGCCAGGTGCGACAATAGCGCCATCATGCAATGCGGCCCGGCACAGGACAGGCCCAACGGGAGACAACATGCCGCAGGACAGTGCCGCCGATTTCCGCAAGTCGCTTGGCGCCTTTGCGACCGGCGTCACCATCGTGACCGCGCGGGGTGCCGATGGCGAGCCGGTAGGAGTAACGGCCAGCAGCTTCAATTCGGTTTCGATGGATCCCCCGCTGGTCCTGTGGTCACTGGCGAAGGACGCCCATTCGCACGAGGCCTTCACCAAGGGCGGTCATTTCGCGATCCACGTGCTCGGCGCTCATCAGGACGATCTTTCCAACCGGTTCGCGAAAAGTGGTGAAGACAAGTTCGCCGGCCTGGATTTGCAGGAAGGCGATACTGGTGCGCCGCTGCTGCCCGATTTCGCTGCGCTTTTCGAATGCAAGACGCATCATCTGTACGATGGCGGCGATCACGTCATCCTTGTCGGGAAGGTCGTGCGTCACGAACAGCGCGATGTCGCGCCACTTGTTTTTCACGGCGGTCGCTATGCCGAAACGCGCGAGCGCTTCCTGACGGACCCGGAGGTAATGCCCGGGGATATCGACCCATCCTCTTTCCGGGAGGATTTCCTGTCCTATCTCATCCCGCGGGCGAATTTGCTGCTGTATCGCGCGATCATGCCCGCGCTTCAGGCCAATGCCCTCACCGAGGCCGACAATGCGATTCTCGGCCGCCTGGCGCTGACGGGTCCGATGCGAGCGAGTGCGTTGCTGGCCGATCTCGCGGGCCGCTTCGGAGGACTGGATGCAGGCCGTATCGACGACCTTGCCGAGCGCGATCTGGTAACGATCGAGGCCGGGAACGTGCAGCTGACGGACCGGGGCGAAGACGTATTTCTCGAAGTTCTTTCAATCACGAAAATATTCGAAGAGCAGGCCGAGGAGAGGCTCGAAGAGGACGAAATGGCGACACTGAAGCGGTTGCTGCGGCGATTTATCGAAGCAAGCGGAAGCGGCGTGCCGGTTGACCGTCACCGTTCGGAACGGAGAAATGGCGTCTGATGCGTATCGAAGCGAGCGCTCTGGATGAACTTCGATCGCACCGGCAACGGGGAGAAGAATGGTCAAGCAATGCTCGCGCTAGGCACGGTCAGGACCAGGAAATATCGCGTCGTGCGCTGCTCGCGCATGGCCTTGATTTGCCAAGCGGAGTGCATGGTACAATTGCCGAGTTACTAGCAGAAAGTGCTTATATATGACTGCGTCAAAATACCGCCCGATGCGCAGCTGGCTCTTCACGCCTGGCGATAGCGAAAAGAAGATGCGCAAATGCGCCGAGAGCGGTGCCGATATTGCCATTTTCGATCTGGAGGATGCGGTCGCAACCGATGCGAAGCCGAAGGCACGACGCATGGTGCACGATTTTCTCGCCGGTTACGAGGGCGACCGGAGCCGCATATTCGTGCGGGTCAATCCGCTCGACGGGCCCTACACGCTGGAAGATCTTGCCGCGATCATGCCCGCGAAACCGGGCGGAATCATGCTGCCTAAGGTCTATGGCAGGCAGGATGTCGAGGTGCTCGACCGGTATCTCGAGGCGCTCGAGGTTGCGAGCGGGATAAAGCTTGGGTCGACCCCCGTCGTCGTGCTGGTGACCGAGACGGCGGAAAGCATGTTCCACTGCGGCGATTTCAAGGGTGCGCCGCGAATGATCGCGATGACTTGGGGGGCCGAGGATCTGGCGGATTCGCTGGGCGCTTTATCGAACACGGACGAGGGCGGGAATTACACGTTCACCTTCGAACTGGCACGCAGCATGTGCTTGATGGGGGCGGTTACCGCAGGGGTCGTGCCGATCGAGACGATCAAAGGCGATTTCCGCGATCTGGAAGGCCTGCGGACCCGCGCCGAGGCGGTGCGCAAGAGTGGCTTTCGCGGCATGCTGGCGATCCACCCGGCGCAGGTCGGCATCATCAACCAGGCTTTTACGCCGACTGCGCAGGAGATCGCCGAAGCGCGCGAGATCGTGGAAATCTTCGCGGCCAACCCCGGTGTCGGAGCGATCGGTTATAATGGCGGCATGCTGGACAGGCCGCATCTTGCGCGGGCACAAAACCTGTTGGCGATGATCGACGGCGCATGACGCGGGGCTTAGCCGATCCTGGATACTCACGAGAAATCACGCTGCTTATCGCCAAGGGCTCTTGCGGCGTTTTCACCGGGGCATTTGTGGAAGGAAGAGCCGTTTCTCGTCTGCTGGAGACCGGTCGCTCTTCGGCCTGTCAGGCTCGCTAATCGCGGCGTCTGCATCCACAATTTCTTGTCCATACGCTGCGCAGGCCAGGCTAGCCTGTGCTTGATAAGCGGGATATGGCCACATCGAAGCGGGCGATGTCGCATCGCGGTTTTCGCAGGCCATCGCTGCTGGAAATTGTCCTGCGCGGCGCTTTCGCCTAACCGCTACGCAGGATCAGAAGCACAGCCGCACCGGCTGCGCCACCACGCAGTTATGGGGAGCAACCATGCAGATCGAGGGATTGTCGGCGATCGTCACCGGCGGGGCATCGGGGTTAGGGGCGGCCACCGCCCGCAACCTTGCGGCGAAGGGCGCGAAAGTGGCCCTCTTCGACCTGAACGAAGAGGCGGGCGAGGCTGTCGCAGCGCAGATCGGCGGCACGTTCCTGCGCGTGGACGTGACGGACGAGGACAATGTCAACGCAGCGCTCGACAGCGCGCAGCAAGCTCACGGCACCGCGCGCGTGCTGGTGAACTGTGCGGGCGTGGCCCCGGCGATGAAGGCGGTGGGTAAGGAATTCGTGCCGCACGACATGGATGCGTTCCGCAAGGCGATCGAGATCAACCTCGTCGGCACCTTCCTCGTCCTGTCGCGCTTTGCCGCGTGGCTGCAGCAGGACGAACCCTTGGGGGAGGAGCGCGGCGTCATCGTCAACACCGCTTCGGTCGCCGCCTATGACGGGCAGATCGGCCAGGCGGCCTATGGCGCGTCAAAGGCGGGCGTTGTGGGACTGTGCCTGCCATTGGCTCGCGAATTCGCGCGTGAGAAGATTCGTGTGATGACCATTGCGCCGGGCATTTTCTGGACGCCCATGCTCGAAGGGCTGCCGCAGGCGGCGCAGGACAGCCTGGGCCAGCAGGTTCCGCACCCCAGCCGACTTGGAAAGCCGGAGGAATATGCGCAGCTCGTTGAAAGCATCATCGTCAATCCGATGCTGAATGGCGAGACGATCCGGCTCGACGGAGCAATCCGCATGGCGCCGCGATAGGCGAAAGCGACCTTGGCCTTGAGCCGCGGCGGCACGCTGGAAAGCACGGAGCGATATTAGCTCGTGTCGCCCAGATGCGCTGCTTCTGCCAGTAGCAAAGCGCCAGTCAGGCCGGCCCTATCTCCCAGCACCGGAGAGACGATCTGGAGTTTGTCCCGGCTGGGGAAATATCCTGCCCCGAGTTCCCGAGCCCGACCCGCGACCTTCTCCAGAAGACCCGGCGTCCTCATGACCCCGCCGCCAAGCACGATGACCTGCGTTGCCATGCAGGCGTAGATGGTGTGACACATCTGGGCGAGATAATCCGCCACAAGGCGATGGGCTTCGTGATCAGAGGGAAGATCGGAAAGGCTCGCTCCCCAGCGGGCAAGAATGGCCGGTCCGCATGCCAGTCCTTCCAGGCAGTCTCCATGAAAGCGGCATGTTCCCGCAAAATCCTGATCGCCCGGAACCCGTCGAGGGTAGATGTGGCCCAGCTCCGGATGGCCTGCTCCGTGCAAGAGACTGCCATTCATAATGGTCCCGCCACCGATGCCGGTTCCGACCGTCACATAGGTCAGCGAAGATGCTCCCCTCCCGGCGCCGTGGCGATATTCTGCGAGCGCCGCGCCGTTCACATCGGTCTCGAATCCTATCGGGACGCAGAAGGCCCGCCCGAAATATCCCGCAAAGTCACAATCGGACCAGTGCGGTTTCGGTGTCTTGAGAATACGGCCCCAGGCGGGCGATGCCTTGTCGAGCTCGACGGGCCCGAAGCTGGCAATGCCGATAGCACGCAGCGTGCCCTGCCGCTCGAACCATTGCCGCGCCTCCGTGAAGGTTTCGGACGGGTCCCGGGTCGGGATCGTGTGCGTGGCAAGCACCCGTGTCGGATTTTTACCGACCGTCAGGACGAATTTGGTGCCTCCCGCCTCTATTCCGCCCAAGAGACCCTGGCTCATTTTACCTCCTCCATCCGAAGCGGCCTCGCATCATTTGCGTCACGTCCGATAGTCAGCGCGAAAAGAGGGGCAGGAGCGCCTGCGAATTCGCTGCACTCGTCATCTGCGCATTCGATGAAGCTGGAGACAAGCAGTTCCCTGGTCACCGACCAGCTATAGGCCTGTGAAGGGCGACCGGCAGGATTGGCCAGCACCAGTCCAGACCCGTTGAGCGGCGTGTAGGGTCCGCGAAGCGCATTGGAGGCCATTCCGTAGAGCCCGGTCGGCGCATGCCGCATTTTCGGGGCAAAGGTTATCGACTGCGTGGCCCAGAACACCAAATAGCGACCTTCATGAAAGACGACATGCGCGCGCTCCAGCTCGTTGTTCACACCGCCGGAATGGATAATGGGTGGCAACAAGGCCCATTGTCCCTCGACCTTTTCGGCAAGCCCGATCGCGCCGGTATACTCGCTTTTACCCGCTGGGCGCGACGCGGAAAACACCAGGTACTCGCGCCCGTCTGCCGGATCTCTGAAATATGCGGGATCGCGATAGGCCTTGATGCGTCCCGCTACCCCATCATGGGAATCGGCGGCGATGTAGTCCGAGGTCAATGCGGTAAGGATCGGTCTTGGAATGCTCCAGTCGCGCGGCAGACCGCTCGCATCAGTTCCGGCGGTAATTTCGAACAACGCCTGCTGGTAACCGCCGGGTGACGCCGCAAGTCCCGCACCCGTGAACCACAAGAGAAACTTTCCGTCGGCCCATATCGAGGAACCGGACCATTCGCGTTCGTATGGGCCGCCGAAGTCCGGCAGGAGCGGGCCGAGATCGACCCATGTGGCATCCCTTCTTTCAAGCAGGTGTATCTTGGCCTTGAAATGTCGTCCCGATGGATCGCCTTCGTCGGGAGCGGTCAGGATCATCCAGAACTCGCGGCCGCCGATATCGGCGATGCGGCCATCACGGTCCTGCACGGGCCACATGTCCCAGTAATAAAGTTCGGGCCGGGGCCGCATTACTTCGGCTGCAGCGAACTTCGGCAGCCGTGGAAACTCCGTGGCCGCTATGGCTTCGACGTGTGCTCTGGTCCAGGCAGTGGTCACAGGTTCACCCAGGGGCTTTCATCGGAAGACATTGGCCGGCGAACCGGGAAGGATCGGTTCACCGGCCTGTCAATCGGATCAACGCGGGATCAGAAATCGATGCGAACCGAAGCAGTAACCGTCCGGCCTGCAATCGACCTTGCGCGCACGATGCCGTTGCCCGGGATCGAACCTTCCTCAGCTTCGGTGTAGCCGAATGCGTCGAACAGGTTGTTCGCGTTGAGCGACACCTCCAGCCGCTCCAGCGGACGGAACGCCAGGAAAGCGTTGACCTGCGTATAGGCCGGCAGGACGAGTTCGTTGCTGTCCTGTGTGAAGCTTTCCGTCGTGCCGATCATGTTGACGCCGGCGGTCAGGAAATCGTCCTCGTACTGAGCGGTGCCCTGATAGACGAAGTCGGCCTGCCGACGGGGCGTGTTGCCGATAACCGATGCGTTGAGTGCATCCACGATCTCGGAATCGGTGTAGGTGGCACCGCCGGAAATCGAGAATGGACCGAAGGTGTAGCTGCCTTCCAGTTCGACACCGATTGCTTCGTAACGATTGTCGGTCAGTTCGAGCGGCGCGATCTCGACATTGGTTTCCGCGGTTTCGGCATAGAAGACCGTCCCATATAGCCGCAGCCCACCGCCCTGGTATTTCACGCCGCCCTCAAGCTGGTCCACTTCGGCGATGACGCCGCTGTCGTCTCCACCCGGAAGGCTGCCGTCAAGCGTGCTCACGGCAGGAGAGAACAAGCTGCGGTCAGCCGTGTGACGGCCGCCCTGGCTATATCTCGCGAATATCGAAAGATCGTCTGTCAGGAGATAGTTGGCACCAAGCGAGAAGCTGACGTAATCGAAGTCGTAATTGACCGGGCGCGAATTGCCGAGCGGCAGTACCGCCGTCGAGGCTTCCGCGGGGCTGATCGTGGCGTCATTGTCGAAATCGAAGCTGGTGATGCCGTTGCCAAAGCCGGTGTCTGACCCGGTGATCGAGCCGTCCGCACTACCGTAATCGTAACGGATACTGGCATCGAGCGTCAGCGCACCGCTTTCGAACGACAACGAGGCGAAGGGCGCATAGGTGTCGTATCGCACATCGTAATTCCGGCGGCAGCAATTCCCGAAGAAGCTTGCGCTGTAGCCGACCACGCCGTTCTGCGTAACGGTGTTGCCGGTCGCATCGACGATATCCACCAGCACGGAGTTGCCGTTGCCTTCCACTGTCTGCACATGCGAAGTCCAAAGCCAGTCGGTGTCGACGTTCTGGCGGCTCGCGTAGAAACCGCCGGTAAAGGTGAGCGCACCCCCGCCGACATCAAAGTCGCGAGAAATTCGAAGATCGTTTGCGATCAGGCCAAGATCGTTCAAGCGTGTGTTGAAGTTCACGATGTTCGTCAGCAACCCGTTGCCGCCGATTGAGGATGCAGCGGCGGTTTGCCCGGCGTTGGGGCCCGTCGCAAATATGATCGAGGAGCCTGAACCACCGATGCCGTCGGCGATTTCTTGCGCGTTCCCCGCGCTGGCCGGGAACGGCGACAGGAAAGCTCCGGAATTATCCGCGTAACGGAAGCGGTTCGTGGCAGTCCAACCGGGCGCGAATTCGATTTCCGCCTCGATGCCGAAGGCCTTTGATTGTACCGAAAGCCCGTCGTGAAAGTCGAAGACGGCCGGATTGTTGCTGCCGTCAAGCGTCGCCACGGTATTGATGTAGCGGCTGTAAAGAGCATCGTCGCGTGGATCGAAGTTGGCAATCGCCTGATAGTCAGGGTCGCCATCGGTGCCTCCGACGAATACCGGCTGTGGCAGGATGGTAGGGGTCTTGTCGTCCAGATACTTGCCGAAGAAGCGAACATAACCGCCATCGAATTCCTGCGTGAGGTTCGCGCGGATCTGGCCACCATTGCTGCCGTTATAGCCGACATCGCGCGGGCCTTCGCCAGTGCGGTAGAAGCCTCCGACATGGAAATAGGTGTCATCGCCAAGCGGTGCACCATAATCGAAGTCGAGCCGATACGTCTCATGGTCGAGCCCGATCGAGCCTACGATCGAACCGCCCTGGCGCTGACCGGTTTTCGACACGAAATTGATGATACCGCCCGGCGAATTCGAAGCGAAGGTAGAGGCCGAACCACCGCGGACAGCCTCTACACGACCGACAGTGCGATCCGCACGAACGAAATTGTCCGAGTTGCCAAAGATGATGTCGCCAAATTCGAGAACCGGGAGTCCGTCCTCCTGCAGCTGGATATAACGCGCTCCGCCTGTCGACACCGGAATACCGCGCACCGCAATATTGGCATTGCCCTCACCGCCCGACGCTTCCGCGCGAATACCCGGAATTTGGCGCACCAGGTCCGCAGCCGAGCGCGGGTTCACATCAGCAATCGTTTCGGCGTCGAGCACGCTCAGCGAAACCGAACTTTCGAGGCGATTTTGCGCGCGCGCCACCCCGGTCACGATGATGACGTCATCGTCCAGTACCGGATCGCCATCGGCAGCGGGCGCCGCGTCCTGCGCATTGGCGGCCGTCGAAAGAGCCGAGAGGGCAACGCCTACGGCCAGAATTGCACGAAACTTCATGGCATCCACTCCTTGTCCAAAGACCGCGCCGCTCTGTCGGCTCGCGATTCGCCATTAAGGCATAGGACGATTGCAAACGTTTGCAACCGATTTCTGCAAACGTTTGCAATAAAGCTGGATTCGTGTCAGTCGATGGGTCGGGCCAAGGTGTGGACTGGCCGGGAAAGAGGATAGGAAAGAATGCAAGGCATCGCTAAACCGCGGCTTTCGCTGTTGCGAATCGTCGAAATGAATATCGGCTTTTTCGGCTTGCAGTTCAGTTTCGGACTGCAGCAGGCCAATATGGGTCCGATCTACGGCTTTTTGGGCGCGGAAGAGGCGACGATGCCTTTGCTCTGGCTGGCAGGACCGATGACGGGGTTGTTGGTGCAGCCGGTTATCGGCGCGATGAGCGACCGCACGTCATCACGTTTTGGAAGACGCACTCCCTACTTCCTGATCGGCGCGATCATCTGTTCGATCAGCCTTTTCCTCATGCCGTATTCCAGCACGCTTTGGATGGCGGCCAGCCTGCTGTGGATCCTCGATGCGGGAAACAATATCACGATGGAGCCCTACCGCGCCTACGTCGCAGACCGGCTCGTGCCGGACCAGCGTTCGACGGGCTTCCTTACGCAAAGCGCCTTTACGGGGCTCGCGCAGACCCTGTCCTATCTTGCCCCCACTCTGCTCACGAGTGTGGTGGCCCGGGACGTGCTGGACGCCAACGGCATACCGGTGGTCGTGAAGATCGCCTTCATCATCGGTGCGATCCTGTCCATCAGCACTATCGTCTGGTCCGTCTGGCGCGTCCCCGAATTACCGATGACAGATGAAGACAAGGCGGCACTGGCGGACAAGCCCCTTACGCCATCGGCAACTCTTGCAGACATCGTCGGTGCCATCCGCGAAATGCCCAGGGCCATGCGGCAATTGTCGCTTGCCATGCTGTGCCAGTGGTACGCCATGTTCGCATACTGGCAGTACATCACCTTCGCAGTCGGTCGGTCACTATACGATACATCCGATCCCACGAGCGCGGCGTTCCGTGATGCGACATTGACGGCGCAGCAAGCCGGAGCGCTCTACAATTTCATCGCTTTCGTCGGCGCGCTTGTCCTCATTCCTGTCGTAAGGAAGCTGGGTGCACGATTGACGCACGCGTTCTGTCTCACGGCTTCGGGGGTAGCCATGCTGCTGATCCCGGGAATCCAGACACCGGCCGCCTTGTTCGTGCTGATGCTGGGCATCGGGATCGGCTGGGCCGGGATGATGGGCAATACCTATGTGATGCTTGCCGATGCCATCCCCCCGGAACGCAACGGCATATATATGGGCATCTTCAACATGTTCATCGTCATCCCGATGCTTATCCAGACCCTGACCATGCCGCTGTTCTACGGACCTTTGCTCGGCGGCGATCCGCGCAACGTGCTGCTGCTTGGCGGCGGCCTGATGATCCTGGGGGCGATCGCCACGTTGTTCGTCGATGCAGGTCGGCCTGTGCCAAAAGGGATGCAGCCCCGGGCAGGCTAGGTTAGGAAGGCGAGCATGCCCCTTGACCGCACATCAGACGACCGGCCCGTTCGCACGATTACCGATCTTGCAAAACTGGCCGGAGTCTCGCCGGGCACTGTCTCGCGAGCTTTGGCAGGTAACAGCCTCGTCAATACCAAGACGCGCGAAATGATCGAGGCCATCGCTCGCGAACACGGGTTCCGCCCGAACCAGATGGCCAGCCGCCTGCGGCGTCAGAAAACGGGTGTGATCGGCGTCATCATCCCGCTGGGGCACGAACAGAAGCAGCAGGTTTCCGACACATTCTTCCTCACCCTGCTGGGGCATCTCGCCGACGAGCTGACCGAGCAAGGCTACGATCTCATGCTCCGCCGCGTCGTCCCGGCGAGCGACGAAGACTGGCTCGACCCTTTCATCGGATCCGGAATGATCGACGGGGTTATCGTCGTTGGCCAGTCGGACCAGTTCGACCACCTTGAAGAGGTGGCGGACGGATATCGCCCGATGGTGGTCTGGGGCCAGCACCGCGAGGGACAACGCCATTGCGTGGTCGGATCGGATAACCTGCTTGGCGGGAAGCTCGCCATGCAAAGGCTGGTCGCTGCGGGCGCGAAGCGTCTGGTCTTCGTGGGGGACACGAATGCTCCGGAGTTTGCTGCCCGCTATTCCGGGGCAAGCCAGGTAGCCCGGTCCTTCGGCCTGAACCTGTCCGAGCTTCCCGCCCATCTCGCAACGTCGGGCATGACGACCGAAATCGCCGCCCTGATGGAAGAAGCGGTCGAAAAGTTCGACGGGGTTTTTGCGGCGACCGACCTGCTTGCCTGGGCTTGTTTGGGCGAAATACACAAGCTTGGCCGCAAGGTGCCGGAAGACATGAAGATCGTCGGTTTTGACGATCTTCCGATAGCGCATCAAACTGCTCCACCGCTGACAACGATACGGCAGGATATTGCAGGCGGCGCCCGCGCAATCGTCCAGCTGCTCTTGCGTCGAGTTGCGGGCGAAGAGACCGAAAGCATCGTTTTGCCGCCGACGCTCGTCGTCAGGGGCACCGCGTGAGCGAAGGGCGGCTTTTCAGGCGGCGGTCGTGGCCGCGCGAAGGCATCGACGGCCTTTAATGGACCGCTCGCGGATCCCTTCGCGAGGTGATCAGGAATAGGCGAGGCCGCCATTGACGTCGAGATTGACGCCGGAGAGGAACGCCGCCTCGTCCGAAACGAGATAGGCGACCACGGCGGCCGTCTCTTCGGCGGTGCCTTGACGCTTGAGGTCCGTCGCAGCAGCGACATTCTTGCGCGCTTCCGGCTTGCTGAAATCGTCGTGGAACTTGGTCGCGATCATCCCGGGGCACAATGCGTTGACTCGGATGCCTTTCGGTCCCAGCTCCTTCGACATCGCCCGCGTCCAGGTCATCACCGCGCCCTTCGCGGTGGCATAGGCGCTGGCACCCGGTCCGCCGCCGTCGCGTCCCGCCAGCGATGCGAAATTCACGATGGCAGATCCCTCGGGCATGTGCGGCACGGTCGCCTTGGTCGCGAGGAAGACCGAGGTCATGTTGAGCTGCATGAGGAAGTTGAAGAAGTCCTCGTCCATCTCGTCGATCGTCTTGCGGGCGACGAGACCGCCGGCAACATTCACCAGGATGTGGATGTCCGCACCGAAGTGGGCGATCGTTTCGGAAACCATGCGATCCACATCATCGGCCTTGGTAAGGTCGGCGTGAATCTTGATGCCTTCGCCGCCTGCCGCTTCGACTGCGGCCAGCGTTTCGTCGGCATCGTTTTCGCTGTTGAACCAGTTGATTGCGACTTTCGCGCCCTGTTCGGCCAGCTTCACGCAGACGGCCCTGCCGATGTCTCGGCTCCCGCCTGTGACCAGCGCGACTTTCCCGGTGAGTTTGCTCATGTTGAAATTCCCAGATAGCTGTGGTCGGCCCCGTCAAGCCGCTTTCGGTCGGAGAGGTTTGATCGTGCCGCACAGCAACCAGACGGCCGCGATGGCGGTGAGCGCGAGGACGGCGCCCAGAACGAAGACGGGATAGTAATTCGCACCGGCCGTCATGATCGGCACGAGATAGGTCAGGGCGGCTGCGCTCAGCTTGGCCGCCATGCCCGAAATGCCGGACAAGGTGCCGACCGTTCGCTGGCCGTAAAGATCGCTGGGCAAGGTCTGGACATTGCCGATCGCCGTCTGGAAGCCGAAAAGGATCGTGAACATCAGCCACAATGCAGTCCACGGAGCTGTCGCAGCGGACAGGGCCAGCAACGCCGGAAGCATGATAAGGCAGCCAAGGGTGATGATCAGCTTGCGGGTCTTGTCGACGCTCCATCCCGCCTTCAAACGGTTCTGGGCAAGCAGGCCTCCGAACCAAGCACCGAACATAGCGCCGACGAAAGGCAGCCAGCCCGATGCGGCAATTTCGCGGACATTGAAGCCATGGACTTCCACGAGATATGTCGGAATCCAGACGATGAAGAGCCACCAGATCGGATCGATCGCGGCAGATGCGATGATCACGCCCCAGCTTTCCTTGCGAGACAGCAATTCGCCGGTCGAAGGATTGTAACCGTCGTCGTCGTCCGAAGCGTCGGCATGATCCGGCTTCTGGCCGGTGAGAATGTATTCCCGCTCTTCGTCCGACAGCCACTCATGCGTCTTCGGCGGCGCCTTGACGATGAACCACCATGGGACCAGCCACATCAGTCCCGCCACTCCGACAAGGATGAAGATCAGCTGCCAGTCGAGGAAGACGGCGAGATATCCGATCAGCGGGATCGAGATGATACCGCCGATGGCCGCGCCGGAATTGAAGATCCCTTGCGCCAGCGCCCGCTCCTTGGTCGGAAACCACTCGGCATTCGCCTTTGTGGCGCCCGGCCAGTTTCCTGCCTCTGCCACCCCGAGAATTGCGCGAAATATGCTGAAGCTCACCACCCCGCGCGCGAGCGCATGCGCCGCGGTAGCCAGAGACCAGACACCGATCGACAGCACGAAGCCAAGACGAGTTCCGATCCAATCGAAAATCTTGCCGAAAATCGCCTGCCCCCCGGCATAGGCGAAAATGAATACCGTGCTGATGATGCCGAGAATATATTTGTGGCCGTCGGCGTCCATCTCTGGAAACAGTTCCGGCGCGATGTTTTCCGGCCAGAGCACGTTGATCGTCTGGCGATCGATATAATTGATGATCGTCGCGAGCGCGACGAGGCTGACAACCCACCAGCGAAGCCCTTTGGTCTTCATGCCGTTTCCTCCAGTTTGGGGAAACTGGCGCGAACGGGGCTGAACATATCGAGCAGGACGCCCGCTTCGACGAGCGCGGTATCGGCGAGGATGAAGCGCTCGCTTCCTGTTTGCGAGTTCGTCCCCATGCCTAGTCCCCTCCATTGGCCAGCGGAATGCGCGCGGCATAGCCCGACCAGGTCAGTGTGCGCCGGTCGATCATGGCGCTGTGCGTTGTGTTCGGATTGGCGTCCCAGGAAATGGCAACGACCACCGCCTCGCCCGCCAGCGTTTCGATCGTGACGAGATCGTAGCTCCCCTGTCGCTCATGCCGCAGCGAGTCGATCTGGCTATCGCTTTCCACGGTCTGCTCGGTCGCGCCGTCATAGAGGCCATGCGATTCCAGGACGCTGACGAAGGTCGCGCCCTGTGTATTGTCCACGCGCTGTATAACCAGCGGTTCACGGCGCAGGTTGAAGGCGGGATCGTTAGCCCCGCTTTCCCCCAGAATCACTTTCATCCCGTCAGTCGGTACGAAGCGATAAGTGTAGAATCGTCCGCCCAGGATCCAGGTCATGAAAGCGGAACCGGCATCTGGCGTCGCTTGCGCGTCCACCCAAATGTGCTCATAACCATGGCTGCTGCCCAGCACCGGACGCTCGGCCGCATAGCGCCCGGGCTCGAAGCCCACGCGCATGATGTGCCCGGAATAATGCAGCGGCAGGTCGAAGCGGGAATTGCGCTGGCCCTCGGCGCGCAGCACGTCGAGCGTGACGGGCTGAGACAGTCCCTCCACCTCGACCAGCGCCAGCACTCGCGCCATCGCTACGCCTTCTTCCGGATAGGCATCGTCGATGCTCGCCGCGCTGTACTGGAAAGCATCGCCAGCCTCGAAGGCAAGCTGCGTCGGCGCGGACAGGTCGGCGAGATCGCGGTCGCCGTAGAAATGGCTGCGCTCGTTCACCACAAGGGCATTGTGGGCGACGGTTTGCTTCGCCCATGTCTCGTTTTCGGGAAGGTAGCGCCCGCCTTCCTTCGCCTCGATATTGAGAAAGCGCGCCGCGCCGTAATCGCGCACCACTTCCTCGCCGCGATTGTAGAGTTGCCAACTCAGCTTATCGAAATGGCCGTGGCCCATGCCCTGCGATGCGTTCTTGATGACCATCGCCAGATGATCGGGCGGGAGCGCGACCGCATCGCCGCCATCGCGCAGCACCGCCACCGCGCCCTGATCACCTTCCGGCCCGTCGCTGAACAGCATAGAACGGAAAGGAAATGGCTCGGCCAGCCCCGCATCGAGCGCGCGCGTCATTTCAAGGCCTGCCTGCGATATCACCGTGCGCCCTTGAGAACGCGCGATGTCGAGCAGCGCCGGATTTTCCGTCACCGCATAGCCGATGGCCACGCCTTCGTAGAGCTCGGCCGTGTTCAGGCTCTTGTCCCGGATCGCGTCGTTGAAAGGGAAGAAATAGCCGTCATAGGTCAGCTGGATCGTGGTCAGCAGCGCCTTTTCGAGAATGCCGTCGCGATATTCGAAAATGTTCAGTTCGGGCTGGTTGCGATTGATCGCGCCGGCGAACACCATGAAGGGCAGCAGGGCAAAGCGCTGATAATACGGCCCCTCGGTGTAATATCCGTCGGGCGAGAAGAGCAGTTCGGTCTGCCGCAGGAAACCCGCCTCGCCATCACCCGTCGTGCCGTAGAGCGCCCTTCGCACCATCGCTTCATCGCCGAGCAGGTAACCCGCCATTCCGACGCCCGCAGTCGCCCAGGTGGCGTGGTTGTGGATGCGATTGAAGGTCGCTTCGGAATCGACGGAGAGGAAATCCGCCGCGCGGCGGAACACATCGTCGTCGATCAATTGACGCTGATCCACCGTCAGATCGTCGCGGATCGTTTCATAGGCCTGGACGGCATGGACCATCCACATCGCATCGTTGAGCACCTGCCAGAACAGCCGTCCGACATTCTGGTTGGCACGTGCCGGATGGTCCCCCAGCGTCGGATAGAGCGCCGCGTATTCGAGCAGCATGTCGCGCACAAAGACGAAATAGCGCTGATCGCCTGTCAGCTCGTAAAGCTGGCCTGCAAGCAGCATGGCGCGATAATTACGCTTGTGTTGTTCGTGGGTATAGCCGCCGCCCGGATCGCGCGGCACGGGTACGGTGATGCCCGCTTCGATCATGCTGTCGACGAAGGTTTCGGCACGGGCCATTTCTTCGGCGAAGAGCGGGGGATAGGACTGCCGCTGTGGGGCCGAAGCCGGGTCGGTTACTAGAGCGGAAGCGGGCGCTTCGGCAGCAGCCAGGGGTGCGCCGAGCGCGGCGGCGGACGCCGCGAGGCCAAGCGCGATCGTCTTCACTGGTCTGCCGCCGCCATGATATTGCCGTCCAACATCACGCGCGGCTCACCCGGATAGTCGAGCTCTATCAGCAAGGGCGCAGGCGTGCCGCGGAAGCTGTTCGCACGCACCGCCGTGATCGGCACGCCCACGGTATGGGTGATAGCGATCGGGGCGGAATTTTCGAACAGGTTGGACGCGATCTCGGTCCGCTGCACACCATGGAGCATGAGCGATGCATCGGCACCCTTACCGACATTCTCGAAGATTGACCCGGAGACGTTCACATGCGGGCCGAACGTGCTTTCGTCGCGTCCGCCGCGATAGACATCGGCCACGCCGCCGCTCACATTGCGGAAGGTGGAGCCCTCGATATCGAGATACTCGACATTGTAACGCCCCTGATCGTCGGTCTCGGAGGCGGCGGAGACAATCGTTCCGCTGATATTCTCGAACGTACTGTTCATGATGCGGACATTGTCTGCCAGCGTCGAATAGCCGAAATAGATCACGTCGAAATCGCGATTGATGTCGAGATCGCGGACAGTGACGTCCTGCATTTCGATGGCCAGATTGCCGAGCACGGGGCGGTTCGACGTGCGGATGACGGCATTGCCTGATGCGTCGGGCGCATTGGCCCCGTCGATGGTGAGGTCGGCGAGGCGGATGCCGCTGCTGGTGTTGAGTTCGAACAGCGTCGGTCGCGCGAAACGCAGAACCGTCTCGCCCTGCCCCGCTCCCACGATTGCGACACGGGCGTTGACGGGGATCATGCGGTCGATGTCGTAAGTGCCCGGTTCCAGCACCAGCAGATCGCCATCGTGAGCGCGCGACAGGGCGGCGACTAGGCCCGGAGCGTTCTCGCCCACGGAAATGCGGCGGCCGCTGCCAAAGGCGACATCTGCGCCCGGCTTTGCATACCAGTCGACACCCACCTCGCCCAGCTGCAGCACCCGCAGATCGCGTGGCGCGCCGATATCGGCGAGCGCGGAGTTGACCGGATAGAGCAGGCCGTTCGTGCCGCGCACCATTTCGCTCTCCACTCGCGGAAGATCGGACACGGCCTGATCGAGATTGCCGCCCAGCACCGCGTTGTCGGAAAAGGCGATGCCCGAAATATCGGTATCCACGCCGAGAAACACGCCCTCGCCATGGCCCGAAAGCAGATTGTTCGCAAAACTGGTATCGGCGGGCGCGGCGGAGCGTTCCTCGTCCGCACCGGCGCCGAGCGTGACGCGGGTACTGTCGATGATCGAATTGCGTTCGATCTTCGCGTTCACGACCTGGACATAGCGATTTGCGGGGGAATTGGGCACGCCATTCATCACCGTCAGCGCGCTGGCGAAACCTGTGCCGCGCAGGCCCTCCATATAGTTTTCGCGAACCGTCTGGTCCTGGTTGATGACACGGATGCCGCCCGTGTGATCGACGCCATTGCCAAGAAAAACGTTCCGCTCGACTAGATTTCCGTTGCCATGACGCAGAGTCAGCCCGCCGCGCGCTTCCAGGAAGAGATTGCCGCGCAGCACATTGCCGCCCGACTTGGAAGAGATGATCTCCACCTCACCGCTGGTGCGATCGAAGACGTTGTTTTCAACCGTGGTGTTGGAATTGTACTGCGCGTAGTGGCTTGTGCCGATGCGCAGCGTTTCGCCGCCATTGCTGCCCAGATTGGGGCGCGGGCCGAAATAGTTGTGATCGATCAGATGATCGTTTTCGCGGCTTTCCTCGCTATTGAGACGGACCGCCAGCGTCACGCCGCGATTGGTCTTACCCACCAGGTGATTGTGATCGAAACGGTTATTCTGCCCGTAGATCGCGACCCAGTAATCGGTTTCGTTCCGATCTGGCTTGTTGAAGCCGTCGATCACCGTTTGCGTCACGCGCGAATTGCGGGCCAGATCCTCCGCATTCCGGCGGAAGGCGATAACTTCGCCCGTCGGGCTGTAGCCGTCGCGAAAGACGAGACCGGAAATGACAATATGCTCGCCCGACAGGCGCAGATTGGATTGCCCGGTCAGAATCACGCCGCCCGGCGTCTCGGCGCGCAAGGTAATGGGCGCATCGGCGCGGCCTTCACCGGTGATCAGGATTTCGAAATCGCGCCACTCGCCATTGGCAAGGACGATCGTATCGCCTGCCTCGACCTCGTCGACGGCGCGTTCGAATCCGGCTTGTGTGCTGACGAGAATGTCCTGCGCGGCTGCGGGCAATGCCACGAGGAGCGACACCCCAACGCACAGGACCATCCTGCCTGACATCCCGAACCCCTACCTCTTGTTATCGCTTGAGAGGATAGCGGCACGCAAACTGCTGTCAACCAGTTATCTATTCCAAAGCATGAAAACTGTCATGCCAATTGACCATCGCTTGTCTGGCCTAGTCCGAGGTGGCGAGAAAGCGCTCCCTGCTCGCATTCGCGCGTTGCTGAACCTCGGCGAGCGCCAGTTGCTCGGTTGTATCGAGCATGCTCTCGATCAGCCTTCGAAAGTGATCGCGCATGGCACCGCGCGCCGCTGTGGCATCGCGCGCCTTCAAGGCCTGTAGCACATCGCGATGCTCGCATGTGCGTTGCTGGCCATCATCTACACATACCGCCCTGTAGGTTGCTTTGACTTGGGGGATACTCTCACGCATCTTCCACAATTGCCTGACAGTGTGGACGAGAGCCTGGTTGTTGGACGCTTCGGCAATCGTAAGGTGGAACTGCTCGTCCGCCTCGTTCGCATCGTCAGGGTCGGCATGGCCCATTCGCTCGATTAGCTCTTCGAGCTTCGCAATCTGCTCGTCAGTGATATTTCTCGCGGCAAGCGCCGCAGCCTCCGATTCAATAAGCAGCCGCGCTTCCGTGACTTCGAACGCGCTGGCCTTGGGGAGCGTGTTGCCCAGATCGACCGGCTTCTCGCTGACATAAACACCTGAACCGGTCTTAATTTCGAGACGCCCGGTCGCCTGCAGCGCTATTTCCGCTTCACGGATCGTGACCCGGCTAACATCGAATTTTTCCGCCAGATCCCGCTCGCCGGGAAGCCGCGATCCCGCCGGGTACTGCCCCTCGTCTATCAACTGGGCAATCTGCCGGGCAACCGATTGATAAAGTCGCTTCGCCGCCATCGTATTTCCCGCTCTGTTTGAGTTCATCCGTAAGAACCGGTCGCATAGTACAAATTGTCATACCAATTTCAACAGAAGCCGTAATAGGGATCGTCCGAAAGGGTAAGCAGGCGTCCCCAAACACGCTCGGAACCGGAAGCGCACGCTTGCAAAATAGCGGGGTCCGTACACCGAGACCGAACCGAAGTCGTCGGACGCGCCGCGACAACCGGTCTGCCACGTTTGCTGGCGTGCAGGGTCTCGGCCCTCTCGCAGGATTGTCTTGGCCGCAGCCCGCTTCTCGTGGGCTTCAACTAGCGGAACCGAGGGGGTAGGCGCCCAAGGTCAGCAGATGTTCATCCGTCTCGAAGCGGTATTTGAATTGCCGGTCTTTATATGTGGCAATCGAAATGTGGAGATGCAGGCCATGGCTGTCGGCAAACTTGCAGAGTTTTTCCTTCGCTTTCGCAGCTCGCCCCGCTTTGTCCGCCAGCATCCGATACACCCGGTCTCATCATTTCCTTGCTTCTACGATACCCCCTCCTGCTTTCGGATAGAGGTGGCCTGGGTCGGAGGCAGCGAGAGCCGAAAACAGCGGAATTATGAAGCTTTCTGCGGATTATGGAGCGCAGTGGAATGGCCTGAAAAGGCCGGTGGCGGAGACGGAGGGATTCGAACCCTCGATACCCCGATAGAGGTATGGTTCCTTAGCAGGGAACTGGTTTCAGCCACTCACCCACGTCTCCGGACCATGTGGCAGGACGCGCGCTATAACGAGGGCATGGCGGGGCATCAAGGGCTCGTTTGCTGCTGCAGACAGCGCGTGCGACGCGGACTCGACTCGCCGCAAAACCGATTCGGCTCGTCGCCTATTCATTGTCGCTTCAGCGGGGGAGGACTCTGCTTGCGCCCAGGATCGTCTGCCTTTCGGGAAGGGAACCCCCATGTCGCTATTCCGCTCCATCGCGCTCGCCGTTGCGCCCGCGCTGGCCTTCGTTGCCACGCCCGCCGCCGCGCAGATGCAGACGGTCGACCCGGATGCAGTGATTGATGGCGACTTGCTGGAAGCGCCTGCAGCGCAGAACAATGGGCTCGACTACGGTGAGACCTACGCCGGCAAGGTGCCGGATACACGCTATGACAGCATCGATCCGTATGAGGGCAATGCCGAAGCACAACCCGACGTGACGGGCGAGCAGCCCGGCTTTTCCGAGGCCTTCGACCAGACCTATATAGCCAGCGCCGATCCTGATGGCGTGGTCTCCTTGCCCGAGCCGGGTAGCGAAGCCGCATCAGACACCTATGCCGAAGACGACCTGATCGGCGCGGCGGAAGGCCTGTTCGGCCGCGGCGCGGAAGGGCTCGCGCGGCTGATTCAGGACGTGCTGGCCGATCAGGGCGAGCCCAATGGCTATATCGTCGGGCGCGAGGCGGGCGGAGCCTTCGTGCTCGGCGTGCGCTACGGTTCGGGCACGCTGTTCCACAAGGTGGAGGGCAATTTCCCGGTTTACTGGACCGGCCCGTCGATCGGTTTCGACCTCGGCGCGAATGCGGGCAACACCTTCGTGCTCGTTTACAACCTCCACAACACAGACGAGCTTTACCGCCGCTTTCCGGCGGGGGAGGGGCAGGCGTATTTCGTCGGCGGGTTCACCGCCAGCTATGTCCGGCGCGGCGATGTGGTGATGATCCCGATCCGCGTGGGTGCGGGACTGCGG
>JBARVT010000236.1:0-8750 GCA_049646405.1 Alteraurantiacibacter sp.
TCGCCGATCTCAACGGGGCAAGTGAGAACGCTCTATTCCTAGCGTCCGAGATGTATCGGGAGGCGGAACGCTGTCAGGCCAACGCGCTTGACATGAGGAGCAAACCAACCGAGATTTCTGTCATGACAGAAAGAACTATCGAGTCGGGCGCCCTTCCTCCTGCGGTCGAAAAGTTCGTCCTCAACTGGGGCGACCTTGGCGGGCAGTGGGGGGTGAACCGTTCGGTGGCACAGATCCAGGCGCTGCTCCTCCTGTCCGAACGCCCGCTCCACGCCGAAGAGATTGCCGAGAAGCTCGGTCTCGCGCGGTCCAATGTCAGCAATTCGATCAAGGAACTGATCAACTGGAAGCTGGTACGGCGTGTCCCCCTTTTGGGCGACCGCCGCGATCATTTCGAAGCGGAAACCGATATGTGGCAGATGGCGAGCAAGGTCGCGCAAGGCCGCAAGGAGCGCGAGATCGATCCGATGGTCACCGCGATTCATTCGGCCATGAGCGAGATCGACGACCCGCGTATCAGCCCTGTCGTGCGCAAGCGCATGGTCGAAATGAACGAGTTCATCACCACTGTCGACAGCTGGTATGAACAGATGATCCGGGTACCGCCCGCCCAGATCATGACGCTCATCCGGATGGGCGCGAAGGTCGTGGGTCTGCTGAAATTCGTCGGACGGCGCGGTCCGAAGGCCGGAGCGACAACAGAAAACACATAAAAGTTTTAGCGACCCATTTCTGTTCTTACAGAAATATCGAAGAGTAGAGGAGGCGAGGATGAGGGTTCGGAGCCGCGAGATCGAAACGGCGGGTGCGATGTCGCTCCGCAGCGGCGGTGGGCTCGCCGACATGCGCTTTCGCCGCTTGATGGGCGGTCCGGAATGGCGTCGCCTTCCCGCCAATGTCCGCAAGCGGTTCGCCAAGCGCATGGCGCCGGGCGTTGCCTGCACATATCGCGGAAGGATCGAGCACTGCCGGATGAGCCGCGCCGGATGGTGGCTTGCACAAGCGTGTCGCCTGATCGGCGCCCCACTTCCGCTCGACACGGCTCCGGACATGGCGGCCGTTGTCAGCGTAACCGAGGATCGCGTCGGCAGCGGGCAGGTCTGGAGCCGCCTCTACGCCCGCCCCGGTGGCTTTCCGCAGGTTATACATTCGGCCAAGCGTTTCGCGGGGCCGACGGGTCTCGAAGAGCATCTCGGCCTCGGCTTCGGCATGGCTCTCCGGCTCGAGCCGCTGCCCCACGGCATCCGCTTCGTCAGCGACCATTTCTTCCTGAAAGCGCTTGGAAAACGCTTCCGACTGCCGCGCTGGCTCGCACCTGGCCTGCTGCATATCGACCACCGCGACCTTGGGGAGGGGCGCTTCCGCTTTGTGCTGAGCCTTGTCCATCCGCTGTTCGGTGAATTGGTGCGGCAAAGCAGCATATTTGCCGACCAGGCGGACCGCGAAGGAGATCGCAAATGACCGACATTCTTTGGACCCTCGTCCTCCTGCAGATGGCGATGGGCGCTTTCGATACCGTGTATCACCACGAATTAACCGAACGTCTCGCGTGGCGACCGGGGCAGCAGCACGAATTGAAACTGCACGGTGTCCGCAATGTGCTGTACGCCGTGCTCTTCCTCGCATTGGGCTTCACCGAGCCACGCGGCCTGTATGCCTTCGGCCTGATCGGCTTGCTGCTGGTCGAACTCGGCATCACGCTCTGGGATTTCGTCGAGGAAGACCGCACCCGCCTGCTCCCGCCGAGCGAGCGAGTGACGCATACGCTACTGACGCTCAATTACGGCGTAATCCTCGCCCTGCTGGTGCCGTGGCTCTGGTCGCTCGGGCAACTGCCCACCGCATTGCCCGGCGTGGACCATGCCTGGCTTGGCTGGACCTGCGCCATTGCGGCTGTCGGCGTCGTGGCAAGCGGACTGCGCGACTTGGAAGCGGCGCGGCGAGCCTTGCGCCTTGCGGAAACACCGGCGATCGAACTGACCGGGTCGCTGGAAGGCAAGCGCAACATTCTCGTCACCGGCGGAACCGGCTTTGTCGGGACGCGGCTGGTCGCTGCGCTGGTCGGGGCGGGTCACGCGGTCACGGTGATAAGCCGCAACCCTGGCAAGGCACGCGGCGTTGAGGCGATGCGCGGCGCAAACGTGATCGGCTCGCTCGGTGAAATAACCAGCGACACACGCATCGATGCCGTAATTAATCTTGCGGGAGAGCCGCTGGCTAATGGCCTTTGGACCAAGGCCAAGCGCCGTCGCATCCTGCAAAGCCGTGTCGATGCGACGCGCAACCTTGTCACTTTCCTTCGCAGACTCGACGGCAAGCCGCATGTGCTTGTCAGCGGCTCGGCCGTCGGATGGTATGGGCTGCGCGGCGAGGAGAAGTTCGCGGAGAACGCGACGCCGCGCGACTGCTTCTCGCACCGGGTCTGCGAGGCGTGGGAGCGAGAGGTCATGCGCGTCGACGATATGGGCGTGCGGCTGGTTCGCCTGCGTATCGGGCTTGTTTTTTGCCGCAGCGGCGGGATGCTCGCGCGCATGCTGCTGCCGTTCGAGTTCTTCCTCGGCGGCCGCATCGGTAGCGGGAAGCAATATATTAGCTGGATCCACCGCGACGATCTGGTGCGGCTGATCGTGCATTGCATCGCCACGCCTGCGGTGAGCGGCGCAGTGAATGCAACTGCGCCGGTGCCGGTGACAAATGCCGGCTTCACCCGCGCGCTGGCACATGCATTGCACCGTCCGGTCTCGCTACCTCTCCCTGCAGCGCCTCTCAGACTTGCTTTGGGTGACTTTGCCGACGAGTTGCTCCTCGGCGGTCAGCGCGTGCTTCCGGCGAAGGCTCTCGCGACCGGCTTTCGTTTCGAATATCCGCAGATCGGGGGGGCGCTGGCGCAGATTTGCGGGCCTCGCGAGAGCGTGCGGCAGGCCGTGGAGCCGGTCCGGCTGCCGAGGCTCAAGGAAGGGAGCATGCTGCATTAAAAGTACGGCGAGGAACCGCGCGCCCCAGCGAACGCTGATCCTGAGTGGACGAAGCCCTGATCCCTCCGGAAATCGCCGACTGGTTCGCTGAACGCGGCTGGCGCGTGCGGCGGCACCAGTTGGAAATGCAAGCGGCGTCCGATGCGGGCAGGCACGCGATGCTCATCGCCGATACCGGCGCAGGCAAGACATTGGCCGGGTTTCTCCCGACGCTGGCCGCCTTTGCCCCTTCGCGCATCGGCGACGGAGCGCGGCCCGAAGGGCTGCACACGCTCTACGTTTCGCCGCTGAAGGCGCTGGCACACGACGTGCAGCGCAACCTGTTGACACCGGTCGAGGAGATGGGCCTCGACATCACCGTCGAAACCCGCAGCGGCGATACCTCGTCCGACAAGAAGAAGCGCCAGCGGATCAAGCCGCCCAATGTCATGCTGACGACGCCTGAAAGCCTGTCCCTGCTGCTCAGCTATCCTGAGAGCTTCGATATGTTCGCGGGACTGAAGCGCGTGGTGGTCGATGAAATCCACGCTTTTGCTACCCAGAAGCGCGGCGACCTGCTGGCGCTCGCCCTCACACGCTTGCAAGCCATCGCGCCCGATATGCAGCGCGCCGCGCTTTCCGCGACAGTTGCCGACCCCGATGCCTTTCGCGACTGGATCGCGCCGCATGGCGATGTCGACAGCGTTGCGCTGGTCGAGGGCGAGGAAGGGGCCGAACCGCAAGTCGAAATCCTGCTGCCGGAGGGAGAGCGCGTCCCATGGGGCGGCCACGCGGCGACGTGGTCCATCGCACAGCTTTATGAGCGGATAAAAGCGAACAATACGACACTCGTCTTCACCAATACGCGCTTCCTTGCGGAATATATCTTCCAGCACTTGTGGGATGCGAACGAGAAGAACCTTCCTATCGGTATCCACCACGGTTCGCTGTCGAAAGAGGCGCGGCGCAAGGTCGAGGCGGCGATGGCGGAGGGCAAGCTGCGCGCGCTGGTGTGTACGGCGAGCCTCGATCTCGGCGTCGACTGGGGTGACATAGACCTTGTGGTGCAGATGGGGGCGCCGAAGGGTTCCTCGCGCCTGCTCCAGCGGATCGGGCGCGCCAATCACCGTCTCGATTGCCCCAGTCGCGCGCTGCTGGTGCCGGGTAACCGTTTCGAGTTTCTCGAAGCCACCGCCGCCCGCGACGCAGTCACTGCGGGCCAGCGCGATGGGGAGGACTTTCGGCCCGGTGGGCTCGACGTCCTCGCGCAGCATGTGATGGCCTGTGCCTGCGCCGCGCCGTTCGCGGAAAAGGCGCTGCTCGCCGAAATCCGCTCCTGCTGGCCCTATTCCATGGTGAACCGGGAGGTGTGGAGCCGGGTTCTCGAGTTCGTGGCGACCGGGGGATACGCGTTGCGCGCCTACGACAAGTTCAAGCGGATCACGCGGGACGAGAACGAGAATGGGGACGGCACCTGGCGGCTGACCCATCCGGAGCAGGCCTTTCGCCACCGGATGAATGCCGGGATCATCATCGATACCGAGATGCTCGAAGTCCGGTTCCGCAACGGTCGCAGTCTTGGCAGGGTCGAGGAGCGCTTTGCCGCCTCGCTGCGGCCCGGCGACACGTTCCAGTTCGCCGGTGTCAATGTTGAGGTCGAGCAGCTCAAGGACATGGAGTTGATCGTGCGGGCGAGCGCCAAGTCTGCGATGATCCCGTCCTATGGCGGCGTGCGCATGCCGCTCACCACACACTTGGCGGACCGGGTGCGCGAAATGCTGACCGACCGCGTGGGATGGGCGCGCTTTCCCGACGACGTGCGCGAGTGGCTTGAGGTGCAGGACTGGCGCAGCCATTTGCCGGGGCCAGATAATCTCCTGGTCGAGAGTTTCCCGCATGCGAAGCGCGAATACACCGTCTACTACACTTTCGTCGGGTGGAACGCGAACCAGTCGCTCGGCATGCTCATCACAAAGCGGATGGAGGATATGGGGCTTATGCCCGGCGGTTTTGTCGCCAACGATTATTCGCTGGCGGTATGGGGCCTGCGACCGGTCGAAGACCCGCGCCCACTGCTATCGCCCGACATTTTGACCGAAGAGTTCATCGACTGGGTGCAGGATTCCCACCTCCTGCGCCGCGCCTTTCGGGAAGTGGCGGTGATCGGCGGACTGGTGGAGCGACAGCATCCCGGCAAGCGCAAGACCGGGCGGCAGGTTACTTTCAGCACCGACCTTATCTACGACGTGCTGCGCAAATATGAGCCGGACCACGTGCTGATCGAGGCGGCGTGGCAGGATGCGCGGGCGCGGATGACCGATATCGGGCGGCTTGGCGACCTGCTCGACACGGCAGCCGATCGGCTAGACCACGTCGTGCTTGACCGGGTCAGCCCGCTCGCCGTGCCGGTCATGGTGATGATCGGGCGCGAGAGCACGCCGCAAGGGGCGCAGGACGACGAATTGCTGTTGGAGGCGGAAACTCTGGCGGGCGCAGCGATGCGGGTCGATGGTTTGCCGGAGGGACTGAGCGAGGATCAGTAAGGCGGGCCGGTGTGATTGCGCGGGTCGCAGGTGACTGGCGTCGGCCGCCCGTCATTAGAGGTGGGCTGTGCTTCTACGACCTCGTATTCACGAAAGGCGAAAGCGCTGGCGAAGCAGAGGCGGTACCAGCTGACGCCCGCAAACTCGACCAGCGCCAGAAGGCGCGCCGCGTCGCCGTAGGAGGCGTCGGGATCGGGCTCGAAGCGAAGGATCGGTTCGACCGGCCGTCGGCGGTTATCGCGAAGCATCTCGAGGACTTCGGCTTCGGAGAAGGCTTGCCCGTTCCATGTTCGTTGGCCGGTCTTTGTCAGGCCGAGCGTATTGACGGGGAGTGCCGGAGCTTCGTCCAACCAGGGATAAGGCTGTGGCAAGTCGAATGTCACGGCGTGGGTAGGCGGCTTGTAGGTCATCGCCAGCAAGGTGGCGGCAATGAGAACAACACCCGCAATCGGCACCACAGAAAGGAAGATTATCGGTTCACCGTGATCGAAGACGGGCTTCGGCCACCGCCGCCTATTCCGCATCGAAGCTCCGGTGCTGGTGATGTCCGGCAAATGCGAAGCGGGTTATGTTCGCTTCTCCGACAAGGTGGATGACCTGCACAGCGTCGTTATAGCTGGTGTTGGCCTCTGGCTCGAAACGAATTACGGGTTCGATCGAGCTGGCCGCCGCGGCGGCGAGACGGGATTCAAGTTCGGGCGTGTCGATGGCCTCTCCGTCCCAAAACACCGTCCCTGCCCGCGTCAGGGTCAGCGCGATCGTCTGCTTTTCGGTTTTCTCGCCATCGCCGGTCGGCAAGTCGACCTCGACCGAATTCGTAGCGATCGGAATGGAAAGGATCAGCATAACGAGCAAGACAAGCAATACGTCGATCAGCGGTGTGATATTAAGCTCGTGCATCGGCTGCGGCGCAGTGCTGTAGGAGCGATTAAGCATGCGGGATCGAATTGCCATGATGTCACCCTCTTGTATGTGACAAGATAACATCACAGATACCGGCTCCTGTCAAACGCTTTGGTCCCAAACAAAAAGGGGCGACCGTAGCCGCCCCTTCCCAACTCGATGTTGCGACAGGCTTTACTGACCGCTACCGAACTGCCGGTACTGGTCGTTGCCGACGAACCCGAAGCGGGTGACGCCCGACCGCTTGATAAGCGTCAGAACCTGGGCCGCTAGGTCGTAGCTCGCATTGGCTTCCGGTTCGAACTGCAACTCCGGCTCGACCGGAAGCTGCATCGATTGCTGGAGGTTGAAGGCGAGGCCGCTCTGGTCGAGCGGCTCGGCGTTCCACAGGATCTGGCCGTCGGTCGTCAGCACGATCTTGTTCGTGATCGGATCGACCTCAGGCAGATTCGGTTGATCGCTCGGTTGCGGCAGATCGATGTTGATCGCGTGCGTCGCAACGGGAATGGTGATGATGAACATGATGAGGAGCACGAGCAGGACGTCGATAAGCGGCGTCATGTTCATTTCCATCATCGGGCTGCCATCGTCTGAGCCGCCTGACATTGCCATGAGCGTATTCTCCTAAAACTTGCTGCCGGGTTCCGGGAAGGCCTTATGACCCGCTGGGATCGACCGGGTTCGAAATGAAGGCGACAGTCGGATAACCGGCGGCCTGCACGTTGAAAATCGTGCCTGCGACACAACGCCAGGGGGCGTTCACGTCGCCGCGGATGTGGACCTGCGGGATAAGCTCAGGATCGGCCATGATCGCTTCAGGCCCGCCCGCACGCTGCACGATCGCGTCGAGGCGTTCGAACGCAGCATCGTAAAGCTCGGTCGAATCGACGAGCGTCGTGTTGTTGAAAAACACGCGGCATTCGCCGTCGCGCGTCGCGCCGGTATAGCCCGAGCGGATAGTGCGCGGGGTTTGGCCCTGCGCATCGGTCGTGGTCACCGTGATCAGAAGATTCTCGACCTTGTCGTCCGATTCCTGTGTTTCGATGATCGGGATTTCCAGTTCCTCGACCGTCTGGATGGCCACCGGAACCGCGATCAGGAAGATGATCAGCAACACCAACATGACGTCCACGAGCGGCGTCGTGTTGATGTCCGACATCGGTGTTTCTTCACCGCCGAGACTGATTGCCATTGCTTCGTCCTATCTCACGTAATCTGGGAAGCGGCGGGCACCGGCATGCGACGGTGCCCGCCCTTTCTTCGTCTGACCGATCAGCGCTTCGGCGTCGTCGTCGTCGTGGTCGACGTCGTGCCGGTGCTCGTCGTTCCGGTGGCCGGGCGCGCGGTGGCCGGGGCGGTTTTCGCAGTGACTGGCGCGGTCTTGGCGGCCTTGCCCGACGCCTGCGTCGAGTTGCTCGTCATGACAGCGGGCTTCACGGCACCGTTCGAGGTGATGTTCGCCTGCAGGTCGGTCGAGAAGCCGGACAGCATCGCAGCGATGCGGCGGTTGCGGGACTGCAGGTAGTTGTAGGCGAACACTGCGGGGACCGCGACGAGAAGGCCGATAGCGGTCATGATGAGGGCCTCTCCGACCGGGCCGGCGACCTGGTCGATCGAGGCCGAGCCGGTCGCGCCGATCTTGATCAGAGCGTTGTAGATACCGATGACGGTGCCGAGCAGGCCGACGAAAGGCGCGGTGGCGCCAACCGTGGCGAGGAATGGCAGGCCGCCGGCCAGCTTCGCATTGATCGAAGCTTCCGAACGGGCGAGCGTTCCGTGCAGCCAGTCATGCGACTCGAGGCTGTCGCTCATCTTGGACGATTCGTCGCCCGCACGGATGCCGTCGTCGACCAGCTGGCGCCAGGCGCTGTTCTTGTCGAACTTGGTCGCGCCTTCCTTCAGAGAACCGGCGCGCCAGAACGCGGCACGATTCGACCGGTATTCCTTCATTACCTTGTTCTGTTCGAGGTATTTGGTGATGAGGATGTAGAACGAGCCGACGGACATGATGATCATGACCCCGAGAATCGTCCAGGCGACGGGGCCGCCCTCTTCCATGGCCGCCACGAAGCCGAAGTCGGTCTGGACGTCGTTCGCCGCCGCAGTCAATAATTGGGTAAGCATGCTGTGTAGTCCTCTTCCTAGAGAATGTCGTAAAAATCAGTCGAGTCGGTAGACGATCGAAATCGAATCGCTTCCAGCGATCGGGTTCCCCGCAGCGTTGAGTGCAGGCTCGTACCGGGCGTAGCGGCGCATCGCGTCGCAAGCACCTTCGTCAAGAATGCTTTCACCGCTCGAACTGGTGACGGTACAGCCTTCGACCCGGCCGTTAGTGCCTACGGTCACGCGG
>JBARVT010000237.1:0-6727 GCA_049646405.1 Alteraurantiacibacter sp.
GTGCAGAACGGCTGCGACCACGCCTGCACGTTCTGTGTCATTCCGCAGGGACGCGGGACGAGCCGCTCGCTGACGGTCCCGCAGGTGCTGCGCGAAGTGGAGCGTCATCTCGAACAAGGCGCACCCGAGGTCGTGTTGACCGGCGTCGATGTGACGTCATGGGGCCATGACCTCCCCGGCGCACCGAAACTGGGCGACCTCGTCACGGCGGTGCTTGCCGCCTTCCCCGAAATCCGCCGCCTGCGAATGTCCTCCATCGACGGTGCGGAACTGGACCCGCTGCTGTTCGATCTCTTTGCGCATGAAACGCGCGTGATGCCGCACCTGCATCTCTCGCTCCAGCACGGGGCGGACCTAATTCTCAAGCGCATGAAGCGCCGCCATAACCGCGCCAATGCAACCGACCTTGTGCAGCGCCTGCGAGGACACCGCCCCGACCTCGCGCTCGGCGCCGACATCATCGCCGGTTTCCCGACCGAAGACGATAGGCATCACGCGGACAACCTCTCGATGATCGCCGAATTGCAGATCGTCCACGGCCATATCTTTCCCTACTCTCCCCGCCCCGGCACGCCCGCCGCACGAATGCCGCAGGTCGCCAAGCCGGTCATCAAGGCGCGCGCCGCCGAACTGCGCGAGCGGGTTGCGCAGGTTCGGCAGACATGGCTCGCAAGCCTCATCGGCACCCCGCTCAGCGTCCTCGCCGAACGGGACGGATCGGGCTATGCGGAAAACTTCGCGCGCGTGGCGCTGCTCAGAGGCACAACGCCCGGCACCATCGTAGCGATCACTCCCACCATTCTCGACAAAGGCGTCCTCGCATGAGCGAACCGAGTTGGTCCGAAAAGCTGCTGGGCGGCTTCCGCAAAACGTCGGACCGTCTGTCCGAAAACCTCACCGGTGTCGTCGGCACGGCCAGCCTCGACGATGCTACGCTGGACGAGGTGGAGGACGCGCTGATCGTCTCCGACCTCGGCCCCGCCGCCGCCGCGCGCATCCGCGAGAAACTTGCCGCCAAGCGTTTCGGCTCCACGATCACGGAGCGCGAGCTGAAGGAAGCGGTGGCAGAGGAGATCGCCGCCATCCTGCGCCCGGTCGCCGTGCCGCTGGAGGTCACAGCCTTCCCCCGCCCGCAAGTGATCCTCGTTATCGGCGTGAACGGCAGCGGCAAGACCACCACCATTGCCAAGCTCGGCCACTGGCTGATGGAGGACGATTACGAAGTGATGCTGGCCGCGGGCGACACCTTTCGCGCCGCCGCCATCGGGCAGCTGAGAATTTGGGCCGAGCGCATCGGTGCGCCGATCATCACCGGCCCGGAAGGCGGCGACCCGTCCGCCATCGTGTTCGACGGCGTGAAAAGGGCGACGGAGATCGGCACCGATGCGCTTGTGGTCGACACCGCAGGACGTCTCCAGAACAAGCGCGAGCTGATGGATGAGCTGGCGAAGATTCGCAAAGTCCTGGGGCGCCTCAATCCAGAGGCCCCGCATGACGTCATCCTCGTGCTCGATGCGACGAATGGCCAGAACGCTTTGAGCCAGATCGAGATATTCAAGGAAGTAGCGGGCGTGACCGGCCTCATCATGACCAAGCTCGACGGCACCGCGCGCGGCGGCGTGCTGGTGGCGGCTGCTGAGCAATACGGGTTGCCGATCCATGCCATCGGTGTCGGGGAAACACTGGACGATCTGAGGCCGTTCGATCCGGACCTGGTGGCGCGCGTGATCGCGGGGGTGGCGTGAGGCCATCTGCGACAAATTCGTCGCCTGCCGCTCCTCGCAATGAAGAGATAGGAATGTTGTGACCGAGAATACCAAACCCAAATCCGGCTGGCTCAATGTCGCCGTCGATTACGGCCCGCTGCTGGTCTTTTTCCTGACCTACAAATATTTCTCGCCCGACGATGCGGACGACATGATAGGCGAGATCGCTGCGGTCATTCGCGGTACCGTTGCTTTCATCGTCGCCGCCATCATCGCGCTAGCGGTGAGCAAGTGGCGGCTGGGCAAGGTGAGCCCGATGCTGATGCTCTCCACCGCCCTCATCGTCGGCTTTGGCGCGCTGACGATCTATTTCCAGGACGAACGCTTCATTCAATGGAAGCCCACGATCGTCTACGCCATCTTCGCCATCGTGCTGCTGGTCGGCTATACGCTCGGCAAGTCGCTGCTCAAGGTGTTGTTGGAAGCTGCATTCGAGGGGCTCGACGACACCGGCTGGTTGAAACTCTCGCGCAACTGGGGCGTGTTCTTCATCTTCCTCGGCGCGCTTAACACGCTGCTGGTCTTCACCGTCAACTTCGAGACGTGGCTCGGCATGAAGCTGTGGCTGTTCCTGCCGCTCACCTTCCTCTTCACCTTTACGCAGGTGCCGATGCTGATGCGGCACGGTCTGAGCGTGCAGGACAACGATCCACACGACGACACCCCGCCGCCAGGGTGAAGCAAAACCCTCCCCGGCACGGGAAGGGTTTAGATCTCCACCTGGCTACCCAGTTCGACCACGCGGTTGGTGGGGAGCCGGAAGAACTCCATCGGCGTGGCCGCGTTGCGCATCATCCAGGCGAACAGTTTTTCGCGCCAAACCGCCATGCCCGGCTTGTCCGACGTGAGCAAAGTCTGGCGGCTAAGGAAAAAACTCGTCTTCATCATGTCGAACGGCCCGCCGCACATTTCTCGCCGCGCAAGCGCAGTGGGCACGTCGGTTTCCTGCATAAATCCGTAATGCAGGATCACGCGGAAGAAGCCGTCGCCCAGCTCCATGATCTCGCAGCGATCGGCATCCCCTACATAGGGCACGTCGGCGATCTGCACGGTCAGCACCACGATACGTTCGTGCAGCACCTTGTTATGCTTGATATTGTGAAGCAGCGCGGAGGGCGTACCGCTGCTGCCCGAGTTCATGAAAATCGCCGTGCCCGGCACCCGCGCCGTGCTGCCGCGCGCGCTTTTGGCGAAGATATCGAGCGGCAGGCCCATTTCTGTCATGCGGGCGCGCATCAGGCTGCGCCCCTTGGACCAGGTGGTGAGGATGGTAAACGCCGCTGCGCCGATGACCAGCGGGAACCAGCCGCCATCCGCCACTTTGGTCAGGTTCGCGGCAAAATACGCCCCGTCGACGATCAGGAACAGCACCACCACCGGTATCGCAAGCCATTTCGGCCATTTCCACACGCCGATGAACAGCACACCCATGAGCAATGTGTCGATCGTCACCGCGCCCGTCACGGCGATGCCATAGGCGCTTGCAAGGTTGGACGAGGTCTGGAACGTCAGCACGAGAATGATGACCGCCACCATCAACGCCCAGTTGATGACGGGGATATAAATCTGGCCCGAATGCTCGTCCGACGTATGGCGGATCGACAGACGTGGCACGAAGCCCAGCTGGATTGCCTGGTGGGTGATGCTGAACGCCCCCGATATCACGGCCTGGCTGGCGATAAAGGTGGCGCAAGTGGCAAGGATCACTAGCGGCAGGCGATATGCCTCATCAGCGAGGAAGAAGAACGGGTTGAGGATCGCCTCTTCCGCCGCTGCATCTGGCAGGCCCATGATCATCGCGCCTTGCCCGAAATAGTTCAGCAGCAGGCACGGCATGACGAAGCCGAACCAGGAGAGCTTCATCGGTCCGCGACCGAAATGGCCCATGTCCGAATACAGCGCCTCCGCCCCCGTCACCGCCAGCACGACCGAGCCAAGCGCGAGGAAAGCGTAGAGCTTGTCCGTCAGGAAAAACTGCACCGCGTACCACGGGTTCAGCGCCCAGAGAATTTCCGGCGTGCCGAAGATCTGCCGTATGCCGAGCAACGCGATAACCGTAAAATAAACCAGCATGACGGGTGCGAACATCGCCCCGACCTTCGCCGTACCGCGCTGCTGGAGCACGAACAGGCCCACCAGCAGAACGAGCGCGATGGGGATGACGAAGGGGTCGAGATCTTGGTTCACCACGGTCAGCCCCTCGACCGCGGACAGCACCGAAATGGCCGGCGTAATCATGCTGTCGCCGTAGAACAGCGCCGTTGCCGCCACGCCAAGCAGCACGATGAGCCAGCTGTAATTCGACTTGCCCGTGCTGCGCGAAAGCAGTGCGACGAGCGCGAGGCTGCCGCCCTGCCCGTTATTGTCCGCCCGCATCAGAATGGTGACATACTGGATCGCGACGACCAGCGTCATCGACCAGAAAATCAGGCTGACCACGCCGAGGATATGCAAATCGTCGATCGGCATCGAATGCGCGCCGCGAAAGGTCTCGCGAAATGCGTAAAGCGGCGAGGTGCCGATATCGCCGAACACGATGCCGATAGCACCAGCGGCGAGTTTCAGTTTCGCGGAGTCGCGGTTGTCGGACGCTGCGCTCATATGGATTTACGGCCCATCAGCTTGGTGTCGCTACCGCCTCGCGGAAAGCAAGCGCGCGCGATAGCAGCGACGGATGGCCGTAGCAACATTGTGCAGCGCACAAGGCCTATTGCGCCTGCCGTATCGTTGCGCTTTGCATCAGAGCATTGAGCGCTGCAATGCGCTGCGTCAGCGCTTCCCGGCCGGGGGCATCGGCAGGAGCAACAGCGAGCGCATCCATCCAGATGGCCCGCGCCTCCGCCAGTCGCCCTTGGCGAATCAGTGTCCGACCGACGAAATAGGCCGGCGCGGGATTATCCGGCTGCAAGGCAGCCGCGCGGCGATAGGCGAATGTCGCGGGCTCTGTCAGCCTGCCGTCGGCATGATCGACTAGCGCGTTTCCGAGCGCCAGCCACGCCTCGAAATCCTGCGGGTCTTCGGCCACGATCCCGTTCAGGAACCCCGCTGCTTCTGCGTGGCGACCCCTGCGGGCCATGCCGTCGGCGGTATAAAGCAGCGGCGCGCGGCTCTGTTGTGGTTCGTTTACGAATTCGCGGCGCTGGGCGACCACGTCGAAATCCGCATTCGTATCGCGCGCCTCCGGACGCGGCGTTGCCGCAGGCAGATCCGGCGTCGCCTGCCAGGCATAGCCCGCAAGGCCGAAAACGAGAGTGGCAGCCATTGTGCTCCAAAGCATTCGCGGCAGGCGCAGGGCGAAAGCAACGACAGCGAAGGCAAGCACGGCAAGGCCGATGGCGGCGAGCCAGCTCATGCCGCATCGCCCTTCCGCCCGATCCGACGTGACAGCAGACCGATGGCCAACAGCAATAGAAGCACCGGCACGGCGAACAGCGGCCATGTCGTCGAGCTCGCCACGGGTTCATAGCTCACATAGTCGCCATATCGCTGGATAAGCCATCTGCGGACTTCTTCGGGGCTTTCCCCGGCGGCGATGCGACTGCGGACCTGGTGCCGCATGTCACCCGCCATGGGCGCGTCGCTGTCGGCAATGGACTGGCTCTGGCAGGTGACGCAGCGCAGCGTATGCATCAGCTCGCGAGCATCCGCTTCCTTCGCGGGATCCTCCAGCTGTGTATAGGCATAGGGCGCAGGCGGCAGCGCGTCTTGCGCGGCGAGCGGCGCGGCCATGAGCAGCGCGAGGTTGAAGGCGAGCGCCCTCACCCGCCCGCCTTGCGCAATTCTTCGAGCAGCAGCGGCACGTGCTCCTCGCGGATGTCGCCGATATGCTGGTAGGTAATGCGCCCTGCGCCGTCGATCACGAAGGTTTCGGGCACTCCGCTCGACCCAAGTGCAATCTGGACTTCGCCGATGGTATCGCTGCCAATGCGCGTGAAGGGGTTGCCGAATTCGGCGAGGAAGCGGTCCACGTCCTCGGGCCGGTCGCGGATGGCGACGGCGACGATCTGCGCGCCCTGCCGCTCCAGCGCCTCGAGCTGCGGCGCCTCCACCCGGCAGGGGATGCACCAGCTGGCAAAGATGTTGAGCAGTTTGGGCCTTCCGTCGGCAAGGTCCGCGCTGGCGAGGCCAGGACGCGATCCGACCATCGGCGGCAAGGCGAAACCAGGCACTTGTTCGCCCACCATCGCGCTTTGCACGAAGTCGTTCTTCGGCTGGCTGAGCTGGTAGGCGAACAGGCCGAACAGGAACGCCGCGATGACGACTGCCGCCCATAAGCCGATGCGCAGCTTCCTCATGCCGGGACCGCCTCGCCCTCGGGCAAGGGCTCCTCCCCGGGCATTTCGCGCCGCCGTTTCAGATCACCGAGCACGCGGCCGACCAAAGACAATGCGCCGCCAAGCGCGATCAGCAGGCCGCCATACCAGATGAAGGTGACGAACGGCTTCCACCACAGGCGCAGCTGCCATCGCCCGTCCTGCGCCTGGTTGCCGAGCGCCACGTAAAGCTGCCCGTTCCAGCGGGTAAGCAGCGCAACCTCGCTCGTTTCCATTTCGGGCGACCAGAAATTGCGCGACTGCGGTTGCGCCTGCTGCACTGCGCCACCATCGTAGGCGAGCGCAAGGTTGCCCCGCATCGCCGTCCAGTTCGGCCCGGCCACCGCATCGACGCTCTGCAGCGTGCCGCGCCACGGCCCGACGGCGACGCTATCCCCCACGCTGGTCGCCACCAGCCGCTCTTCCTGAAAGGCGCTGTCGGCCGCCATGCCGAACAGCGCGACGGCGATGCCCAGATGAGCCACGCACATACCCCAGACCGGCAGCGGCGTTCGGCGCAGCGAACGGCCCCAGAGCGGTGCGATACTGGCAATGGCGACGCCGCCCGCCAGCGCGAGGCCGAGCAGCGGCAGGATGCCGATCCCGTCCCAAAAGATCGCGCGGATGAATATCGCCAGCACTATAGCC
>JBARVT010000238.1:0-5946 GCA_049646405.1 Alteraurantiacibacter sp.
CGCTCAGGAAGGCATCCTGCTGCTCCTTCGTAGGCGACTGGGCCATGGCGTCCGGCGGGGGAGGGACCTCGCGCGCGGTGTCGGGCGGGGTGGTCGGTTCGTCTGCTGCGGGCGCGCAAGCCGTCGCAGCGAGGGACAGCGCGAGGATCGCAGGTTTCGCTTTCATGGTTCACTCCTTCGCATTGTCAGCGCGATCCAGTCGCCCACCGTGCCATTCGCGCCTTCGCCTTCCCAGATGCGGGAGTCGACGACAGTGAAACCCGTTTTCCGATAACGCGCCGCGATCCAGTTCCGGTCTGGGAGATTGTGCAGCCGTCCGAATGTGCAGCGTCCCTCTCCTTTGCCGAGCTTGTAGGATGCGTAGTGCCAGCCGCCGGGGCGCAATGCACGATGGATGCGGTCGAGGATGTCGGGCAGGTCGGCTCGTGCAACATGCAAGAGGCTCGCATGGGACCACACGGCGTCATATGCGCTCTCCGCCTGCAATTCGTCGAACCGCATCAGGCGCGCGCCGATACCGAAGCACTTGTTCGCCTTGCGCACCATCGCCGCCGCGCCGTCCGTCGCGTCCACATCGAATCCGCGCTCCGCCATCCGCGCCGCATCGCGCCCTGTACCGCAGCCGAGTTCGAGAACGCGCTCCCCGGCTGCCAGCGGGTCGAGAAATGAATCGAGATCGCGGCTGGGCGCGCAGCCGGTGCTGAGCGTCAGGTGCGGCGCGTGCTTCTCGTAGAATGCCAAGGTGGCCGCGTCGCCCATGCGTCACACGAGGATGACCGGGCATCCGCCCCATTCGAGCTTGACCCATGGCGAAAGATCGGCAGGCAACCGCGCGCGCACGTCTTCGGCATCGGCACCAACCTTGAGCGAGGCGCGCAGTCGGTTGGCGGTCTTGTCGTAGCCTATGCCGCACACCGGGCCATCCGCGCCGAAGATAGCGAAGATGCGGTCGATCGCGTGCTGCTCCTCGCCGCGGGCGAAGCGTACTTCGTGGAACTCGACGCTGGGCCGCAATTCGGGCGCGGCAAGGACGAGGAAGGCCTCGCGGTCGATGGGCGCCTTTGCATGTACGATGGCGAGAGCGGGCCTGCGCCAGTCGCCGGTCACATCGTTGAATCCTGCGATCTCCGTCTGCCGCGCGCGGTGGGCGAAAAGGATGACGAGGTTCTGCATCAGTTGCGCCTCGCTCGGCTCCTTTCCCGTCGCGGCAAGCGCGGCGGCACGGACCGCCGCGACATCCTGCGCCGGATCGGCAGGCACATCATAGGCTGGGTTTACGACCATGAAAGGCGGCGCAAGAGGCGGGTCGGGCGGCGCGGTCGCGCATCCGGCCATCAGCAGGGTAAGAGACGGCATGAGCAATTTCATCCCGTCCGAACGCCCGAAGCGGCAGTCCATTTCCCGTCAGGCCTGCGCTTCGGCCTGCGTCGCTTCGCGATCCCGTTCGGCGCGGCTTTTCTTTTCCGCTGCCGTCTTCAACTGGCCGCACGCCGCGTCGATATCGCGCCCACGCGGGGTGCGAACCGGAGCGCTGATGCCGCCTTCGAACACGATTTCGGAGAAGCGCCGGATGCGCTCGGGCGTCGAGCACTCATACACGGCACCGGGCCAGGGATTGAAGGGAATGAGGTTGACCTTGGCGGGCAGCTTGTAAGCCTTGAGCAGCCGGACAAGCTCGCGCGCATGTTCGTCGCTGTCGTTCTTGTCTTTCAGCATGACGTACTCGAAGGTAATCCGACGCGCATTGCTCGCGCCGGGATAATCGGCACAAGCCTGCAGCAATTCCTCGATCCCGTATTTCTTGTTGATCGGGACGATCTCGTCGCGAATGTCCTTGGTGACGGCATGGAGCGAGACGGCAAGGTTTACACCGATTTCCTCGCCGCAGCGCTCCATCGCCGGGACGACGCCACTGGTGGAGAGGGTGATACGCCGCTTCGACAGTGCCAGCCCGTCGCCGTCCATCACCAGCCGCAGCGCGTCGCGGACATTGTCGAAATTGTAGAGCGGCTCTCCCATGCCCATCATCACGATGTTTGTGAGCAGGCGACCGTCGGCGGTGTAGGAAGCTTCGCTCTCGACCTCGGCGAAGTCCATCTTGCCTTTTGGCCATTCGCCCAATGCGTCGCGCGCCAGCATAACTTGACCGACGATCTCTCCCGGGGTCAGATTGCGCACCAGCCGCATCGTGCCGGTGTGGCAGAAACGGCAGTTGAGGGTGCAGCCGACCTGCGACGATACGCACAATGTCCCGCGATCGGCATCGGGGATAAAGACCATCTCGAACTCGTGCCCGTCGCTCGTCTTCAGGAGCCATTTGCGCGTGCCGTCGGTGCTGTGCTGCGCCTCGACCACGTCGGGCCGTCCGATTACGAATCGCTCCGCGAGCCACGGACGCATCGTCTTGGCGATGTCGGTCATGGCTTCGAAATCGGTGACACCGCGATGGTAGAGCCAGTGGAACACCTGCTTCGCGCGCAGCTTTGCCTGCCGTTTGTCGAAGCCCGCGCCTTCTAACAGTGCGGCAATGTCCGTTTTCGCCAGCCCGATCACGTCAACGCGACCGTCCTTGCGCGGGGTGATGTCGCGCGCGACGGGAACCGGCTCGACCTGTCCGGGAATGGTCATGAGTGTCGTATCGGCCATGGGAGCGGCGCATATAGGCGCAGGGTAGCCGTTTGGAAAGCAGAGAGCGTTCCCGTGAGATGCGACGAACCGCTGGTCGCCTCGGAGGCACGTTTCCCACAGCTCGCCGCGCAAGAGATGCAATTGGACGCGCAATTTTGTTGCAGAAATACCACGACGTGCTTGTTGTATTGAGTTCATGAAACCGGATTGCGATTCCAACCATTCAGCGGGTCCAAGGCACGACGATCGTGCAAGCGAAAGAATGGAATTACCAATGAAGAAGACCATCTCCCTCCTGCTCGCCGCCGGCACCGTGACCGCCGTCGCTATGCCCGCCGCTGCGCAGGACAACTCCGCCTTCACCGGGCCGCGCGTCGAGATTGTCGGCGGGTATGACATCAGCAACGCCGGCAGTTCGGTCGACAACGACGTGAACGAAGACGACGACCAGTCGATCGACGGTTTCATGTACGGTGTCGGCCTCGGCTACGACTTTGCCGTTGGTGGTGCAGTGCTCGGCGTCGAGGCCGAACTGTCCGATTCGACCGCCGAAACCGAATTCAGGAATGGCGATCTTGAGGATCTTGGCCTCGGCACCCGTGTCGGCGCGGGCCGCGACATCTATCTCGGTGCGCGTGCCGGTATCCTCGTGAACCCGAACACGCTGGTTTACGCCAAGGGCGGTTACACCAACGCGACTTACGACCTGCTGCTGAGCGACAATGTCGACGAGCGCGAGGCTGATTTCGACCTTGATGGCTTCCGTGTCGGTGCAGGTGCCGAATATGCGATGTCGGAAAACAGCTTTGTGAAGCTGGAGTACCGTTACTCGAACTATTCTTCCGCCGAACTCGACCGGGTTGACGACGATTTCTTCGACGAAGACATGGGTGACGTGGATCTGGGCGAGATCGATCTCGACCGTCACCAAGTGACCGTCGGCGTCGGCTTCCGTTTCTAAGCGAGCGTCAGATACTTCCATAAAGAGGGTCGGGGGAGCAATCCTCCGGCCCTCCTCGTGTGCGCTATCGGCGCGGCGAGCAGCCCACGGCTGCGGCATCGATGGCGGTGGCAGCACCGTCGAGGCTGTAGGTATCCGTGAAGCGGTTGCCGCGCGCATCGGTGGCGCTAATACTCATCCTTGCGGCGGAGCGCATAGCGCGGACGATGGCGGAGTCCTGTATGGCATTCGCGCCCCATGCGTTCTCGCCAGAGGCAGAAAGGTCGAACCGGTCCCCGCCGATGGCGAGGCGCACGCGTGGCCTTTCCGCCAGCTCACGCCCCATGCGGAAATGCACTTGCGCACGGACACTGCGGCGCGGCCATGTGCCGATGGTGGCATAGGCATCGCGGTCGCGGCGCGAGCGTACGGTTTCGGCAGCAGCGATAGCATAGCAACGCGGTGCCTCCGGATCGCGGAACGCGCCCCAGTCGCCGAACACGCCAAGGCTCTCGCGCGCCCATGCCGGGGCAGCGATAGCGAGCAGGACGAGAGGGATGAGCGCGCACCGCATCCGACCCTGATAGCGGCGTTTTCCCCTCATGCAAAATCGCCCGGAATCGGGACGAGAAGTTCCGGTTTTTCTGGCGCTTTCGGCGCATTTCTGGCATAAAAATAGGGACGGAGGGGGTTCTCCTACAAAACCCGATCTTACGAGAGGACGCTCGCGGACTATGCCGCGTGGCGAGCGATATAATGAGCCTGTTTGAGGACTATAACCTGCCATTCGCCATCGCGATGGGGCTGATGTTCTTGCTCCTTGTGCTGCAAGTCATCGGAGTTGGCGACTTGGGCGCGGATGCGGAATTTGACGCGGATGCCGGGGCGGACCCGACATCTGCGGGGATTGGCGGCGCGATCACGACGCTGCTCGGCCTCGGAAAGGTGCCGCTCTTCGTCTGGCTGATCGTGTTCCTGCTTGCCTTCGCCGTCATCGGCATAAGCGTGCAGGCTTTCGCTGCCGATCTCACCGGATCACCGCTCTATGCTTGGCTTGCGGCCCTGATCGCGGGCGGTTCGAGCATCCCGGCGACCGCACTGCTCGTGCGCCCAGTCGGCAGACTGTTGCCGCAGGACGAGACGAGCGTGGTGGGGCTGGACAGCCTTGTCGGGCGACGCGGCCAGGTGACCGAGGGGCGGGCCGAAAAGGGTTCGCCCGCGCGCGCCAGAGTGCGCGACCGCCACGGCCACGCGCATTATGTCATGGTGGAGCCGCACGAGGATGCCAGTGTCATCAACGCAGGGGACAACGTGTTGCTTGTGCGCCGCGAAGGACAGACATTTTTCGTCGTCCCGCTGGCCGAACGCACCCTCGCGCCGATGAGCTGAAGCGCCCCGCCGGTATCAAAGAACTTCATAGCAAGGAGAAGAAATGGAAAACCTGATGGACGCCGGAATGGTCGGCATAATCGGACTTGTGATCGCGTTCTTCGCGGTCCTCTTGTTCCTCGTCAAACTCTACCGCAGGGCATCGAAGGAAACTGCCTTCGTGCGCACGGGTGTCGGCGGCGAGAAAGTTGTCATGAACGGTGGCGCGCTTGTCTTCCCGATCTTTCACGATACGATGCCGGTCAACATGAACACCCTGGTGCTCAGCGTCATTCGCCGCGATGGCGAGGCGTTGATCACGCTCGATCGCCTGCGGATCGACGTGAAGGCGGAGTTTTACGTCCGCGTGAAGCCCGATAGCGAGGCCATTGCCATGGCCGCGCAAACGCTCGGCATGCGCACGATGCAGCCGGAAATGCTGAAGGATCTCGTCGAAGGCAAGTTCGTCGACGCCCTGCGCTCGGTCGCGGCGGGCATGACGATGAACGAGCTGCACGAACAGCGTGCGGACTTCGTGCAGAAGGTGCAGCAGGTGTCGTCCAACGACCTCGCGATGAACGGTCTGGAGCTGGAATCGGTCTCGCTGACCGGTCTCGACCAGACCAGCATCGAGCACTTCAATGCCAACAACGCCTTCGACGCTGAAGGTCTCACCAAGCTGACCGAACAGATCGAGGCGCGCAAGAAACTTCGCAACGATATCGAGCAGGACACCCGCGTGCAGATGGAAGCGAAGAACCTGGAGGCCGATGCGCGCAGCTTCGAAATCAGTCGCGACACCGAATATGCCCGGCTGGGGCAGGAGCGCGAGGTCGAAATCCGTCGCGCATCGCAGATGTCCGAGATCGCCCGCGAACAGGCAGAACGCCAGCGCGAGGCGGATGGCGCACGGATCGAGGCGAAGAAGCTGGTCGACGCGCAGCAGATCGAGGCGGACCGGCTGGTGGAAGAAGCCCGGATCGACCAGGTCCGCGCGCTCGAAATCGCCC
>JBARVT010000239.1:0-7948 GCA_049646405.1 Alteraurantiacibacter sp.
GACCTGCGCCGCCGAGCCGCCTTCCGCTTTTACCAAGGCCTCCGGGTCGACCCCGAGCGCGGCACCGATCCGGTTCATCCAGACGAGCGAGAGATTGCGCGTCCCGGTTTCGAGCCGTCCGATGGTCTGTGCCGTCGTGGACGGCTCACAAGCGGCGGCGACTTCCGCGAGCGTCATGCCTTTGCTCTTGCGAATATCTCGGATGCGATTGATCACAGGCGCGCGCCCTCTAACCGGATTGGTTTGAGAAACAGCTTTCCTACAACCGCTTTGCAATTGCAAGGGGCCTCTCCCGTCACGCTACAGGAGACATGCCGATGCACCGTCGCGAACTCGTCGAACGCGAACTCACCCCCGAAGGCCCGCGGCGCGATGGCGGGGTCGGCAAAAGGCGGCGCAGCGTGACGGTGAATGTCGCGGAAAGCCCGCTCGGCTGGCTCCACGCGCGCGGTCATATCGACGATCGACTGCTTGATGCAGGCGAACGGCTACGCGCCGATTACGAGCGCGCTCAGCTCAGCCCGTCGGTCACCATGCGGTGGGACCCGGTGCGGATCAAGGGCAGCGGCGGAGACGGGCTGACACCAGGCGAACGGCAGATGACCGCGCGCGAACGCTTCGATGGCGCGCTGCGCGAAGCGGGAAAAGGGCTGGAGGATATTCTCTGGCGCGTCGTCTGCGCGGGCGAGACGTTGCCGGTCGCCGAGAAGGCGCTCGCCTGGCCTGCGAGGAGCGGCAAGCTGGTGCTGAAACTGGCATTGGAGCGGGTTGCGGAATTCTATCGTATCCGCTGATGCGGATCAGCGGCGTCCTGTGAGCTTGCGCCAGAGCGAGGCGAAAAGCGACTTGCCTTGCGGGATGGCCTGCTGCGCGGCCTTTGCCGCAGCCTCTTCCTCCGCCTCGCGCAGCAGTTTCGCGCGAAGCGCGCTCTGCCGACCCGGCGTGGCGGCGGTGACGGCGGCGCGGCGGGAGCGCGGGTCGCGCATGAAGGCGTAGCCGTCGACTTCGTCGTCGTGCCAGGTCGTAACGTTCGGGTCGTCCTGTACTGGTTCGGGCGAGGGCACTTCGTCGGGAAAGAAATTCTCGGCGAGTGCGGGGTCGATGGCCACTTCCGGCTCGGATTGAGCAGCGAAAGTTTCGACCGGGTGCTGCGCGGCCGCTTCGGCCTCCGGCTCGCAAATCTCGGCCTCGTCCGGTTCGTCGGCCAGCCAGCTGTCAAGCTCGTAGACCTCCTCCGGCGTGTCGTAATCCTTGTTCGGCGGCAGCTCGTCGAAACGCGCGGGCTTCGGACCGTGCGCCTCCGGCTCCGGTGCAGGTTCGACCGGCGCTTGCTCGACAGGCACAGGCGCTTCGGCCCGGCGAGCGCGCAGGGCATCGAGCGCACTCGGCTGCGGCGTCGGCGGGGAAACCGGCTGCGGTTCGGGAGCGGCGCGAGCTTCCTCGATATTCGGCTCGGTCTCGGGCTCGGGCTCGGGCACAGGCAGCGGCGCGTAGTCCTGCAGCCGGGCATCGGGATCGATGGGCAGGGAAATTTCGTCGACCGGTTCGTCGTAATCGGGCGCGGCGCAATCGTCCGCAGCGTAATCCTTGTCCTCCGCCAGTTCGGGACACAGGGGGAGCGAGGGAAAGATGCGCGTCGCTAGGTCGATATCGTCCTGCACCGGACCGTCCGGCGAGGCGTAGCCTTCCACGTCATCCGCATCGCAATCTAGCGGCGGCAAAGGCGAGGATTTGCGGCGGGTAATCGAAAGCACCGCGTCGCTAGACCGCACGTCGCCTTCGACCTCGGCTTCTTCCTCGTCAACCTCGTCCGGCTCGTCGTCCAGCATCGGCGCGAGGCCGAGTACCATGGCGGGGCGAGGGGCGCGTTCGACGTCCTCGCCGAGCAACTCGGCGGAAGCTTCGTGAAACATCGCATGCGCCTGAGCCAGTTCCTCGGGATCGAGGACGAGCACGGGCTTCTTCTTCAGCTTGCGCGGACCGCCGAGACCTTCGAGGCTGCCATAGGCAGGCCCGTTGGCGGAATCGTCCCGGAAAGCGGCGGATGCGGCAATGCCCATGGGCAGGCGTTCTGCCGCTGTTTGGTGCAAACGATATGAGCGAACGTGGTTAAGCGGGATTAACCTTGTTGCTCCGCCATCTCGGCAAGTGTGAGCCAGCGTTCCTCCGCTGCGTCTTTCTCGCCACGCGCGAGTTCGAGCGACTTGCTAATGCGGGCAAACTTGTCGGGATCGGCGGTGTAGAGATCGGGATCGGCAAGCGCCGCTTCGCCCTTCTCGATCAGACCGTCCAGCTCATCGATCCGCGCGGGCAGCTGCTCGAAATCGCGCTGGTCCTTGTAGGAAAGCTTGTCCGACCTGGGCGAGGGCGGGGCGGGCTGTTGCGGGCCGTCATCGACCTTTGCCTGTCCTTTCCCGTCCATTTTCGGTCGCTTCTTCCGTTTCGCCTCCCAGTCCTCGTAACCGCCCGCGACGATGTCCACCGTGCCGCTGCCGTCAAGACCGAGCGTCACCGTCACCGTGCGATCGAGGAAGTCGCGGTCGTGGCTGACGATCAGGACAGTGCCCTCGTAATCGGCAATCACCTCCTGCAACAGGTCGAGCGTTTCGAGGTCGAGATCGTTGGTCGGCTCGTCCAGCACCAGCAGGTTGGAAGTGCGGGCGAATTCGCGCGCCAGCAGAAGGCGGCTGCGCTCGCCCCCCGAAAAGGTGCCGATTTTCGCATCGACCAGTTTCGGGTCGAACAGGAAGTCCTTTAAATAAGCCTGCACATGCTTGCGATGCCCGCGCACGTCGATCCAGTCGCCGCCTTCGGCCAGCACCTGTCGCACGGTCATGCCGGGTTTCAGCAGAGCGCGCTGCTGGTCGATCATGACGCCGGAAAGCGTTTTCGCATGGGTGACGGTGCCGCTGTCGGGCTCGATTTCCTTCGTCAGCAGCTTCAGCAGCGTCGTCTTGCCTGCGCCGTTGGCGCCCACGATGCCGATCCTGTCGCCGCGCTGGATGCGCAGGGAGAAGGGCTTGATGACTTGCCGCCCTTCATAAGTCTTGGCGATGTCCTCCGCCACAATCACCGACTTGCTCTTGAAATCCTCGTCACTCTTCAGGCTGAGTTTCGCGGTGCCGCCGGGCGTGATCATCGCGGCACGCGCCGCACGCATCTCGAACAGCCTTTCCAGCCGCCCCATATTGCGCTTGCGCCGCGCGGTGACGCCGCGTTCGAGCCAGTGCGCCTCGATCTTCAGCTTCGCGTCGAGCTTTTCCGCCGCGCGCGCTTCCTCGGCATAGACCTGCTCTTCCCACGCCTCGTAGCCGCCGAAGCCGACCTCCTTGCGCCGCAGCGATCCGCGGTCGAGCCACAGCGTCGCGCGGGTCAGGCGTGTCAAGAACGTCCGGTCGTGGCTGATGACGATGAACGCACCCTTGTATCGATCCAGCCAGCGTTCAAGCCAGTCGATGGCCGCAAGGTCGAGATGGTTGGTCGGCTCGTCGAGCAATAGCAGGTCGGGCTCCTGCGCCAGTGCGCGGGCGATGGCGGCGCGGCGCTTTTCACCGCCGCTGGCGGTCACGGCATCGGTCGTCATGTCGATGCCGAGCTGGCCGGCGATGGCCTCCACGCCATGCTCGGGCGGTGCGCGCTCGCCGGAGAGCGCAAAGTCCATCAACGTGGTGCAGCCGGTGAAGTCGGGCTCCTGCTCCAGCCAGACGATATTGGCGTGTGGTTTCACTTTGCGGGTGCCGCGATCGGGTTCGATCTCGCCGGTGATGAGGCGCAGCAGCGTCGTCTTGCCAACGCCGTTGCGCCCGATCAGCGCGATCCGGTCGCGCGGGCCGATATGGAGGTCCAAGCCAATACCCGCATCGGGATCGCCCAGCAGCCAGCGACCGCCCTGTTGCAGCGAGAGGCCTTCGAGGCTGAGGATGGGCGGTTCGGCCATGACGAGCGCGCAGGTAGTCAAGGGCCGCGCGGCTGGCAAGGAACGCCATCGTTCAGCCGCGCGTTATCCTCGCCGACGCATCCCGTGCGTCCATCTGATCGGAGAGACATATGTTTCGTTACGCCGCCGCGCTTCTCGTCGCCCCCGTCTTCGCCGTGCCCGCCATTGCGCAAGTGCAGGTCGAATCCGAAGGGCCGGTCATCTCGCTCGGCGTGACGGAGAACGTCACGCTCGATCCCGACATCGCCAATCTGAGCGCGGGTGTGACGACAGTGGCCCCGACAGCGGTGGAGGCCATGCGCCAGAATGCGCGCGCGATGAGCCGCGTGATCGACCGGATCGAGGCGCTCGGAATCGACGAGGACGACATCCAGACGAGCGGCATCAATCTGAATCCCGATTACGATTACAACCAGGAAACCCGCCAGCAGGATTTCCGCGGATATCGCGTAATGAACCGCGTGAACGTAAAGGTGCGCGATATCGACGATACGGGCGAAGTGCTCGATGCGCTGGTGGCCGTGGGTGCGACCGATATCGGCGGCATCGGCTGGGACGTGGACGATTCGACCGCCGCGACCGAACAGGCTCGCAGCCAAGCGTTCGCCACCGGGCGCGAGCGGGCGATGAACTACGCTCGCCTGTCGGGCTATTCCGATGTCCGTTTGCTGGAAATCAGCGAAAATGTCGTCAACAGCCGGCCGATGCCGATGAACGAGGCGATCGTGGTGACAGGATCGCGCAGAGCGCAAGCCGATACGACGCCGGTGCGGCCCGGCCAGGTCATGGCGAGCGTCACGGTCAATTTCACTTGGGAAATGGTCCGCTAGGGTCAAGCTGAACCATGCGAAGCGGGCAAATTCACACCTTGTTCAATGCGCCCGCGATAGGCACACCGGCATGATGTTGAAACCCGCTTTCCTTGCCGCCGCGTTCGCCGCCGCTGTCGCCATGTCCGCGCCTGCCAGCGCGCAGCAGCTCGACCGGTCGCGCGGAGACCAGACGAGCGCGCGTGCCGAGATGCAGGCGGGCCGCATCCTCCCGATCCGCGATATCGAGCGCCGCATCATCCCGCAGATGCGCGAGAGCGATGAGTATATCGGCTTCGAATACGATCCGACGGTGCAGGCATACCGCCTGAAATTCATCCGTAACGGTCGCATGATCTGGGTCGATGTCGACGCGCGCAGCGCCCGTATCCGCCGCGTTTCGCGCTGATACGCTCTCCCCGCCGGAAACCGCCCGCTCGCTTGACGCGTTCATGTCGTAAGCGCAACACGAACGCGCGCAAACAAGGCAGGGAATTTCGATGCGTATCTTGATTGTCGAGGACGAGCCGACGCTCGGCCAGCAGCTGAAATCGACGCTGGAGCAGAACGGCTATGCCGTTGACTTGTCCACCGATGGCGAGGACGGGCATTTTCTCGGCTCGACCGAGGAATACGACGCCGTCATCCTCGATTTGGGTTTACCCGAAATCGACGGACTGACGGTGTTGGGCATGTGGCGCAAGGAGGGGCGCAAGTTCCCGGTGCTGGTGCTGACGGCGCGCGATAGCTGGAGCGACAAGGTCGCCGGGCTCGATGCGGGCGCGGACGATTACCTCGCCAAGCCATTTCAGACCGAAGAGCTGATTGCACGCCTGCGCGCCTTGATCCGCCGCGCTTCTGGGAACGCATCAAGCGAACTGACCGCAGGCGACGTCCGGCTGGACACCCGCTCTGGCCGCGTCACGCTGGCGGGTGAGCCGGTGAAGCTGACCGCGCAGGAATACAAGCTGCTTTCTTACCTGATGCACCACAAGGGCAAGGTGGTGAGCCGCACCGAGCTGATCGAACATATCTACGACCAGGATTTCGATCGTGATTCGAATACGATCGAGGTTTTCGTCACGCGCATTCGCAAGAAGCTCGGCGCAGACGTGATAACGACTATCCGTGGCCTCGGTTACAGCCTCGACGACCCCGCAGACGCTCCGCGCGAATAGCGGCGATGCCTCGCAGGACGGCGTGCCCGTTTCCCTTGCCGGGGACGACGGGGCCGTTGGCGAGCCCGCTTTCGAGGTGAAGCACACAGGCAGCCTGTCTCGCCGCATGATGCTGATTGCGGCGGGCTGGATCGTTATCCTGCTTTCTGTCGGGGGCTTCGCGCTCGATCGGGTGCTGACAAGCCAGTTGGAAGCCGAATTCGACAACCGGCTGGAGATACCGCTCAACGCCATGCTCCGTTCCGCCGAGGTGGATGATTTCGGCGACGTGCAATTCAATTCGATCCTCGGCAACCAGGCCTATCTGGAGCCAGGTAGCGGCTCGTACTGGCAGATCAGCGGAGATGGGCGGGAAACCTTTCCTTCCAACTCCCTGTGGGACGACCGGCTCGTGGTGCGCGGCGTCGATGCAATCGAGCCGATTTTCTACGACAGTTACCAGTTCGAGGACGAGCCGTTGCGCGTCGTGCAGCGCACGATCCAGCTGCCGGGCAGCGATGTGCAGTGGCAGTTCGTCGTCGCCCGCGCGCGCGACGAGCTGGAGGATCAGGTGGCGCAGGTGCGTGCCATCCTCGTCTGGTCCTTTGCCATCCTCGGTATCGGGCTGTTCCTGATGGCGGCGGCGCAGACCTGGTATGGCCTTGGTCCGCTGCGCCGCGTCCGCCAGGCCATCGCCCGCATCCGCACCACCGGCACTGCGCGCGTGACCGAGCCGTTGCCGCTGGAGGTGCAGCCGATGGTGGACGAGCTCAACGCGCTGCTCGCACATTCTGAAAGGCAGGCGGAGGAAGCGCGCACCCATGCGGGCAACCTCGCCCATGCGCTGAAGACTCCGCTCACCGTGCTCAACAACGCTGCGCACGCGCAATCGCCCGATCTCGATGCGACCGTGTTGCGGGAAGCGGATACGATGCAGCGGCATGTCGATCACCACCTCGCCCGCGCCCGCGCAGTGGGGCGCCGCGCTACGGGCCTTTCCCGCGCCGACGCGCTGGCAAGCGCGCAGGGTGTGAAGCGCGCGGTGTCGCGGCTCTACCCGCATGTCCGTTTCGATATCGACGGTGGTTCCGCTCCAGTGGCGATGGAGCGGCAGGACCTCGATGAATTGCTCGGCAACCTCATCGAGAACGCGGCGAAATATGGCGGGGGCAGCGTCTTCGTCACTGTGGATGCAAAGCCCAAATCGCGCCGCTGCGAGATATGGGTCGAGGATGACGGGATGGGCATCCCTGAAAAGGAGAGGCAGGCCATTTTCGGGCGCGGGGCGCGGCTCGATACAGGCAAGCCCGGCACCGGCCTTGGCCTTGCCATCGTGCGCGACGTGGCCGAGATTTACGATGGCGCGGTATCGCTCCACGAAAGCGAGGATCTGGGTGGATTGCTGGTGAAGCTCACCCTGCCGCGCGCGCAAACCGCTTGACCCGGGTTCGTTCAGGGAGAATGCTTGCTTTCTGAATGCTGACAGCGCCGGTCAGATGTGGTGCACCGATATTGCGATATATCTTGCGACAATTCTCAATCGGGGGTTCCGACCAATGACGAAACGCATCTTGAACGTAGTGCTCGCCGGAGCGGCCGCCATCGGGTTGTCCGCCTGCGTGTCCGTCGGCGCGGGCTACGGCTATGACGATTATGGCTCTGGCTACGACGACTATGGTGATTACGGCTATTACGATTACGACGACGGGGCAGGGTATTACGGTTGGTACGACAATTATTATTATCCGGGTGCCGGGCGCTATGTGTACGATCGCTACGGTCGCGAATATGGCCTTTCGTCGCGCCATCGTAATTACTGGTTCGGGCGCCGCGCGGGCTTTGCCGACCCGTATTACAATTTCAGCCGCTACGGCTACGGCGTGCCGAACCGGTATCGCAACTGGTCGCGTTACGATCGCAACCACTATTATCGCAATCGCGGCAATCGCGGCAATCGCGGCAATCGTGGCAATCGTGGGGTGGGCGACACGGTGAACGATGCGGTCGAGCGCGCTGTCGAGCGCCGCGATGCGGATCGCGACGCT
>JBARVT010000240.1:0-7892 GCA_049646405.1 Alteraurantiacibacter sp.
CGATAAAGCTGGTGCGCTTCATGAAATCGAGCACCGACAGCCCGCTGGCAAAGCGCGCGCGGCGCCCGGTGGGCAGGACGTGGTTCGGCCCGGCGACGTAATCGCCCACGGCCTCGGGCGTGTTGCGACCAAGGAAGACGCTGCCCGCATGCTTGATCTGGCCAAACATCGCTTCGGGATCGTCCACCGCCAATTCGACATGCTCTGCGGCGAGGCGGTTGGCGAGGGCAGGGGCTTCGGCGAAGTCTTCCACCACGATCACCACGCCGTGGTTCTCCCAGCTTTCGCGGGCGACCATCTTCGTGCCGATCTGCGCCAGCAGCACGTCCACCGCATCTTCCACCGCGGCGGCATAGGCGGCATTGTCGGTGATGAGGATGGCCTGGCTGGCGGGATCGTGCTCGGCCTGGCTGAGGAGGTCTGCGGCGATCCAGTCGGGGTCGTTCTTCGCGTCAGCGATCACGAGGATTTCGCTCGGACCGGCGACCATGTCGATACCGACGACGCCGTAAAGCTGGCGCTTTGCCTCCGCGACCCAGGCATTGCCAGGGCCGGTGATAACGTCGACCGGCTTGATCCTCGCCGTGCCGTAGGCCAGCGCGCCGATTGCCTGCGCTCCGCCGACCCGCCAGATCTCGTCCACGCCGCAGATATGCGCCGATGCGAGCACCAGTTCGTTGATCTGTCCCTTCGGCGTGGGCGTGCAGACGGCCAGCCGTTCAACTCCCGCCACGCGCGCGGGGATGGCGTTCATCAGCAGGCTGGAAGGATAGGCCGCGCGGCCGCCCGGCACATACATGCCTGCCGCCTCGACAGCGTTCCACCGCGCTCCGAGCCGGACATTCGCCGCGTCGCGGTAATCGCGGTCCTCGGGCAGCTGGCCCTGGTGATAGGCGCGGATACGCTCTGCCGCCATATCGAGCGCGCGCTTTGTATCCTTGTCGAGGAAATCGTATGCGGCCTTCGTCTGGTCCGGCGAAATGCGCCAGCTGGAGATGTCGGCGGTGAGCGCATGCTTGTCATAGCGCATCGTGAAATCGCGCAGCACCTCGTCGCCGCCTTGGCGGACCTTTTGCAGGATGTCGGTGACATCGCGCGCGACATTGGCGTCGCTCTCTCGCCGGTCGTTCACAATGCGGGTGAACTGCTTCTCGAATTCGTCGGCAGTGGTGTGCAGGCGGCGCATCAGGCAGCCCTTTCCAGCATGGCGGTGCGGAACCGTTCGACGAGCGCGGCGACGCGTGGGTCGGTCTTCAGCGCGGCGCGATTGACAATAAGGCGGCTTGTCACCTGCATGATGTGCTCCTTTTCGACAAGCCCGTTCGATTTGAGCGTCTGCCCTGTGGAAACGAGATCGACGATCCGGCCCGCCAGCCCGCTCGAAGGCGCGAGTTCCATCGCGCCGTTCAGCTTCACGCACTCGGCCTGGATGCCCTGCCGTTCGAAATGGCGGCTGGTGATATTGGGATATTTGGTGGCGACGCGCAAATGGCTGGCATTGCCGTATCTGTATTCGACTGGCTCCACTGGCTCCGCCACCGAGAGGCGACACGCGCCGATGCCGAGATCGACGGGAGCATACAGTTCCGAATAGTCGAATTCCTCGATAACGTCGCTACCCACGATCCCCGCCTGCGCCGCGCCGAAGGCGACGAAGGTGGCGACATCGAAAGCGCGCACCCGGAAAATCCGCATGTCGCCGTCCTTTGTCGCGAAGCTCAGCGAACGGTCGCCCTTGTCGTGGAACGCCGCTTCCGGCACGACGCCGGCACGCTCCATCACGGGCACCGCCTCATCGAGGATGCGGCCCTTCGGAACGGCGAAAATCAGCGGGCCAAAGCGTGTGTCGAGGGAACCCTTGGTCATCGGCGCGCGATGTAGGCAGGAACAGGCCAAAGGGCAATGCGAATGGCCGAGAACGGCGTGATGAGGAACAACAGTGTGCCCGAGGCAATCGCATGGCAGGCGGACCATGCCAGGAAAGCGGGCGCGCCCAACACCGCCCGCGTCATCCGCGCGCTGCTCGCGGTGATCGAGGGCGACACCGCCACCGGCCGCCGCATGGCGAACTGGCACGGGCTGACACTGGAGGACGCGATGCCGCTTCGCGTCGCGGCAGGTCTGCACGCGCTGTGCATGTCGGGCGAGGAAGACCGGTTGGGCGACGTTTATGCAGGCCTCATCACCGATCAGGGGCAGGTCGATGCCATCGTGACCGACGCAGTCGATACCTTCGATTTCCGCCTGATGCCATGGCTCGACAGTCCGCCGCAGACTAACGAGGCGGGACGTTCGGCGAGCGTGATGGGGGCGCTCCTGTGGCTGTCCGAAAGGCTGGGTCCGGCATTCGAGCTGAACGAGATCGGCGCAAGTGCGGGCATCAACACGATGCTTGGCCGCTTCGCCTTCGACCTTGGCGGCGTGCGCGTGGGTCCGAGCCTATCTTCCATGACGATCGCCCCCGAATGGCGTGGCGCGCCGCCGCCCGCCGCCCCGATCGAGATCGTCGCCGCACGCGGATGTGATCAGGCGCCGGTCGATTTACGGGACGAGGCGCAGCTTATGAAGCTGAAAGCCTATGTCTGGCCCGAAGCGAGCGAGCGCATGGCGCGGCTCGACACGGCAGCTGCCATGGCAGAGCGCGCGCCGCCCGAACTGGTGCGCCAATCGGCGGGCGAATTCGTCGCCGAGCGGCTGAGGGCGAACCAGGCCGTCGGCGTGACGCGGGTGTTGTTCCACACCATTGTCTGGCAATATCTATCCGAAGCCGAGCGCGAGGCGATTACCAAGGCGATGGAGCAGGCCGGCGCGGCGGCAGGCGATGATACGCCGCTTGCATGGGTGCGGCTGGAGACGAACCGCGAAACGTTCCGGCACGAGCTTTCCGTGCGTTGCTGGCCGGGCGGGGATGAGTGGACCAAGCTCGCCGAAGCGCATCCGCATGGCGAGTGGGTGGAGTGGATGGCCGACTAGTCCGCCAGAAATCTGTCCAGCGCCGCATTCACCGCATCGGGCGCCTCCCACGGAATGAAATGGCCTGCGTCGGCAATGCGCTCGGCCGTCAGGTCGCTCACCCACTCGTCCAGCCTATCGAGATTGACAGGCAATAGCGCCTGATCGTCCATCCCCCACACGACCAGCGTCGGTATTTCGATTCTCGGGAAGGGTGGCGCGGTGAAGTTGGCGGGCAGGCCGAGCGGGTCTTCCATGCGCGGGACATGGATGCTGCTCGCGCGGTACCAGTTGAGCATGGCGAAGGCGCGCTCGGGATTGGCCCATTGCTCCAGCAGAAGCGCAGTTTCGGCGGGATCGTTGGGCGTTCGACCTTCCCAGTCGATGGCATTCATCAGCAGGGCGCCGAGCCCGTTCTCGCGCACGAACGCATCGTTAGCCGGATCCCGGAAAGCGCGCATATACTGGCTCGCCGCGCGCTGGCGCTCGTCGGCTAAAAGCAGCTTCGCGAACACCACCGGATGCGGGGCATTGGCGATGACGGCGCGGGTCACATGGCCGGTCGACTGGCCGAATGCAGCCACTATCCACGCAATGGCGCCACCCCAATCGTGGCCGAGTACGGTATATTCGCCCAACTCCAGAGCCTGCGCCAGCATCGCAATGTCCTGCGCCAGCACCATCGGTTCGTAATTTTCGACGCCCTCGGGTCGCGAGGAATTGCCGTAGCCGCGCTGGTCCGGGGCGATGCAGCGGAAGCGGTCGCTAAGATGCGCGATTTGGTGCCGCCAGGTGCGGTGATTTTCGGGAAAGCCATGCAGGAAGACGAGCGCGGGCGCATCTTTCGGCCCGGTGTCCCAGACATCAAGTTCGATGCCGTTGGGCAGCGCACCCCGCGTCAGCTCGTCCATGGTCATACGCCCTTGCTGGGAATGCCGAGCAGTTCGATGGTGAACAGCAGCGTCGCCCCGCCGGGGATCGGGCCGCGCCCCTGCAAACCGTAGGCGGCCTCGGCCGGGATGACGATTTCCGCCGTGTCGCCGACACCCATATAGGGGATGGCGACCTGCCAACCGCGGATCAAGCCGGAAAGCGGGAAGGTGGCCGGTTCGCCGCGCTCTACCGAGCTGTCGAAAACCTCGCCGTCGGGGAAGCTGCCGGTGTAGTGGATGGTGATCTCGTCCGACACTTCCGGCGCGGGGCCGGTCCCGTCGCCTGCTGTGCGGCGGTACATGATACCGTCGGCAAGCCGGTGCCAGCCGTCCTCGGCACGCAGAGAATGCAGGGCGATCTGCTGGGCGTTGTGCCATTCGATGGTGCCGGGAGATCCGGGAGCGGGGTCTGCGTCCTGTGCAAGCGCGATGGCGGGCAGGAACAGGGCGGCTAGGGGGAGGAGGAGTGTTTTCATGCGAGCGGAATAGCGTAGTCCACCGTCACCGTCATCCGTCATTGCGAGCGTAACGAAGCAATCCAGTCCGCTCGCCAATGGATTGCCACATGGCCTGCGGCTTTTCACAAATTGCAAAATCAGGGATAGCTTACCGTCTTTGGCGGACCATCTGGCAACGGGATGAACTCTTCGCTATCGCCGGGCACCGTCGCAAAGCGCCCTTCGCGCCAGTCTTCTTTCGCCTGCTCGATCCGCTCGCGGTCGCTGCTGACGAAGTTCCACCAGACATAGCGCCGCTCGGCAAATGCTTCCCCGCCCAGCAGCATCGCCCGTGCGCCGGAGCGGCTGGACAGGGTCATAGCGTTGCCGGGTTTGAGCACGTTGAGATCGTAGAGCGTGAGCGGCTCACCATCGAGCGAAGCCTCGCCGCCGACCAGCATCACCGCCCGCTCCTCCGCCTCCGCGTCGATGGGAATCGAGCCGCCTTCCCGCAGCAGGATTTCGGCGTAGATCGTCGCGGAATGGCAGGTCGTCGGCGCGCGCTCGCCCCACAATTCGCCCATGATGATCTGCGCCCGCGCGCCGTCGCCGTCGATCCACGGCAGCTCGCTTACCGCTTCGAAGGCCGGGTCGATCTCTTCCTTGCCTTCGGGCAAGGCGAGCCACGTTTGCATGCCGTAGAGCGACGGGCCGCGCTCGCGTTCGGCTTGCGGACTGCGCTCCGAGTGCACGATCCCGCGCCCCGCCGTCATCAGGTTCACCGTGCCGGGCCGGATGGTCGAACAGGTGCCGAGGCTATCGCGGTGGTCGATGGCACCGTCGAACAGCCAGGTGACGGTGGAGAGGTTGATATGCGGGTGCGGCCGCACGTCCATGCCCTTGCCGAGATCAAGGTGCGCCGGGCCGAACTGGTCGACGAACACGAACGGCCCCACCATCCGCGCATCCGGCGAAGGCACCGCGCGCCGCACGGTGAATGCGCCCAGATCGTGGCTTACGGGGGTGACCGTCTTAAGGATGCTCATCGCCCAATCCCTGTCATTGTTCGTCCAGTTCCTCGTAATGGCGGAAGATGCCGTCTTCGTTGAAGTCGATCCTCCGCTCGCTGGCGAGATAATCGGCGACGCCCTCGATATCGGGCACAGCGCCTTGCAAGCCTTCGAGATACGCCCAGCTGCTCTGCATGCTCTTCATGTAGTTCGGGAAGGCGTAATCGAGGCCTTCCATCAGCTGGAACAGGCTGGTGTCGACATGCGTCGGCTGCTGGCCGAGCAGGAACGGTCCACCGCTCGCGGCCACGGCATTGTCGAAGTGGATCAGGTATTTGGGAATGCGATCCGCGCGAAAATGCTGGGCCTTGTCATACGCCGCATCCATCTGGTCTGCGTAATGCAGGCCGTGCGCCACGGGATGGTGGACGCTGTGAACCTCTTCCACGAAATCGGCGATATCGAGCTGCAGCTGGAGAAGGCCGAGATCGGTCTCCATCTCTCCCGAGCCGAGCCCTTCCTTGTCGGAAAGATATTGCAGGATCAGCGCCGTCTGGCCCAGGGTCACTTCGCCATCGGCGATATAAGGTGGAGCGTAGGGGCGGATACCTTCGAGCGCATGCATATGCTCGACCAGCGCATCTGCGCCCCGTTCGCGCGCCATGTCGGTGTATTCGACGCCGAAGCCTTCGCAGAACAGCCGCACGAATTCGCCGCGACCGGGAATGTCGGGCCAGTACCACAGCTCGATGCTCATGCCGCCATCTCTCCCGGAGCGTAGCATTTCATGGCGAAGGCATGCACCCGCTCGCCCGGAATGCCACCCAGGGCGGCGAGCACCATGCGCTGGCGGGCGAGGCGGTTTTTCCCTTCGAACCGGTCGCTTTCGACAACGACGGTGAAATGCGATTCACCGCTGCCATCGTCGCCCGAATGGCCGTGGTGACGGGCACTGTCGTTGATCACGTCCAGATGGCTGGGGGCGAGGGCGGCGCGCAGCCGTTCCTCGATCTCGGATTGCATGGGGCCGGGCATTCGGGGGTTTCCTAATCGCGTGACGGTCCCCATCCTAATGGGGATGCGGTCGACGAAGTTCCACGGACGGTTCGAAAACGAAGGACGCGAATGCGAGCACCCCACCTGCCGCGAGGCGGGCGAGTTCCGCGCGCCGGGCGGGCAGGGAAACAGCTTCGACGGGCCGGGCGAATGGCGGTGGTTCTGCCTCAACCACGTGCGCGAATTCAACGCTGGCTACGACTGGTTCGACGGAATGAGCGCGGAGGAGATTTACGCTGCGCAGGCGCCCGGATCCGCCTGGCAGACCGAGATCCCCGCCTTCCGCCCGACGGCGGGCGCGGACGGCATGCCACGCTGGGCCGACTTCGCCGATCCGCTCGACGCCATCGGTGCAAGGGCGGGCGATATCAGGCGGCAGGCGGCGGGGCAAAAGCACGCGCATTTCAGCCGCTTCACCCCGCGCGAGCGCGAGGCGCTGAACGCGATGGGGCTTGGGCCGAAGGCGGACCGCAAGGAATTACGGCGGCGCTATTCGGAACTGGTGCGGCGTTATCATCCAGATCGCAACGGCGGGGATCGCAGCCACGAGGCAAGGTTGCAGCGGGTGGTGGAGGCATACCAGCTGCTACGGCGAGCGGCGGCTCTGTCCTGATTTCCGTCCAATCACGCAGCATCAGACCTTTTGCCTGAAGGCCCATCTCAGCGTCCCGCCAAGCGCGCCTGTCACCAGCTTCGCCGGCACTGCGCCCAGTTTCGGCGGCTCCAGCCCGAGCATGGTGCGCGCGAAGGGCGGCAGCAAAGCCACCGCCGCGTCGGCCATGAAAGGCTGGATCGCGCCCGCCGGGCCTTCGGGTCGGTGCTTCACGATCAGCTGCGCGACCTCCAGCGTTTGCGGCCCGACGCTGAGGTTGCGGCGCATCTCGCGGAAAAGCGCCTGCGCCTCGGCTTTCGATTCCGGCACCGGGTCAGCGCGAAGCTTGCGTGCGACGAGGGCGAACTGGCGGAAATACTCGTCCTGCTCGGCCATCGGCATGTCGGGCCGGACATGCACCAGCCACGCTTCGAGGAACATCAGCGCCTCGGTCACATGCACCCAGGCAAGCGTCCGCGGATCGGTGGCGGAATAGGGCGTGCCGTCGGGCAGCGTGCCGCTTACCTTGGAATGGATGCGATTGACCCGCGCGATCGCGGCCTCCGCGTTGTCACGCTGCCCGTATGTCGTGACCGCAATGAAACGCGCGGTGTTGCGCAGCCTTCCGTGCATGTCGGCGCGGAAGTTCGAGAAATCGAGCACGCCCTGCAGCGCGTGCGGGTGGAGCATCTGTAGCAGCAGGGCCGCCATGCCGCCCACCATCATGCTGGTGATGTCTGCATGCACCATGCGGATCGGTGTGTCCTTGGCGAAGAAGGCGGCGTCCGATGGCGGCACCGGCGCCTCGCCGCGCGCCGTATCGTTGAACGCTCCACGCACCCGCTCGACCACGCGCTGGCGCAGCATTTCGACCGGGTCGGGGAAGGGCGGGCGGGCCATGCCCCCCGAAATA
>JBARVT010000241.1:0-2775 GCA_049646405.1 Alteraurantiacibacter sp.
GTCGTATTCTGCACTGCGGGCAAAGCCGCTATCGACCACGACCGACACGCCCTCCAGCGTCAGCGATGTTTCCGCTATACTGGTGGCTAGGACGATCCGGCGTCGTCCTTGCGGGTCGCGGCGGATCGCGGCGCGCTGGACGGCGGGCCGGACTTGTCCGTGCAGCGGCAGGACCGGCGTGTTGGGCAACCGCTCGGTCAGCCGCTCGCGCAGCCGATCGATTTCGCCTACGCCCGGCAGAAAGGCGAGGATATCGCCCTCCTCCTGCCGCCATGCCTGTAACACGGCTGATGTCATCGCCTCGTCCAGCCGTTTCTCCGGTGACGCGCCGAGCCATTCGATTCGCAGGGGCCACGCCTTACCGTCGCTCTCCACCACCGGCGCATCGCCCATCAGGCGAGCGAAGCGCGCGCCATCGATCGTGGCGGACATGACGCAGATGCGCAGGTCTTCGCGCAACACGCCTTGTGTTTCCAGCGCCAGCGCCAGGCCGAGATCGCTGTCGAGGCTCCGCTCATGCGCCTCGTCGAACAGCAGCGCGGTTACGCCTTCCAGGTCCTGGTCCTCCAGCAATCGGTTCACGAGGATCGCCCCGGTCACGACATTGATGCGGCTGCCCTTGCGGCTGTCGAGGCGGGTGAGATAGCCGACGCGATCGCCTACTTTCTCGCCGAGCATCCGGGCAATGCGTTCCGCTGCGGCCCGCGCTGCTACCCTGCGGGGCGAGGTGAGAATGATCTGACCGGTGCACCATGGCTGGTCCAGCAGTGAGGGAGCGACCGCCGTGGTTTTCCCCGCACCGGGGGGAGCGACGAGCACGGCGGAATTGTGCCCGTGAAGAGCGGTAAGAAGTTCCGGCAGGACGGCGTTTATGGGAAGATCGGCATCGGCCATTTTTGTCATCCTGAACTCGTTTCAGGATCCATTTTGCCTCATGGCCCGGACCTGTGCAGGAGGAGAGACGGATGCTGAAACGAGTTCAGCATGACGGCTTGTCTCAATATCCCCGCGCCACCGCGAATTGCGCCGCTTCCACCATCGCCCGGCGCGCCGCCGAATCAGGGAAGATCGACAGCGCATCGCACGCCCTTTGTGCGAAATGCCGTGCCCTTTCGCGCGTGGCGGAAACGCAATCGTGCCGCCGGATCAGCTCCACCGCATGCGCAAGGTCCGCATCCTCGTTCGCAAAACCGGCGATGGCATCCTGCCAGAAGCGTCGCTCTTCCGCATCGCCACGCGCATAGGCGAGGATCACCGGCAGCGTCATCTTGCCTTCGCGGAAATCGTCACCGCGGTCCTTGCCCATTTCGGCGGCATCGGCATCGTAATCGAGCGCGTCGTCAACCAGCTGGAACGCAACGCCGAGATTGCGGCCGTAATCGTCGAGCGCCTGCTCTTCCGCCTCCCCGCATTCGGCGACGACAGCGGCGATGCGGCTGGCGGCAGCGAAAAGTGCGGCGGTCTTGGCGCCGATGATGTTGAGGTAGCGTTCCTCACTCGTCTCTATCTTGCGCTGCGCGGTCAGCTGGTCGACCTCGCCCTGTGCGATGATGGCGCTGGCGCTGGAAAGGATTTTCAGCACCTTCAGGCTGCCATCCTCCACCATCAACTCGAACGCGCGGCTGAACAGGAAATCGCCGACCAGCACGGTGGCCGGATTGCCGAAAACGATATTCGCGGCTTCCTTGCCGCGCCGCGTCTCGCTGCCGTCGACCACGTCGTCATGCAGCAGGGTGGCGGTGTGGATGAACTCCACCGCGGCGGCGAGCTTGTGGTGGCGCGTGCCCTGGTATCCGACGACTTGCGCGCCTGCCAGCGTCAGCATCGGGCGCATCCGCTTGCCACCGCCCGCGATCAGGTGGCCGGCAAGCGCCGGTATCAGCGGAATCTCGCTCTGCATCCGATCGAGGATGATGGCGTTCACCGCGTTCATCGGCGTGGCGGTCAGCGACAGGATCGGCTGGAGCGTTGGACGCTCGTCGCCGTGGCCGCGTTTCAGGGGGACGACATTGTCGCTCATGCCCAACTCAATGGGGGCTGGCGCAGGCGAAGGCAAGCTGGCATTTGGGCGCTCTCCGCCCGCGACCGAGGCCTCCGATAATGACCGACACGCCAGCCGATCCGCAGCTTGCCGCATTCCGCAAGAGCATCGACAATATCGACGCGGCGCTGATCCATATCCTCGCCGAACGGTTCCGCATCACGCAGTCGGTGGGCGCTTACAAGGCGAAAGCCGCCCTGCCCCCGGCGGACCCGGCGCGCGAGAAGGAGCAGATCGCCCGGCTGCGCGCGCTGGCGGTGGATGCCGATCTCGACCCTGAGTTCAGCGAGAAGCTGCTGCGCTTCATCATCGACGAGGTCATCCGCCACCACCGGCAGGCACGCGGCGACTGAGTTGGCGCAGGTACGACAGGGCAAGGCTCGCGCCGCGCTTGGCAACCGACTGGATCGAACCAGTTCGTGGCAGATAGCGAGAATATCGACTTCGAATGCGCTGCATATCGGGCCGATCCACGACAGCGCGGACGATCTCAATCGTGCGAACGAGACCATGTGCAACCTCGGCGCGAAACACATCCCGAAACCTGCCGAACCTGGAAAGGCGGTCGAGAAAGCTCCTCAAAGACGCTTCGCGACGAAGCATACGACGCTGCCTGACAGGAAAAGGGGACCGGCCCGAAAGCCGATCCCCTGCCCCCTAAATTAACCTATCAATCGGGCTGCTGCTCGGTCGGACGACGATCCGCCCTGCGACTGCTCCGCCGCTCTGTCGAG
>JBARVT010000242.1:0-5258 GCA_049646405.1 Alteraurantiacibacter sp.
CAATTTCGCCCGCGCCGGAGGGATCGACCGGCATGCCGAGTAGCCGCGCCCCTCTGGTGACGACCTGCGTGAGTTCCTCCTGCGTGTAGAACACCAGCCGCACGGGGATGCCGAAACGGTCGCGCAGCGGCGTTGTGAGCAGCCCCTGCCGCGTTGTCGCGCCGACCAGCGTGAAGGGCGGCAAGTCGATCCGCACGCTGCGCGCCGACGGCCCTTCCCCGATGATGATGTCGAGCGCGCGGTCCTCCATCGCCGGATAGAGCACTTCCTCGACCACTGGATTGAGCCGGTGGATCTCGTCGATGAACAGCACGTCGTGCGGCTCAAGATTGGTCAGCAGCGCCGCGAGGTCGCCCGCCTTGGCGATGACCGGGCCGGAGGTGGCGCGGAAACCGACGCCCAGTTCCTTCGCGACGATCTGCGCCAGCGTCGTCTTGCCCAGGCCCGGCGGCCCGAAAAACAGCACATGGTCCATCGCCTCGGCCCGCTTCTTCGCCGCCTCGATAAACACGCGCAGATTGTCCCGCGCCGCCTCCTGCCCGACGAACTCGCCGAGCGATTTCGGCCGCAACGCCGCATCGGGATCGTCCGGCTGGCGATCGGGGGAGTGGATGGGTTGGTCGGTCATTGGAGTGCGGCCAGTGCAACGAAAGCGCCTACAACAAAACAGAAAAGGCTCGCTAGCGCGGCAACAACAGAGCCAAACAGAAATTTATTCCCCACATCGAAATCAGATTTGAAGTCGTATGTTTCCCTCGCTCCTCGAGCACGTCGTTGCGCGTTCCACGCCTGTTTGAAAGTCACCTGGAGAAAATAAAACTGCGAGAAAAATGCGCCGAAGTACGCTGAGAGCGAGGTCGTAAGCCCTCCACCAAACCAGAAGAACGCCCACCAAATTCCGTTAAAACCGAATGTGACATTGGTGTTACCCAAGAAAGTCAAAAGGGCGAGAATTCCACCACCATTAACCAATTGCAGGTTTCTCAAAGCCACTTAGGAATACTCGACCTGACATCGAATTCTTTCCCGTGCCTCTTCGATATTCGCCTTGTAGTCATCGTGCGCGATTTCACGGACGAGGTTTTCATTTTCAGCATAAATATCGGGCATCAAAACGGGTTCACCGTGTAGCCCTGTTGTTGCAGCAGCGCGTGGGCGGTCATGGCGGAGAGGGCCATTTCCACGCCGGGGATGAGGTCTTCGCGCGATACGTCCTGCCCTGCCGCGCTTTGGCCGCAGACGATGAAGCGCACACCTTGTGACAGCATCGCGCGCACCATCGCGCCGCTGGGATTGGGGGCAGGCTCCTCGCCATCCGTTGCGCGCGCGGCCTGCGCCTCGTCGGTCAGCACATCGAGCACCGCGCTGCCATGCACCACCATGGCAGTGCGGATTTGCGCCGGGTCGACCCCGTTTGCGGCATGCATGTTGACGAAGCGCGCCGCACTCTCGAACCCGCGATTGCGCCGGTCGGGCGAGCGGTCCGCGACATCGAAACTGTGCGCGAACGCCGTGTCCGGCGTGAAGGGCTCCACGCCCTCGACCGTCACATGGGGGCCGAATTCTTCAAAGACCGGGCCCAGTTGCCACTCGATGTCCTGCGCGGCGGCGGGGGCCGAAAGTGCCAGTGCCGCAAGAGCCATCACATATCGCATCGCCATTCTCCTATCCCGCCGCCTTTTTCAGCGCCACGCGGATGAGGTCGCCCTCGCCCGCCCCTTCGCCCAGTTCTTCCTGCGCGCGGGCAACCGCCTGCGCCGCCACGGCTGGTTTGAAACCGAGGTTCTGCAGCGCACTCACCGCATCGGCGCTCGCTCCGCCTGCCGCAGAGACCGCAGCCAAGCCCGAAACGCCGCCGCCGGGCAACGCGCCGGCCCTGTCCTTCAATTCGTTAACGATGCGGCTTGCCAGCTTCGGACCGACGCCCTGCGCCCTCGCCACGCTCGCCGCGTCATCAGCCGCGCAGGCATCGCGCAATTCTCCGGGCGAAAGTGCAGAGAGGATCGCCAAAGCAACCTTGCTGCCCACGCCCTGCACCTGCGTCAGCAGGCGGAACCAGTCGCGCTCCCCCGCCTCTGCAAAGCCCAGCAGGCGCATGTCGTTCTCGCTCACCTGCAGGTCGGTGAAAACAGTGTACTGGCCGCCCGTTTCGCCCCCCATTGCACTTAGCGCAGTCAGCGTCTTGCCCGAGCAGTGGACGAGATAGCCAACCCCGCCGACATCGATCACCGCCCAGTCGCTGCCGGTTTCGTCTAGCTGGCCTGTGAGTTTGGCAATCATCACGCCGGTTTGCCTGCGATAACAAAGACAGTCCAGCGCTCCGACCCTGTTTTCGTCATTGCGAGCGCAGCGAGGCCATCCAGCGCGTCACACGCATCGCACTGGATTGCCGCGCCGCATCCGGCTCCTCGCTATGACGAAGTGGACAAAGGATGAAGCTTCGGCAAGACCCTGAGTCATGAGCTGGAACACATTCGGGCGCGTCTTTCGCTTTACCACCTGGGGGGAGAGCCACGGGCCGGCGCTGGGCGTCGTGGTTGACGGGTGCCCGCCTGGGCTTTCGCTAAACGAAGAGCATATCCAGCCCTTCCTCGACGCGCGCAAGCCCGGCCAGAACCGTTTCACCACGCAGCGACGCGAGGCAGACGTGGTGCGCATCCTTTCGGGCGTGTTCGAAGACCGCACGACCGGCACGCCGATCAGCCTCATGATCGAGAATACGGACCAGCGCAGCAAGGATTACAGCGAGGTCGCCAAGGCCTATCGCCCCGGCCACGCCGACTACACATATGATGCGAAATACGGGCTTAGAGACTACCGCGGCGGCGGACGTTCTTCAGCGCGGGAGACGGCGGCACGGGTTGCGGCGGGGGCGATTGCGCGGCTCGTCATTCCCGAAGTGACCATCACGGGATGGACCGAGGCGATCGGTCCGCACGCGATCGATTACGACCGCTTCGAAGCGGAGCAGATCCGCGACAACCCCTTCTTCTGTCCCGATGCCGAGGCCGCCGCCGCGTGGGAAGGCGTGATCGACGAGACGCGCAAGGCGGGCTCCTCGCTCGGCGCGACGGTGGCCTGCGAGGCGAGAGGCGTGCCTGCCGGATGGGGCGCGCCGGTCTATGCCAAGCTCGACAGCGAGATCGCCGCCGCGATGATGACGATCAACGCCACGAAAGGCCTGGAGATCGGCGACGGGTTCGCCGCCGCGCGGCTTTCGGGCGAATTGAATGCCGACGCCATGTCTCCGGGCGATGATGGCGCGGTGGACTTTGCCGCGAACCATGCTGGCGGCATCGCGGGTGGCATCAGCACCGGACAGCCCGTCACATGCCGAGTCGCGTTCAAGCCCACCAGCTCGATCCTCACCCCGGTGGACACGATTACCCGCGAGGGTAAAGCGACCCAACTGCGCACCAAGGGCCGCCACGACCCTTGCGTCGGCATCCGCGGCGTGCCCGTGGTCGAAGCAATGATGGCACTGGTGCTGGCGGACCAGAAGCTGCTCCATCGGGCGCAATGCGGTTAGTCGCGGCACAAGCTGGCTGGCGGAATGGACAAAACCTTCGCATCCGCTGAGTTGCAATCCTTGCCGCGTGTCTCGTTCGGCGACGGGCCGGAAATGGCAGACGCGTTGCTCCATTTGATCCTTGGCGGTCACAAGCGTGCGACCTGGTTGAGCGCGGCAGATGGTCGCAAAGACACCGAAGTCGGCGACCGGTGGGTCGTTGTGAATGGGACGGGTCATCCCCGCGACGTTCTCGAAATTAACAAGTTGCGTTAAATAAGTTCGACAAAGTGGATGTGGTTTTCGCCGCAGCCAAGAGCGAACGCGACCTCAGTCTGGCGCATTGGCGCGAGGGCCATCAGGTCTATCTCGAAAGAAGTTGCGCCAATGACCCTCGGATGCAGCTGTGGTGCGAGCGTTTTGCGGGTGATTGCGGTGCTGCATATCGGTGAGTGAGCATATTTAGCGAAGAACAGCGAGTTACACCTCGTCGCGTGCCCTGCACCTCTTGCCGACTAATCGGCTAAACCTTTCAATGACCGCTAACTAATCGATTGGACGAATGACTGGGAAACCTCCATCCTCTCATCCATTCACGACTCGACTCATTCGAAATTGCAAGAGGAAATACCCACATGGACGCTGAAACTGGCTCGATCTCCGGCGGCTGCCCCTTTACCGGTAGCGGCGGCATGCGCGACCTTTTCGGCCGCACCAATCGCGATTGGTGGCCCGACGCGCTGCAGCTCGACATCCTGACGCAGGGCGGCAAGAACCCCGATCCGCTGGGCGAGGATTTCGACTATGCAGAGGCCTTCAACACAATCGATTACAAGGCGCTGAAGGCGGACCTTACCGCACTGATGACCGATTCCAAGAGCTGGTGGCCGGCGGATTACGGGCATTACGGCCCCTTCTTCATCCGCATGGCATGGCACGCGGCAGGTACCTATCGCACCGGCGACGGGCGCGGCGGCGCCTCCAGCGGGCAGCAGCGTTTCGCCCCGCTCAACAGCTGGCCGGATAACGGCAATCTCGACAAGGCGCGCCGCCTGCTCTGGCCGATCAAGCAGAAATACGGGAAGAACATCAGCTGGGCGGACCTGTTCGTGCTGACCGGCAATGTCGCCATCGAAAGCATGGGCGGCCCGGTGTTCGGCTTCGGCGGCGGCCGCGCCGACGTGTACGAGCCGGAAACCGTCTATTGGGGAACGGAAGAAGAGTGGGTCGATACCGGCGCCGAAACGCGCATCCTGCCCGATGAGGGCAAAGCGCTCGAAAACCCGCTCGCCGCGATCCAGATGGGTCTGATCTACGTCAATCCCGAAGGCCCGGGCGGCAATCCGCACGATGCCGAGGGCATGGCGCGCGACATGCGCGAGACCTTTGCCCGCATGGCGATGAACGACGAGGAAACCGTCGCGCTGACCGCAGGCGGCCACGCCTTCGGCAAATGCCACGGCGCGGCCCCGTCCGACACGTTCGGAAAAGCTCCCGAGGGCGAGAACATGCACCTTATGGGCCTTGGCTGGCTGACCGACCAGGACGAGATCGGCAAGGGCCACATCACCACTTCGGGCATCGAAGGCGCGTGGACGCCGAACCCGACGCAGTGGGGCAACGACTATTTTCGATTGCTGTTCAAATACGAATACGAACTGACCCAGTCGCCCGCCGGTGCGAACCAGTGGACCCCGATCGACCCGGAGGAAGCAGACATGGCTCCCGACGCGCGCGATCCGTCCAGGAA
>JBARVT010000243.1:0-5773 GCA_049646405.1 Alteraurantiacibacter sp.
GCCGCGAACGTCGCCAGGCCGAGCAGCGTGACCAGCGCCAGCAGCAGGGTCGCCAGGAGAGGGCGGAACGGCAACAGGCGCAAGCACTGCAGCAGCGCGAGCAGGCAAGGCAGCAGCGAGCCGAGCAGCAACAGGCGCTGCAGCGCCAGCAGCGCAAAGAGCGTCAGCAGGCTGAATCCCGGCAGCAGCGTGCGGAGCGACAGCAGGCCCAGCAGCGCGAGCGTCGTGCGGAAAGCCAGCAGACCGAGGCACGTCAGCAGCGCCAGCAGGCGCGTCAGGAGCGTGCCGAGCGTCGCCAGAACGAGGCTCGCCAGCAGCAGGCCACCGGGCGGCGCGAACAGGGGGCGAACGAGCGCCGCAATAACCGTCAGGAGCGCGGCAATCGCCGCAACCGGCAGGACGATTGATCGAAGAGGGGAGCCTGGCGGTTCCCCTTTTCCTTAGGCCCCGGTCTGCTCCACCATCATCGCGTGATCGAGACCGAGCCAGTCAGCCAGATTGGCGAGTTCGCTCTTGACCGTCTCGGACATCATGTAGCTGCGGCTCGCATCGAATTTCAGGATGAGGCGGTCGTCCTCGCGCTTCAGCGCGCTGTTGGAAAGCGAAATGCGCGTCCCTGCGCCGATCATGCGGCACAAGCGGTTTGCCAGCCCCCAGGCGGAGGCCCGGTGGAGCTGTTTCGCGCTCGCCATGCGCAGGTAATCGTCCACGATCTTGGGTGCTCCGCAGCTTGCCCGCAGGGACTGTGCCATCATCGCGCGGCCCGTATGGTCCAGCCCGACCCACCGTTTCTCGAGCGCCCAGTCGGTCGAATGCGACAATCGCATATTCGGCTCGATGCGCGACGCGGCCTGCGTCAGCATGGTGGCGGCAAGCCGGATTCGCTCGCTGCCGCGATTGCGCCCGTCGACCGCCTCCGCCGTCCACGCAGCTTTCAAGGTAGCGTTCGTGATGTCGCCGCCGCGCGGTGTCGCAAAATGTGTAACGGCGGTAAGCAACGGATCCTGCTCGCGCGCGAGGGTTTCGAGCCGTTCGAACAGTATGCCTTCACGCAGGCCCCATGCTGAAATGACGAGCGAGGACGGCTCGAATTCGCGCAGCATCACACGCAGCATGGCGGCTGCATCGGGCAGGCCCGACGCCCGGCTGGACGAAATACCGGAAATGCTGGTCAGCTTGTCCGGGTCAGCCTTGGCGAGTCTGGTCGCGGTCGCTTCCGCCTCGTCGCGCGACAGGCAGAAGGCTTGCGGATCAGTCAGGGGATATTTCGCCTTGTGCATGGCGAAGCTGGCCAATGCGCGCCATGTCCCGCCGACCAGATAAAGCGCCCCGTCCTTGCGCTTCGCCCATGGTGCTTCGGCAAGCCGCGCCTTTATCGCCTTCTTGAAGGACGCAGCACCACCATCGCGCAGGGCTGGCAGGCGCAACGTGCCGAGTGGCAGGCTAAGGCCCTCATGGCACTGACCGTCGCCGATGGCTGCCAGTTCCAAGCTACCGCCGCCAAGGTCCGCTACGACACCTTCCGCGCCGGGAAAGGCCCCGAGCGCTCCGTAGGCTGCCATCTGTGCCTCTTCGACCCCCGTCAGTACGCGCGGATCGAGGCCGAGATCGCGAACTTTGGCGATGAATTCCGCCCCGTTGCTCGCATCGCGCGCTGCGGCGGTTGCGACCGTTGCGACATCCGTGACCCCAAGATCGCGAATGATAGCGGCGAAACGGGTCAGCCCTTCCAGCGCCATCGCCTCCGCTTCGTCCGGAATCGTCCCGGTCGTGGCAAGATCGCGCCCGAGCCGCGCCGTGACTTTTTCGTTGAGCCAGACATTGGGAGCGCGCGGCGGGCCGGAATAGACGACAAGGCGCACGGTGTTCGAACCGATGTCGATCACGGCGCGATCAGGCACCTCGATCCGTCCTGCCATGCGCTTGGCCTTAGCCGTCACAGGCTGTCCTTGCGCAAGGTGAGCTTGGGCACACCGCTATCTTTCAACGCCTCTCCGCGCCCGCTGAGCGAGGGGTTGGTCATGAAATATTCGTGGCAGTTGAAATCGCTCTCTTCGCTATGCACCCGCTCGTAATCCCCTGTCTCGCCATCGAGCAGCCAGCTCTGCTCGGTATCGAGCAGATTCGCCAGCAGCACCTGGTCCAGCACCTGATCGTGCACCGCCTGCGTGGTGACGGGCACGAGCGATTCCACGCGCCGGTGCAGGTTTCGTTCCATCAGGTCCGCGCTCGAGATGTAAACCTTCGCCTGGTCGCCCGGCATCGGCCCGCCATTGCCGAAGGCGTAGATACGGCTGTGTTCGAGGAAACGACCGATGATCGACTTGACCGTAATGTTCTCCGACAGGCCCGGCACGCCCGGGCGCAGGCAGCAGATGCCGCGCACCACGAGCATGATGTCCACCCCCGCGCGGCTTGCCTCGTAGAGCTTGTCGATCATGCCCTGATCGGTGATCGAGTTGACCTTGGCCCAGATCGTTGCCGGTTCGCCCTGCCGCGCGAGCGCGATCTCGCGCTCGATGTGCATGATGATTCTGTCAGCCAGCGTCAGCGGGCTGATGGCGAGGCTTTCCATGTCCTGCGGCTCCACATAGCCGGTGACGTAGTTAAACAGCTTCGCGGCATCGCGGCCCAGCGCGGGGTCGGCGGTGAAGAAGCTGAGATCGGTGTAAATCTTTGCCGTGACGGGGTGATAATTGCCGGTGCCGAAATGGCAGTATGTGCGAAAGCCGCCATCCTCCTGCCGCACCACCATGCTCACCTTGGCATGCGTTTTCATGTCGATAAAGCCGTAGATGACCTGAACGCCCGCGCGCTCCAGCTCTCCCGCCCATTTGAGGTTTTGCTCTTCGTCGAAACGTGCCTTGAGCTCGACAACCGCCGTCACCGACTTGCCAGCCTCCGCCGCGTCTATCAGCGCATTGATGACGGTCGGCTGGTTGCCTGCGCGGTAAAGCGCCTGCTTGATCGAGATGACCTTGGGATCGCGCGCCGCCTGCCGCAGGAAATCGACCACGACCTCGAAACTTTCATAAGGGTGATGGATGACGATGTCCTTGCCGGAGATCGCCGCAAAAGCGTCGCCGTCATGCTCCAGGATACGTTCGGGATAGCGCGGGGAGTAGGGTGTGAACTTCAGTTCCGGCCTGTCTTCGCTGACGACTTCCGCCAGCCCGGAGATGCCCAGCATGCCTTCGGTCGTCGTAACGAAAGCCTGTTCCAGATCGAGTCGCTCGCGCAATACATCGCCCGCTTCGAGGTCGAAGCTCTCGTCGATTTCCAGCATGATGACGGAGCCGCGCCGCCGCCGCTGGATGGCGCTGCGGAACGTGCGGACGAGGTCTTCGGCTTCCTCCTCGATCTCGATATCGCTGTCGCGCAGCACGCGGAACACGCCGTCGCCGACGATGTCGAAGCCGGGAAATAGCAGGTCGGCATAGCGGCAGACGAGCCGCTCCATCGCGATGTAGACCGCCTCCTCGCCGGTCACCTCCTGCGGGATACGCACGAAGCGGGGCAGGGCGCCGGGGATCAGCACCATTTCGATGAGCTGGCTGCCGTCCCTCCGGCGGGAGAGGTTGAACAGCGCGCCGACCCCGCCATTGGCGACGAAGGGGAAGGGATGCGCCGGGTCCAATGCCTGCGGCGTGATGACCGGCATGATGTGGCATTCGAAATAATTGCGCAGCCAGCTTTCCGCATCGTCGTCGATCCGGTCCTCGCCCGCAATGTGGATGCCCTCGGCTTCCAGCAGGGGCATGAGCGCGCCGAGCGCCTGTTGCTGCTTCGCCTCCAGCTCGCGCACGCGGCTGGTGATGGCGGACATCTGCTGGCGCGGAGTGCGCCCGTCGATGGAGGTTTCGGTGATGCCGCTGCGCACTTGGCCTGCAAGGCCGGCGACGCGGATCATCATGAACTCGTCGAGATTGCTACCGGAAATCGACAGGAAGCGCAGCCGTTCGAGCAACGGATAGGCGGTGTTGTTCGCCTCTTCCAAGACCCTATCGTTGAAGGCGAGCCAGCTCAGCTCGCGGTTAAAATACTTGTCGGCAGGCGACAGCGCGGCGTTATCGTCGCGGTCATTGGCCGCGGTTATCGGCTTGGGATCGGGAGAGGACGCCATGCCTCAGGATGTGGCCTGCAAATTCGCGGTGCGCAAGTCGCCGTCCGTGCCGGTCATATCAGACCCAGCTATCGGCGAGCTGGCGCGCCTCCGCGATGGCGCTGATGCCGCGTTTGCCGTCGACCCGGTCCAGCTGCACGATGACGTCGATCACGCTGGCCGCGTAGGCGATGGTATCGGAACGGGTCAGGCCAATGCCGGTCTGCATCACCATCAGGCTCAGCTGTTCGAGTGCCCCGCGCAGGCTGTTGGCGTGGATGGTGGAGAAGCTGCCGGGGTGGCCGGTATTGATAGCGCGCAGGAAGCTGACGCTTTCTGCGCCGCGCAACTCGCCCAGCACGATGCGGTCGGGCCTGAGGCGCAGGGCCGATTGCAGCAATTCGTTGGCGGTGACCTTGGCCTCGCCCAATTCGCCTTTCACCGCGACGAGGCCCACGCCGTTCGCGCCGGGAAATTTCAGTTCGGGCGTGTCTTCGACCAGCACGACGCGCTCGTGGCGCGGAATTTCGCCGAGCATGGCGTTGAGGAAAGTCGTCTTGCCGGTGCTGGTGCCGCCGGAGACGAGCACCGTCTTGCGCGCCTTGATCGCTTCGCGCAGGAAGCGGATCGGCTCTGCCTGCGGATCGGGCAGCCGTGCCTCTTCGGGCTGGGCGAGCGGCCCGGCATCATAGGCATCCAGCGGCAGGTCCAGCCTGCGGTGACGGCGGATGGCCATCGCCCAGTGCTTGCGCGTGGCGGGCGGGCCGCAGAACTGGATACGCGCGCCATCCGGCAGCGTCGCGCCGAGCAACGGATGCTCGCGATTGATACCCTGATGGCTGATCCGCGCGACCTGCTCGGCAAGCCGCTGGACGAGTTTGTCGTCGATAGAGTCGAGTTCGACATGCTGCATCCCGCCGGACTGTGCCGCATCCTCGACCCACATTTCGCCCGGCTCATTGACAAGGATTTCGGTCACCGTATCCCGCTCAAGCCACTCGCGGAACGGCGCAAGATAGGCGTCGAGATAGACCGAGCCGCTTTCCACCTGCGGCACGTCTGCGTCTGGCGCGTCGGTCAGCTGGTGGATCTCGGCGCTCATCTGCGTAGCGAACGCGCGGAGCCTGCCCGAAATCGAGATCGCGCGCGGTGTAGACGCGGATCGGCTCGCCCATGCGCACGCGAATGGTGGGCGAACGCTGCCCGTCCTGCTGCAGCGCGGTGTTGGCTGCGCTCTGCCCGCCGCCAAGGATCAGCCCAGCGCCGCCGCTGGCGACAGTGGTGAGGCCGCCGATCACGGAAAGCAGCATGGCCGAACCGAACCGGCTGAAGAAGTGGTTGTCGACCTCTCCCTGAAGGCCTGCCGTCCCGTCGAAACTGGTGGCAGGCGATTGCAGCGAGACGGACACGCCATCCGGCCGGATCACGCGCTGCCAGATCACATAGGCGCGGCGCTGGCCGGCTTGCAGCCCCGACTGGTACTGCCCGACAAGGCGGCTGGACCGGGGGATCAGCACGCGCGCGCCGTCATGGCTGCGCACATCCTGGCTCACCACGGCGCGGACATAGCCGGGCACATCGGTGTTGATTGCGGTTTCAAGGATGGCGGGAATCATTGTGCCCTGCGTTACCGTCGTCGCCGGATCGAAGTCGCGGCGCGCGGTCGCGGTG
>JBARVT010000244.1:0-13329 GCA_049646405.1 Alteraurantiacibacter sp.
GCTCAAGGCGGCGGGCCTGCTCGACCCGGTCGACGACGCCTATGACGAGATGGTCGCCGAAAAGGAGGCACAGCTTGCCGCTGCCGAGGCGGAGGAGAGCGAAGCTTTGGCGCAGGACGAAGCCGAAACGCTGGAAAATCACGCGCCGAACGCCTAGATTGGTGTCCTGATTTACAAACGAAAGTGCTATCATGGGTTTCTCTGTCTGGCAGCTCGCTATCGTCGCCATCGTCATTCTCGTCCTGTTCGGGCGCGGCAGGATTTCGGAAATGATGGGCGATTTCGGCAAGGGAATTAGCAGTTTCAAGAAAGGCATGAACGAGGAAAGTTCGGCCAAGCCCGACGCTGCGCCCGCGCCCTCCAGCCGTCTCGAAGGCCCGGCGCACGAGGCGAAGCCCGCTGGCGAGACAGCCGAGGCCATGACCCCGCCTGCCGAAGACAAGAGCGCCTGATCCACTAGCGAGAGCGCGCGCATATGTTTGATATCGGCGCGACCGAATTGCTGCTCATCGTGGTGGTGGCGGTGCTCGTCATCGGCCCTAAGGACATGCCGCTCGCTTTTCGCACGGCCGGTCGCTGGATTGGCAAGATGCGCCGCCTCTCCGCCCATTTCCGCACCGGCTTGGATGCGATGGTGCGTGAGGCGGAGCTGGAGGACATGGAAAAGCAATGGAAGGCGCAGAACGAAAAGATCATGCGCGAGCATCCCGAAGGCGCACCTGCGGAGATGGAACCGACCGGCGCCTATCCGGCGAAGGCGGTCGCGCCGCCGGTAGCGGGCGTCTCTGCGGAGGCTAAGGACGAGGCTGAAGCCGCGCCCGCGCCACCCAATCCTGCCGAGAAGGGCGAATAGGCGATGCCGCTCGGCCTCAGAGACCTCGACGAAACGCAGGCACCGCTGCTCGATCACCTGATCGAATTGCGCGGGCGACTGGTGAAAGCGGTGCTGGCGTTGCTGCTCGCTTTCGCCGTCTGTTTCTATTTCGCCGACCGGATTTTCGGCTTCCTCGTCCGCCCGCTCACCCGCGCCTTTCCGGAGGGGCAGGGGCAGCTGATCTACACGCGGCTCTACGAAGCGTTTTTCGTCGAGATCAAGGTCGCGCTGTTCGCCGCTTTTTTCCTCGCCTTCCCGATCATCGCCAACCAGCTTTGGGGTTTCGTCGCACCGGGTCTCTACAAGACCGAGAAGAAGGCGTTCCTGCCGTTCCTGATCGCGACGCCGGTGCTGTTCTTCGCCGGAGGCGCGCTCGCCTATTACGTGGTGATGCCGCTGGCCTTTACGTGGTTCCTCGGTTTCCAGGGTGATGCAGGCGGGCTACAGGCGCAAGCGCTGCCCGCCATGGGCGATTATCTCGATCTCGTGATGCGCTTCATCCTCGCCTTCGGAATCAGCTTCCTGCTGCCGGTGTTGCTGATGCTGCTGAACGGTGCGGGTCTTGTAAGCCGCGGCCAGCTTGTCGCGGCGCGGCGCTACATTGTTGTGGTCGTTTTCGTCGTTGCCGCCATCATAACCCCGCCCGATGTCATCTCGCAGCTGATGCTCGCTGCGCCGCTCCTGTTGCTGTTCGAGGGATCGCTGCTGCTGATGCTGCTGGGCGAACGAAAGGCTGCAAAGATTGCAGCGGAAAAGAGTGCATCTGTGCCCGAGGCAGAGAAACCTGCCGAATAGCGGCGATTCGATCGGGCAAAGAAAAACGGGGCCGAAACCGACCCCGTCTTCCGAAATTCCAATGTGCGCGACAGCTTACGGGCTAGTCGGCAGGTCCTCGTCATCGTCGCCCACGGCGATGATGATGGCGCCGATGATCGCGGCGAGCGCGAGCACGGCGAGCAGCAGGCCCGGTCCGTGGCGGCCATCCTGTTCGGCCTGCACATCGACCTGCGCCGGGGCACGATCGATCTCGGTTTCCTGCGCAAGGACGGGCGTCGCGGTAAGCGCGAGCGCGGCGGCGGCGGCGGTGAAGGTCTTTGCGATCATGTTCTTCGATTCCCCAAAATTTGGCCAAGCATGTTTGGATCCGCCCTAACAACCCTTTGCCTTAATGGCGAGTTAAAATGGTTCTACCTGCCGGAATCCGTTGTACTAGCCGGTCCGTCGACCAGCGGGCGTTGCACATTTGCATCATAAACCTTCTGACCGCTGACCCAGGTTTCCAGCACCCGGATGGCGCGCATCTGCTCGGGTCCGGCGAAGAGCGGATCGGCGGACAGCATGACAAAATCTGCGCGTTCGCCCGGCGCGAGGCTGCCGAAGCGTCCCTCTGCAAACCCGGCATAGGCTGCGCCCGCGGTGTAGGCAGCGAGCGCCTGCTCGCGGGTGATCGCCTCGTCCGGTCGCCAGCCGCCGAAGGGCTCTCCTGCGGCATTGGTGCGGCTGATCGCGACAGCGAGGCCTGCCAGCGGATCGACTGGCTCCACTGGCGCATCGGTGCCGAAGGCGAGCCTGCCGCCCGCTTCGATAATGGTGCGCCAGGCATATGCGCCGCCCAGCCTGTCATCACCCAGCCGCGCTTCGGCCATGACCATGTCCGACGTCTGGTGGACGGGCTGCATGCTGGCAACGATGCCGTTCTGCCCGAAGCGCGCTATGTCCGTCGGATCGACGATCTGCGCATGTTCGATTCGCCACCGCCGGTCGCCCGTGTAATCGCCTGCCAGCTCCTCGATGGCGCCCAGCGCCTCTGCGTTGGCGGCATCGCCGATGGCGTGGACGGCGACCTGGAAATTGTCGAGCGCGGCGCGGCTCATGAGATTGCGCAGCTGCGTGCCGTTCAACAGCGGGAGGCCGCGATTTCCGTGATCGTCTTCGTAATCTTGTTTCAGCAGCGCCCCTCGCGAACCCAGCGCGCCGTCGAGATAGAGCTTTACGCCATTGAGCCGCAGCCGGTCGTCATACAGCCATAATGTCGGGCGCGGACCGCCGATGGTGAGCATGGTGTCGACCGAATCGGCATAGGCCATGACGCGGACCTGCAGCCATCCGGCATCGCCCGCGCGGCGAATGGTCATCCAGTCGTCGAGGCTGGTGCCCATGTCGGCCATTGCGGTAATGCCGTGAGAGAGCAGGATGTTCTGCGCATTATAGAGCGCAAGGTCACGATCTTCGGGTAGAGGCGCAGGAACCTGGCTTGCAATCAGGTTCATGGCACCATCCACCAGCACGCCAGAGGGATTGCGCCCGCCCGCAATCCGCTCGATCCGCCCGCCTTCGGGATCGCGGATGTCCCGCGTAACGCTGCCCGCCTGCAAAGCCAGCGAGTTGGCCCAGCCTGCATGGCCGTCCACGCGCTCAAGCCAGACGGGCCGGTCGCCAACCACCGCGTCGAGATCGGCGGCGGTCGGGAAACGGCCGAGACCCCAGCGCTCCTGGTTCCACCCGCGCCCGACGATCCACGGACGCTGCGGGTTCTCGGCGGCGTATCGCTCGATGGCGGCGAGCGCCTCTTCGAGCGAGTTGGTTTCCGACAAGTCGAGCACCAGCGTGCCGAGGCCAAGGCCCATGAGATGCGCGTGCGCGTCGATGAAGCCCGGCACCACCACGCGGCCCTGGCCGTCGACCTTGTAGTCGATTTCACGTGTCGGCCGCTCGCCCCGATCGAGTAGCTCGGTGATAACGCCGTCCTCGTCGATCACCAGACCGACGAACCGGTCGACATTCCCTTCGCGGTCAATCGAAATGCCGTCGATATTGTCGATCCACGTATCAGCAAGCGCGGGATTGGTGAAAGCGAGCAAAGATGTCGCGGCGAGCAGTTTCAGGAATTTCACTTAGAATTGACCTCCGGCAAATGGCGGATGAGGGCGCTAGTATCCTGGCGGGCGCCGCCCGCAGCTTGTACCTGCGCATAGAACTGGTCGACGAGCGCGGCGACGGGTAGCGACAGGCTGCGGTCCTTCGCCTCGGCGAGCGCGATGGCGAGATCCTTGCGCATCCAGTCGATGGCGAACCCGAAGTCGAATTCTCCCGCGACCATCGTGTCCCAGCGATTGTCCATCTGCCAGCTTTGCGCCGCGCCGCCCGATATGGCCTCTAGCACCTTGGTCGGGTCCACACCGTTCGCCTGCGCCAACCGTACGCCCTCGGAGAGCCCCGCCAGCGTCCCTGCGATGCAGACCTGGTTGACGGCCTTGCACGCCTGGCCCGCGCCCGCGTCGCCGATATGCACGATGCGCGCGGCATAAGCGTCCATCACCGGTGTCGCCGCCGCCATCGCCGCATCGGATCCGCCACACATGATGGCGAGCTTGCCGTGCTCTGCACCGGCCTGTCCGCCCGACACAGGCGCATCGACGGTAAGCACGCCGCGCGCCTCCGCCACTTTTGCGATGCGGCGGGCGAGGGCAGGGGAGACGGTGGTATGATCGATGAGGCACGCACCATCGCGCATGGCGGCAAGCGCCCCGTCGTCGTCCAGCAGAACGCTGGCGACATCGTCGTCATTGCCGAGGCAAGCGAGCACCACGTCCTTGTCCGCCGCCGCTTCCGCAGCGCTCGAGGAAGTAGCGACGTCAAGCCCTTCTCCCTTCAACCGCGCCTGCCATTCTCTCGCGCGCGAAGCCGTGCGGTTGAAGCCGGTCACGCTATGTCCGGCGCGGGCGAGATGTCCGGCCATCGGCGCGCCCATTACGCCAAGGCCCAGAAATGCAATGGAACTCATGGCCGCCAGCGATGCCGCGTTCCGCGCGCGAAGGCAATCTTTGCCGCGCAAAAGCGCCCCGCCTATTTTCACCGTGCGCCCGCCGCGCTAGGCGCTGTCGCCCATGACCCAGCCGACCCTTTCGCTTGCCGATGTCGAAGCCGCAGCCCGCCGGATCGAAGGCGCGGTGGTGCGCACGCCCACCATGCATTCGATCACGCTCTCGCAGATTACCGGCGCGGAGATCTGGCTGAAATTCGAGAACCTGCAATTCACCGCCGCTTATAAAGAGCGCGGCGCGCTCAACGCCCTGCTGCAGCTGACCGACGAGCAGCGCCGGCGCGGTGTCATCGCGGCGAGTGCGGGCAACCATTCGCAGGGGCTGAGTTATCACGGCACGCGGCTGGGTGTGCCCGTCACCATCGTCATGCCGCGCACGACGCCGGTGGTGAAAATGATGCAGACCGAATCTGTGGGCGGCAACGTGGAGCTGGAGGGCGAAACATTCGACGAGGCCTATGCTCATGCGCGGAAACTGGAGAAGGAGCGCAGCCTCACCTTCGTTCATCCTTTCGACGATCCGCACGTCGCAGCGGGCGCGGGAACGACTGCGCTGGAAATGTTTGCCGACGCGCCCGACATCGACTGTGTTGTCGTCCCCATCGGCGGTGGCGGGCTCATTAGCGGGGTCGGCACGGTCGCCAAGGCACAGCCGCACGACGTCGAAGTAATCGGGGCGGAAGCGCGGCTCTTCCCGAGCAGCTACAACCAACGCACGGGAAAGGGCCTGCCGAGCGGCGGCGATACGCTGGCTGAAGGCATCGCGGTAAAAGAGCCGGGCATCTTTACCAGCAAGGTGATCGATCGGGTGGTCGACGATATCGTGCTGGTCGAGGAAGCCTGCCTCGAAAAAGCGGTCAGCCTGCTGCTGCAGATCGAGAAAACCGTGGTAGAGGGCGCGGGCGCGGCGGGGCTGGCGGCAATCCTGTCAGATCCGGAGCGATTCGGTGGCAAGACGGTCGGTCTCGTCCTGTGCGGCGGGAATATCGATACCCGCCTGCTTGCCAATGTGCTGCTGCGCGACCTCGCCCGCTCGGGCCGCCTCGCGCGGCTGCGGATAACCTTGCAGGATCGCCCTGGCGCGCTGTTCCGCGTGATGCGCGAATTTGACGCGCACAACGTCAATATCATCGAAATCTACCACCAGCGCATCTTCACGAACCTTCCCGCCAAGGGGCTCATCACAGATATCGAGTGCGAGGCGCGCGACAAGGTGCAGCTCGAAAAGCTGGAAGAAGCGCTGCGCGGCAAGGGTTACACCGTGAGTCGCGTCGAGCTCGCGTAAAGCGACCCGATACGGGCCATGTGGCGGCGTGCCTGCGCGGCTTGTGGAAATTTTCCCTGCGAATCGATTCTTTTATGGTTAACGTAATTCCCAATCGCGCTCGCACGTGATTCAAGGATCGGGAAGGGGCGGACGATCCGCTTCGCTGGCAGAGGGTTTTCGCAGACATCGTGACGGCACCGGTTCGCTTCCCCCGTTTCTTCGTGACGAGCCCAGCGCCGTGCCCGTATCTGGCGGGCAAGACGGAGCGGAAGGTGTTTACCGAGCTGAAGGGGGCGCATGCCGAGCAGATGAACGATGCGCTGGGCCGTATCGGCTTTCGCCGCAGCCAGACCGTCGCCTACCGTCCGTCCTGCGCCGACTGCCGCGCCTGCGTCTCCGTGCGCGTGGCCGCGCTCGATTTCCGGCCTTCCAGTTCGCAGAAGCGGGTGCTGAAGCGCAATTCAGACCTTGTCGCGACCGAATGCCGCCCTTGGGCGACAATCGAGCAGTTCGACCTCTTGCAACGTTATCTCGAGCATCGCCATCCCGGCGGCGGCATGGCGGCGATGGACGAGGTAGATTTCGCTGATATGGTCGAACATACCTCGGTCGACAGCTTTGTCGTTGAATACAGGGAACCATCTGGTAACGGTAGCCCGGGTCGATTGGTGGCTGCATGCCTGATGGACCGGCAGGGGGACGGCCTGTCGATGATTTACAGCTTCTTCGACCCGGAGCATGAGGATCGTAGCGGGCTTGGTACATATGTCATTCTGGACCACATTCGCCGTGCTGCGGAAGGCGGTCTGCCCTATGTCTATCTCGGCTACTGGGTCGATGGCAGCGATCGCATGCAGTACAAGGTCCGTTTCCGTCCGCTCGAACGGCTCGGCCCCGATGGCTGGCGGCGCATGTCCGACGAAGAGCAATCCGCACTTATCGGGCGGGTTGTGGCCGAAGGCAGCCGCGGGAAGCCTGCTCCCGATGGCGGATCGAAAGACGGGGCGCCCGGCCTCCAGCGCGAATATCGTACGGGCTGACACGCGCCGTGTCGGGCAGGCCGCGCTGGCGGCGGCCCTCGCCTTTGGCGCGACGCCTGCCTTTGCGCAGGACATGCAGGATGCGCCCGGGCTCGAAGACCTGATCCCCGATTCGGCGGTAGAGAACCCGGAGGACTGGGCGAGCCAGGGCGTTCCACCCGACGCAGTCGTCGATGCCGATGCCCCGCCGCCGCTCGATCCCTCCACCCCGCTTGCCGACATGCCGCTTGTCGACGTGCCGTGGCCAGATGCCATAGACCTGCCGCAGCTCGCCCCACTGGAGCCGGAAACCGACGACCCCATCGAGTTCGTGACCTTCGATGAGGATGTGCCTCGCGTTGCCATGGGCAGCGAGGAGCGGATTTCCGAAGAGCTGGTGCTCGTCTTCCCCGATGACACCTCGCTCTTCCCGCAGCGCGAGGAATTCCTCGAGCGATTCAAGGCGCTCTCCACCATCGAGCAGCTGGAGGACGGCGAAAACCTCGCCCGTCTCGCCGTGCAGGCGCGCGACGACGAAGCGCTGCTGAACGAGTTGCTGCGCGTTTACGGTTATTTCGATGCCGAAGTGATTCGCTCGATTGTGCAGAGTGAGGCGGAGGCTGACCTTCCCGAGGGTGCCGATCTCGATCCACCGGCCGCGCGCTTCGATGTCATCCCGGGGCCGCGCTACACCTATGGCGCCATCGATCTCGGCAGTATCGGCTCGGCAAATAATGCGCAGGAATTGCGCGATGCGTTCGAGATTTCGGTCGGCGAGCCGATATCGCTCGATGCGATCGAAACCGAGCAGGCCGATCTCGATACCGAGCTGGGAGAGACGGGCTATCCCTTCGCAGCCATCGAGGAGCCCGACCTTCTCGTCGATCATGCGCGCGACGAGGGCGACCTGACCATGCTCGTGGAGCCGGGTGGGCAATACAACATGGGAGTCGTCACCAGCAATCTGGAGGACTTCCTGCCCGGCTATCACCTCTCGCGCATCGCGAGATGGGAGCCGGGCGAGATCTACCAGCGCAGCGACGAAATGGATTTGCGCCGCGCGATCCTCGCCACCGGCCTTGTCGGATCGGTGCAGCTGACGCCGACCGTCGTGGAAGAGCCGCAAGGCAGCACGCCCGGCGTCGTCAACATCGCCGCCGAACTCACGCCCGCGCCGCTTCGCACGATTGCGGGGAATATCGGCTTTGGCACGGAAACGGGCATTCGGCTGGAAGGGATGTGGGAACACCGCAACCTGTTCCCGCCCGAAGGCCTGCTGCGGGTGCGCGGCATCCTCGGCACGCAGGAACAGCTGGCGGGCGTCACCTTCCGCAAGAACAATTTCCGCGACCGTGACCAGATCCTGACGCTCGACGCCTTTGCCAGCACCATCGACTACGAGCTTTACGATGCACGCACCGTATCTCTGGTCGGCACGTTCGAGCGGGTGAGCAACCTTCTGTTCCAGAAGGAGTTCAGCTGGTCGGTCGGGCTGGAACTGGTCGCCACGCAGGAAAGCGAGATCGACGTTGATGGTAACCCGCTGCAGCGCGAAACCTACTTCGTCGCCGCGCTGCCGCTTTATGCCCAGCTCGACAATTCGGACGACCTGCTCGACCCGACCGAGGGCTGGCGCCTGTCGGGTCGCCTCTCGCCGGAAGTGTCCGACAATGACGGGGTGCAAAGCTTCTACCTGCGCAGCCAGGTCGATGCTTCATATTACCAGTCGGTGGGCGAGAACACTGTGCTGGCTGGCCGCGTGCGACTGGCCAGCATTCCCGGTGCGCCGGTCGATGCCATTGCCCCGTCTCGCAGGCTTTATGCCGGTGGCGGCGGATCGGTGCGCGGCTACGGTTATCGCCAGATTGGCCCGGTGAACGAGTTCGGCAATCCGAGCGGCGGGCGCAGCGTCGTCGAACTCTCGGCAGAGGCGCGCATCGGCACCGGCTTCCTCGATGGCGCGGTGAGCGTCGTGCCGTTCGTCGACGCCGGTTCGGTGGGCGAGGACGAGATACCCGACTTCTCCACGATCCGCTTCGGCGCGGGGCTGGGCGTGCGCTACGCCACCGGGTTCGGCCCGCTGCGGCTCGACGTGGCCGTGCCGCTCAATCCGGGTCCGAATGATAACTGGGTCGCCGTCTATGTCGCGCTGGGGCAGGCATTCTGATGACCGAGGCGGTGATCGAGGACGACGGCGCAGTCGAGGACGCGCCGGTCGAGCGCAAGACAAAGCGCCGCTGGGTCACGCGCCCGCTCAAAGCGATAGGCTGGCTGCTCGCCGCGATCCTCGCCATCGTGGTCCTGTTCCTTGCCTTCCTGCACACGCCGCCGGGACGCCAGTTCATCGTCGACGAGATCGCCAAGGTCGCGCCCGCTTCGGGCTTGTCGGTGAAGGTCGGCGAGATCGACGGTTCGATCCTGTGGTCGAGCACTCTGAAGGATGTCGAATTCCGCGACGCCAACGACACGCTGTTTCTCGAAGTGCCGCGGATCGAACTCAACTGGCGACCGCTGGCGTGGTTCTTCACCGGACTGGACGTGCGCCACCTCGTGCTCGATGGCGGCACGCTTTACGCTGCGCCCGAACTTGTCGCAGGCGACCCCGACGCGCCGATCCTGCCCGATTTCGATATTCGCATTGATCGCTTCGCCGTCGAGAACCTGACCGTGGCCGAGGGGCTGCTCGGCTCCCGGCAGGTCATCAATTTCGCCGCCGAGGCGGATATCCGCGACGGCCTCGTTCATCTCGATGCGGAAGGCGATTTCGAAGGTGGCGACGTGTTCACCATGCTGGTGGACGCCGAACCGGACGGCGATCGTTTCGATCTCGATCTCGACTGGCGCGCGCCGCGCGGCAGCTTTCTCGCCGGCATGGTCGGAGCCGAAGAAGACCTTGCCATGCAGCTCGATGGCGACGGCACCTGGACAAGCTGGGAAGGCACGTTCGACGCGGTGCAGGGCGGCACACGCCTCGCCGATTTCGATATCTACAACGATGCCGGGCAATATCGCATCGTAGGCATCGCCAACCCGTCGCTCTACCTCGAAGGCTTACCCGCCCGCGCGCTTGGCGAGACGGTGCGGCTTTCCGCGTCAGGTACGCTGGTGGACAGCGTGCTGGAAGGTGACTTCGTCCTGCGCGGTGCGGGCTTGAATGCGGACGGCGCGGGCGCGATAGACCTCGCCAACAACGCCTTCGACAATGTGGTCGTCGCCGCGCAGCTGCTCGACCCGACGCTGTTTTCGCCTGATGTCGCGCTGAACGGAGCGAGCATTGAGGCAACGCTGGACGGCGCGTTCCGCGAGCTCGACATTCCCCACGAATTGCGCGTCGAGCAGGTCGATGCGGGCGGTACGCTCGTCAACGATCTCTTCCAGCGCGGCACACTGACCTATGATGGAACGCGCTTCACCATTCCCGTCGATGCGAGCATTGCGCGCGTCGTCAGCAATGTCGAACTGTTCGACCCGCGCCTTGTAAACGGAACGGTGAACGGCACACTCGTGTATCAGGGCGGCACGCTGCTGTCGGACAATCTCGATGTGCAATTTCCCGGGCTGGAGGCACGGCTTGGCCTAAACAGCGATTTCGATACGGGGCTTACGCAAGTGACCGGGCCGGTGAATATCGCCGACCTCGCTTTTGACGGGATCGGGATCATCGACGCAGGCGCGCAGATCGACTTCCGCATCGGCGGCGGCAGGCCGTGGACGCTCGACACGGATCTGCGCGGGCGGGTGGAGCGGGTAACCAACTCCACGCTGGCGAACCTTGCAGGCGAGAATATCCGCTTCGACGGTGGGCTGCGCCTGTCGTCCGGGGCGCCAATCTTCTTCGACAATTTCAACGTCAATGCGAGCAAGCTGGTCGCGCGCCTCGACGGGCGAGTCGAGAATGGTGAGACCAGCCTCGCGGGCACCGGTCGCCATGTCGATTACGGGCCGTTCACGGTCGAAGCGACGCTGGCTGACAGCGGGCCGCGCGCCGTGCTGGTCTTTGCTGATCCGCTGCCGTCGGCAGGGCTTTCCAATGTGCGCGTGGCGCTATCGCCGACCTCGGACGGCTTCGCCATCGAGACGACTGGCGGTTCGCTGCTCGGCGCATTCGACGGGGAGCTCTTCCTGAACATCGCGAATGACGGGACGACCACGGTCGATATCAGTCGCCTGGACGTGGCTGAAACCCGCGTTGAAGGCGTGCTGACGCTGGTCGAGGGTGGCGTCGCCGGCGATCTTGCTCTGGCGCGCGGTGGCATCGACGGGCGGATTGCGCTCGCCATGCGCAATGGGGGGCAGGGCTTCGATGTAGATCTCGTTGTCGACAATGCGCGCTTCCCCGGGGCGACACCGCTGACGATCGCCAGCGGTCGCATCGACGCCAGCGGCGTGATTGGCGAGGGCGGCGTTTCGATAAGCGGCAATACGCGGCTGACCGGGCTTTCCTACGGCAATATCTTCATCGGCCGCCTCGCCGCGCAGGCGGATTTCTCCGACGGTGCGGGCCAATTCGACGCCGCTATCACCGGGCGGCGCGGAAGCCGGTTCGAGCTGCTCGTCAATGGCCGCGGCAATGGCGAGCAGATCGCGGTGGCGGTGGACGGTTCCTATGCGGGTCGGGACATCTCCATGCCGCGCCGCGCGGTGCTGACGCGGCTCGACGATGGCGGTTGGGAACTGCAGCGTTCGCAGCTCTCCTTCGACGACGGCTTCATAATCGCCAATGGCCGCTTCGGCGGCGACGTGCCCGCGCAGGGCCGCATCGCGCTGAACGATATGCCGTTGAGTCTCGCCGATGTGCTGGTGGGCGAGCTAGGCGTGGGCGGCACCGTGTCGGGCGTGGTCGATTTCCAGGGCGGACAGAACGGCCTGCCGACCGGCCAGGCGCGGCTGAAGGTCGACGATCTGACCCGGTCCAGCGCGCTGCTCTCCTCCCGCCCGCTCGACATCGCGCTGGTCGCGGAACTTTCGGAATCGCTGTTGCAGGCGCGCGCAGTGATGGATGATGGCACCGGGCTGGACGGGCGCTTGCAGGCGCGCATCGCCAACCTGCCACAATCGGGCTCGCTGACTGAGCGGCTCTACACCGGCGACCTCTTGGCGCAGCTGCGCTATAACGGGTCCGCCGCTGGGCTATGGAGACTGGCAGCGATCGACCTGATCGACGTGACCGGCGACCTTGTCGTCGCGGCGGATGTGCGCGGGACGCTCGGCAATCCGCAGGTGCGCGGCTCGCTTTCCGGCGACAGCCTGCAGGTTCGCAGTGCGCTGACCGGTACGAATATTACCAATGTTTCGGCACAGGGCCGCTTCAACGGCTCGCGCTTCAACCTCGCGCGCTTTTCCGGCACCGCGCCCAATGGCGGTCAGGTGAGCGGTAGCGGCTTCGTCGACCTGTCCAACATCACCGCATCGCGGGGGCCGCAGATGGACATCCGCCTTGCCGCGCGGAACGCCGAGATTCTCGACCTCGCCAATATGGGTGCGACCGTGACAGGGCCGTTGCGCATCGTGTCGAACGGCGTTGGTGGCACCATCGCCGCCCGGCTGCGTGCGAACGGTGCCCGCTGGCAGCTGGGCGCCGTCTCCGAAGCACTGGCCGAGCTCCCGCGCGTGAATGTGCGCGAGGTCAATATCCCGGGGGACCGCGCGCCGGTGGCGGCGGGCACCTCGCCATGGCGTTACCTGATCGATGTCAATGCGCCTGGCGGTATTGAGGTGGAAGGCCTCGGCCTCGATTCCGAATGGCGCAGCGACAATCTGCGCATTCGCGGGACGACGGACGATCCGCGGCTCGACGGCAGTGTGGAGATCGTCCCGCGGCAGGGTTCCTATTCCTTTGCCGGGGTCCGGTTCGAAATTACGCGGGGCGAGATCTTCTTCGACCAGAACGTGCCGATCGATCCGCGCATCGACTTGCTGGCCGAGACCGAGGTCGATGGCCTGGCGGTGGACGTGAATGTGCGCGGCAATGCAAGCCAGCCGGACATCACCTTCAGCTCCGTGCCTGCACTTCCCGAAGAAGAGCTGCTGGCAAGGTTGCTCTTTGGCGGCTCGATCACCAACCTCTCCGCCACCGATGCCCTGCAACTAGGCGCTGCCGTGGCGAGCCTGCGCGGCGGTTCGGGCACCGGTCCGATCAACCAGCTGCGCGACGCCATCGGGCTGGACCGGCTCCGCATCGTGCCGGCCGATCCGGCGCTGGACCGCGGCACGGCAGTGGCGCTGGGCAAGAATTTCGGCCGTCGCTTCTATGTCGAGATCATCACCGATGGCGCGGGCTATTCCGCGACAAATGCCGAGTTCCGCATTTCTAGCTGGCTCAACCTGCTGGCCACGATCAGCACCG
>JBARVT010000245.1:0-5466 GCA_049646405.1 Alteraurantiacibacter sp.
GGCCAGCGCGCGGTCGGCAAAGCCGGGCAGGCCGTTCGCCGCCCCGCCCGCCTGCTCCATCGTCTCGCCCCGGCGCAGCACGGCATCGAGCATCTTAAGCGCCGCACGGCGCGGAAGGAGGCCGGGAATATCGGACATGGGGTGCCCTCTAGTCCCGCTTGCACGCCCGCGCCAGTGCGCCCATCTTGCTGCCATGACCAAGCGCGCCACCCAACGCCCCGAAGGCTTCGAGAAGCCCGCCCACTGGGCGAACGATCCGCCCCCTGTGCCCGAACGGGGCAAGGTCGACGAGGAACTCAGTCCGACACGTTATGGTGACTGGGTGATCAAGGGCGTGGCGATCGATTTTTAGGTCGCGCAGAAGCTGGCAGGGTTCAGCACCAGGCATCGCCGCCGACGGACCATCCGCCCGTTCCGGCAAGTCCCTTGGCCACCATGATATCGGCGAGCATGTCGACATCGCCGTCTGCTCCGACACGCCGCGCTGCGCGCAGTTCGCGGCCATACTGGTCGCGCGGAGGCTGCGCGCCCCCGCTCAGTTCGAATGGTCCGAGCGCCAGCCAGCGATGCAGTTCGTTCCGGGCAGCGATGGCGAGGTCGCTTTCGCGCTGGCACGCCCCCTCGAGCTCCGCCGCGTCGAACCCGGTCAGTCGGATACGCCGCTCACCGATGCGGATGGTGTCGCCATCGACCACGCAATTCGCGGTGTAGCCGGGGCTAGAGCAGAGCGGGAATTGCTCGGTGACGCGCAGCGGGGCGTCGAACCGCTCACCGACGAGGCCCGCTTCGCGCAAGCCGAACCAGAGCGCGAGGAGGACGGCGAGCAGGATCCAGACGCGGAGCGACGACAGGTTCGGTCGCGGCCAGCGCCGTCGCTTCCGGCGGAAGCGCAGGGGCTGCACCATCAGTCCTCCGCAAGGAAGGAAGCGATCGGCTGGAGCAACTCGAATTCCTCGGTCAGCGGTGCATGGCCCAGCTCGGGCCAGACGAGCGGCTCGGGCGGCACGGCGGTATCGGGCAGCCGGTCCAGCAGGTCGCGGATCAACGTCAGGCGGCCGCGCTTCTGGTCGTTGAAATCGACCACCGTCCACGGCGCGTGCTCGCTATGCGTCGCCGCGAACATCGCCTCGCGCGCGGCGCTGTATCCGGCATATTTCGTACGGCTGGCAACGTCGATGGACGAGAGCTTCCAGCGCTTCAGCGGATCGGCGAGCCGTTCGGCAAAGCGTTCCTCCTGCGCCGCCTGTCCGGCGGAGAGCCAGTATTTGAACAGTCGGATGCCATCATCCACCAGGAGTCGCTCGAACACCGGCACCTCGCGCAGGAACTTGGCGACCTCGTCCTGCGAGGCAAAGCCCATCACCCTCTCCACGCCCGCGCGGTTGTACCAGCTGCGGTCGAACAGCACGATCTCGCCCGCGGCGGGGAGGTGCGGGACGTAGCGCTGGAAATACCACTGCGTGCGCTCGACATCGCTCGGCTTGGGCAGCGCCACCACGCGGCACTGGCGCGGGTTCAGCCGCGCGCTGATCGCTTTGATCGAGCCGCCCTTGCCCGCTGTATCGCGTCCTTCGAAGAGCACGCAGATGCGCTCCCCGGTGGCCCTTGCCCAACGGGCCATCTGCACCAGTTCGAGTTCGAGCGGTTCGAGCGCCGCGTCATATGCCTTGCGTTTCATGCGACCCGGAATGCCGCAAGCGCGTTCGCTTTTCCAGATGCGCTATTCGGCGGCAATGCGCGGCTTCGCGCGCCGGTCCGTTTTTCTGCGGCGCGCCGCCTTGCGGCGCTCCGGCCCGTCAAACGGCAATTGCGCCTTGCGGCGATCCGCTCGGCGACGCCCGCCGCGATCCTCGATGTCGTTCATCTCGACCATGATGGTCCCCCTCAGTCCCTGCTCAGCGCCCGAGTTCCAGCGATGATACCGCTATTATACCCAGCGAGGGTTAAGACGATCCTTACAGTGACAAACGCTGGCCCTTCGCGCGCCGCCGCTCTATTGCGCGCGGCATGACCGAGACAGGCGACACCCCCGGCACAGGCCGGATGCTGGCCAAGGCGGAAACGCTGATCGAGGCGCTGCCCTATTTCCAGCGCTATGCCGGGCGCAGCTTCGTAGTGAAATATGGCGGCCACGCGATGGGCGATCCGGAGGCGGCGCGCGACTTCGCGGAGGATATCGTGCTGCTGAAGGCGGTCGGCATCAATCCGGTCGTCGTCCACGGCGGCGGCCCGCAGATCGGCGCGATGCTGAAGAAACTCGGCGTCGAGAGCACCTTCGTCGACGGCCTTCGCGTCACCGACAAGGCGACGGCCGAGGTGGCAGAGATGGTCCTGTCGGGCGCGATCAACAAGGAGCTGGTCGGCTGGGTCAACCAGGCGGGTGGCAAGGCCATCGGCCTGAGCGGCAAGGACGGCAAGATGGTCCGCGCGGAAAAGGTCAGTCGCACGGTGAAGGACCCGGACAGCCAGATCGAACAGGCGGTGGACCTCGGCTTCGTGGGCCAGCCGGTGGACGTCGACACTGCCGTACTCAAGACCGCGAGCGATGCGGGCATGATCCCCATCGTCGCACCCATCGCCAGCGACGGGGAGGGGCACACCTACAACATCAATGCCGACACGATGGCGGGCGCGCTGGCGGCGGCGCTGGGTGCCGCGCGGCTCTTCCTGCTGACCGACGTCGCGGGCGTGTTGGGCAAGGACGGTGCTCTGCTGACCGATTTGACACCCCACGACATTGCCGCGCTGCGCGAGGACGGCACGATCAGCGGCGGTATGATCCCCAAACTGCAGACCTGCGTCGATGCGGTCGAGGCGGGATGCGAGGCAGCGGTGGTGCTCGACGGGCGTGTGCCGCACGCCATGCTGCTCGAATTCTTCACCAGCCGCGGCGCGGGCACGCTGGTCAGCGCCGCTTGACCCGTATTAGCCGCGTGATACACATTTCCCTCGTTCCAATCGGGAGACAGGCGTGCTCGCCATCTTGCAAATCGTAGAAGTCATCACGAGCGCGATCATCCTGCTCGTCATCGTGCAATTCGTCATCGGCCTGCTGTTCGCGTTCAACGTTGTCAGCCCGAGCAACGAATTCGCGATGCAGGTCTATCGCTCAATCAACGCTCTGCTCGACCCGATCCTTTCGCCCATTCGCCGCGTGCTGCCCGATACGGGCGCGATCGACTTTTCGCCGCTGGTGCTGATCATTCTGCTCAACATCCTGCAGATCATCCTGACGAATGTGATGCTGGGATGAAACGGCACGCCGCCATTTTGCTCGCCGCAACCGGCGCGCTCGTCGCCTGCACTTCTGCGGGTCAGCAGGCACGCAACCGCGAAACGCGCACGGCGCGTGCCACGCTGGAGCGGCTCGACAGTATCGGCGATCCGGGCCGCGTTGCGGCGGCAGATTTCGCCTTTGCCAAGATGGCGCGCGAGGAGGGGCAATGGACCGCCTTTCGCACATGGGCGACGGACGATGCAGTGATCCATGGCCGCAACGGCCCGATTGCGGCAGGCCCGTGGCTTGCAGGGCAGAGCGACCCTGATCAGAGCGTCGCATGGACGCCCAATACCGTCTGGTCGAGCTGCGACGGCACGCTTGCCGTTTCGTTCGGGCGGCTGCGCAATCCGGACGGGAAGGTCGGCAGCTATGTCACCACCTGGGAATTGCAGGGCGACCGCAATTACAAATGGACTTACGATATCGGTGCGCTCGACGATCCGCAGCCGCCTGCGCCGCCTGCCGACGCGGATATCCCCGCGGACTCCATCGTCGTCGCCGGGCTGAGCAGTATCGAGGGGCGCGTGGCGGATTGCCCGCAGGACGGCATCCCCCTGCCGCCGCCGCCGCTGGCCGCGATGGCACAAGGTGTCGATTTCGGCGGAGCATCCGCGCGCGACGGCTCGCTCAGCTGGACATGGACGCACGCACCCGACGGCACGCGTGCGGTAAGCGTGCTCTGGTATCGCGAGGGCAGCTGGCAGAAGGCCGTCGATTTCGCCGTGCCGCCCTCGGCCGAGTGACATGACCGAACTGTTCCTGTCCGCCTTCATCACGCTGTTCGTGGTGATCGACCCGCCGGGCTGCGCGCCGATCTATGCCGGGCTGACCAAGGGCGCTTCCGCCGCGCAGGCGCGCATCATGGCAATCCGCGCCTGCGCCATCGCACTCGTCATCCTGCTGGTCTTCGCGCTGTTCGGGCAGGATTTGCTGGCCGCGCTGCATATCGAGCTCGACGCCTTTCGCATCGCGGGCGGGCTGATGCTGTTCTGGATCGCGTGGGAAATGGTGTTCGAAAAGCGCACCCAGCGGCGCGAGGAACGCGCCGAGAAAATCGCCGCGACCGAGGTGGAGGACGTGTCGGTCTTCCCCATGGCCATGCCGATGCTCGCCGGACCGGGCGCGATCGCCGCGATCATGCTGCTGCAGAACGAGGCGGAGGGGATCGAGGAAAGCCTCGTCGTGCTCGGCGCGCTTGCGGCGGTGCTGGTGCTGACAATGCTCGCGCTGATCGCAGCCCGCCCGCTCATCCGCCTGCTCGGCGACAAGGTCGAGGCGGTTATCACACGCCTGCTCGGCGTGTTGCTGGCGGCTTTGGCGGCGCAGTATGTAATCGACGGATTGAGGGGTTCGTTCGGTATCTGAACTGCGCCACGCCTCCGCGGGGTCGTCCCTCGGTGCCGCGGAGCTCCGGCCCTCCTTGGGTCGGACAGGGCAAGCGCCCGCCCGCAGCGGGCACGCAGCGAAGCGGAGTGCGTTTAGCGAGGACGCTCACGCGGAAGCGCGAGCGAAAAGCAGATTACTGCAGCGTCACCGTCCCCTCGTCCGGATCGCCGCGCGCAAAAAACTCCAGCAGGCTCACCAGCAAATCACACCGCTCGCGCAGGTTCTTCGCCTCCAGCAAGCCCTGCTTCGCCGCCGAATCGAACGGCGCGATCTGACTCACGCCATTGATCAGCGTTTCGTCGTCCAGTTGCGCGACCGAATCCCAGTCGATCGCATAGCCTTGGCTGTCGGCATATTTGCGCGCCTCGTGTTCGAAACTCGCGCGTTCGCCAAGCGAGAGATACTGGTTCTCCGGCTCCTCGATCAGCTCGGCCTCGACCTGGCGAAAGGGTGTCGTGACCTCGAGTTCGCGGGTGACGCGAAAGCGCGCTTCGCCGACCAGCACGATGTTGTAGCGCCCGTCTTCGCTTGTCTCGACATCCTCGATCTTGCCGATGCAGCCGATATCGTAGAGCGGCGCATTCTCGACTGGCTCGCGCGGCTGGATCATCGCGATCCGACGATCACGCACCAGCGCATCGCCCACCATCGCGCGGTATCGCGGCTCGAATATATGGAGCGGCAGTTGCAGGCCGGGGAACAGGATGGCCCCGGTCAGCGGGAAGATGGAGAAGCGAGTCGCGGCCATCAGCCGAACAGGATCAGGCTGAGCTTGCGGCGCGTGGTGGAGACCCACGGGT
>JBARVT010000246.1:0-1511 GCA_049646405.1 Alteraurantiacibacter sp.
CACTCGCCCTCGGCGGCTTCCATTTCGGCCATGGCAGCTTCGGCAGCATCAACGGTGGACATAGCTTCGTCGGCAGCGGCCTCGGCCTCTTCCTCGCCGACATTCATGTCCTCCTCGACCGCTTCGGCTTCGTCGGCGGTCATCGTGGCGGAATCGTCTTCGACAGGCAGCGGCACGTCTTCCATCGCCTCGTCGGCATCGATTTCGACGGTGTCGGCGGTCGCTTCTTCGGAAGCGTCGGTGGTTTCCCCGCAAGCGGACAGCGCGAATGCAGCGGCGGCGGCGGCGAGAGCGATCTTTTTCATGGCATGGGGTCCCTTGCTGGACATTGTCTGGGTGCGTGCGAGCATAGCGCAGCCATGCGCAGGTGGAAATGCCCCATCGCGCCGCTGGCGATGTGGCGAGCCATCTGCCAGATGTTCCGCCATGCCTGATGTATCTGCCACATCGCCCGGCCTCGCCGAAGCGCGCGAGGAACTGCGCCGCATCTTCGGTTTCGCCGATTTTCGCGGGGTGCAGGAGGATGTGGTCGCGCGCGTGCTGGCGCGGCAGTCGACGCTCGCCGTCATGCCAACTGGTGCGGGCAAGTCACTGACCTACCAGCTGCCTGCAACCATGCTAAAAGGCACCTGCATCGTCATCTCCCCGCTGATTGCGCTGATGCATGATCAGCTGCGCAGCGCGCGCGCCAACGGCATTCGCGCCGCGACGCTCACAAGCGTCGACGCCGACTGGCGCGAGACGCTGGACGCATTCCGGGCGGGCGGGCTGGACCTGCTCTATGTCGCGCCCGAACGTGCGAGCCAGCCGGGCTTTCGCGACCTGCTCGCCAGCGCGCGAATCGCACTGTTCGCGGTCGACGAGGCGCATTGCGTTTCGGAATGGGGCCACGATTTTCGGCCTGATTACCGACAGCTGCGCCCGCTGATGGACGCCTTTCCCGACGTGCCGCGCCTTGCGCTGACGGCAACGGCAGACGCGCACACGCGGGCCGACATCCTCGCGCAGCTCGGCATTCCTGCAGACGGCATGGTGCTGGCGGGTTTCGACCGCCCCAATATCCGCTACACGATCACCCATCGCGACAATGCGGCACAGCAGGTCGCGGAGCTGATAGCGGCGGAGCCGGGGCCGGGCATCGTCTATGCACCGACGCGGGCGCGGGTGGAAAAACTGGCGCAGCAACTGGCAGAGCGCACCGGCCGCCCCGTGCGGCCTTACCACGCCGGCCTGCCACCCGAAGTGCGCGCCGCGAACCAGTCCGCCTTCGTCTCCAGCGAAGACATGGTAATCGTCGCGACCGTCGCCTTCGGCATGGGCATCGACAAGCCAGACGTGCGTTTTGTCGCCCATGCAGGAATCCCCAAGTCGATCGAGGGCTATTACCAGGAGACGGGCCGCGCGGGGCGCGACGGCGATCCGGCGATTGCGCGGATGCTGTGGGGTGCCGGCGATTTCGCCACCGCCCGGCAGCGGGTGGCCGAATTGCCCGAAGAACGCCGGGAAGACGA
>JBARVT010000247.1:0-3017 GCA_049646405.1 Alteraurantiacibacter sp.
GCACGCCATCCAGCCCCCCCACCGGCGGTACGAAAGGCGCGCTGCCCGTGGCGATGACGATGCGCGGCGCGGTGAGCGTGCGGCCGCCGACCGCGACAGAACGCGGGCCGGTGAATGTCGCCCAGTCGCGGATGACCTCGCAGCCCATTGCCTCGAAGCGTTCCTCGCTGTCGTGTGGCGCGATGTCTGCGATGGCCCGGTGGACATGCGCATGCACGCCAGCCCACTCCACCACAGGCGCGGCGAGTTGCACCCCGGCGCGCTTTTCCCCGCTCGCCTCGGCGGCGCGGCGGGCGCTGGCGATCAGCGCCTTGGACGGCACGCAGCCGTTGTTGAGGCACTCGCCGCCCATCTTGTGGCCTTCGATCAATGCTACCGTGAGCCCGAAGAGCGCGCAGCCGCCCGCAGCGGTAAGCCCGGCAGCGCCGCCGCCGATCACGATAACGTCATGCGAATAATCCATAAGTCTCCCTGCCCGTAACCCAGTTGGACTGGGAAACGAAAAGCTTCGTGGCTATGGCCACCCATTCGAAGAAAAAGGGCGCAGGGTTTCATGAATCTCGAAAATTCGCAGGACTATTACGGCAAGATTCTCGGCGGATCGCAGGATTTGCGCACCGATGCGTGCTGCACTGTCGCAATGCCAGCGCCGGATGTGATGGCGGCGCTGAAGAACGTCCATGAGGAGGTGAAGGCACGCTATTACGGCTGCGGGCTCGTGGTGCCGCAGGCGCTGGAGGGCTGCCGGGTGCTCGATCTCGGCTCCGGAAGCGGGCAGGACGTTTACCTGCTCGCCCAGCTGGTCGGGCGGGACGGGCATGTGACGGGTGTCGACGCGACGCCCGAACAGCTTGCGGTGGCGCGCGAGCATCTAGGCTGGCATGCCAAGCAATTCGGCTATGCGAATGTCGATTTCATCGAAGGCGATATCGAGAAACTGGGCGATCTCGGTCTCGAGCCGGAGAGCTTCGACGTCATCGTTTCCAACTGCGTCATCAACCTCGTCGCCGACAAGGAAGCGGTGTTCCGCGCCGCGTATCGGCTGCTGAAACCGGGCGGGGAGGTCTATTTCTCGGATGTCTATGCGAACCGCCGCGTGCCGCAGCATCTGCTCAGCGACCCGGTGCTGCATGGCGAATGCCTGTCGGGTGCGCTCTACTGGGGCGATTTCGAACGGATCGCCAGGGCGGCAGGCTTCGCCGATCCGCGCCTCGTCACCGACCGCCCGCTCGGCATCAACGATAGCGAGGTCAAGGCGAAGCTCGACGGGATCGACTTTGTCTCCGCCACCTATCGCCTGTTCAAGCTGGAGGGGCTGGAGCCGCAATGCGAGGATTATGGGCAGGCGGTGCGCTACAAGGGAAGTGTTCCGGAAGAGGAACGGGTGTTCATGCTTGACGCGCATCACGAAATCGAGGCGGGGCGGGTCTTCCCCGTTTGCGGCAATAGCTGGCTGATGCTCGCCGAGACGCGCTTCGCCCGGCATTTCGAGTTCATCGGCAATTTCGAGAAGCATTTCGGCGTGTTTCGGGGATGCGGGACGGACAGCCCGTTCGAACAAGGCGCAAGCGAAGGTGCGGCGGCAGGCGCTGCTTGTTGTTGAATATCCTCGTCACCGGTGCCGCCGGCCTGATCGGCGGCGAAGTCTGTGCGCGGCTCGTGACGCGCGGCCATGCCGTCACCGCACTTGTCCGCCGCAATCCGGAGGTGCGCGGCAATGATGGAGCGCTCGTCGAAGGTGTCGCCGTCGTAGCAGGCGACGTGACGCGAGAAATGCTCGGGCTGGAGCCACGGCCGTACAATCTCATGATCCATTGCGCCGCCAGCCTCGAATTCGACGCGCCGGAGGAGGAACTTCGTGCGGTCAATGTCGAGGGGACGCGCAATGCGCTTGCCTATTCGCGGGCGGCGGGCGCGGCGTTTCTGCATGTCAGCACCGCCTATGTCTGTGGCCAGCACGATGGCGCGATTGCGGAAGGGCCGGTGCCAGCGGATACGCGATTCACCAATCGCTACGAAGCGAGCAAGGCCGAGGGCGAGCGCGTCGTCGCGGAGAGCGGCGTGCCCTTCGCGGTGGCGCGCCCGTCCATCGTACTGGGCGACAGCGCGACCGGCGCGATCCGCGACTTTCCCTCGCTCTGCAACGTCTTCCGCCTGATGGCGCGCGGCAAGGTGACGGTGTTCCCGGCGGAGGACGGCTCGACGCTCGATCTCGTCCCCATCGATCATGTCGCCGCAGGGATCGTGCGGCTGGCCGAGCGGATGGAGCAGGCGCAAGGCGGCTATTTCCACCTCGTCGCCGACACGCCCCTGCCCGCTGCCGAGCTGGCGCACGGCGTGGCGCGCGTGGCGCATTTCCCTGACCCGCAAGTGGTTGCGCCAAAGGACTACAGCATGGCGAGCCTGCGCCCGGCGGAGCGGCTGCTGGCGGGCCGCATGCTCGGGACGTTCGGTGCGTATTTCACCCGCTCTCCCGCGTTCGAGGATGTAAGGTTTCGCGCGGTGACGGGGCTGGCATGTCCGGCGACGGATCGGGACTGGCTTGATCGGCTAATCGCTTACGGGATTGCCCGGGAATATTTACCCGCCCCCCGTGTGGGATAGCAACTGCTGCCTACTGCTTACCGCCTACTGCCTCTACCGCACATCCGGATAGAACCGCTCCAGCCGCTTCCTTGCCCCCAGCCCCCACAAAAACCCGACCTTCAGGTAAACCCAGTTCGCCCTGAGCGCGCCCCACTCGGCAATCCTGCGGTCGCTCGTCACCACCGTGCGCGGCACCAGTTTCACCCTGCCGAAGCGGGTCATGCGGATGCACAGATCTGCTTCTTCCATCACTCGCGCGTCCGGATCGCAGCCGCCGCATTCAAGGAACTGCGCGCGGCGGAAGAACATGGCGTGGTCACCGAACAGCAGGCGGCAGCCCTTCACGAACAAATGCGGGCGGAACAGGAGCGGCGCGTACCAGGTCTTGAGGAAATTGTGCGCAGTGGTGCCCCAGCGGGTCCGTTCCAGCC
>JBARVT010000248.1:0-9111 GCA_049646405.1 Alteraurantiacibacter sp.
GTCAGCTTGGGAAGCTGCTGCTCTCCCATTGAGCTACACCCGCCTGCCCGAGGCGCATCGCATTGCCGCGACGCGGACGTAGCGTCAATCGCTTTTGGGGCGGCGGTGTTGCAAGCCGGTGCGCTTGCAGCTGGCGACCAGTGCGCCGTCCTGGTTATAGGCGCGGTGAGCGAAGGTAACGATGCCCTGTTTCGGGCGGCTCTTGCTGTCGCGCAGATCGAGCACCTCGGTCTCGATCCGCAGCGTGTCGCCGATGAAGACGGGCGCGGGGAAGCGCACCTCGTCCCAGCCGAGATTGGCCGCCGCCGTGCCCTGCGTCGTGTCATTGACGCTGATCCCCACCATCAGGCTGAGCGTGAAGCAGGAATTGACCAACACGCGGCCGAATTCGGTGTCTTTCATGTATTCGGCATCGAGATGCAGCGCGGCCGGATTGTGGGTGAGCGTCGTCAACAAGAGGTTGTCCGCCTCGGTCACCGTGCGGCGCAGCGGATGCTCGAACATCTGCCCGACATGCAACTCCTCGAACCACAAACCTGCCATCGCGCGCTCTCCTTCAGCCAAGCGCCCTAGCGCGCAGCAGACGCAAGGGCTAGGATGCAGCTCATGAAAGCGCCGATTGCCCTTGTCGCCCTGCCCCTCTTCGCCGCCTGCGCGCATTCGCACGGGCCAGGCGTGGACCATACGCATGACGGGGGTGAACTGGTCGCCGCGCCAGTGAGCACTTGCAATGCCGATGCGGCGCAGGGGCAAACGGGCGCCAGAGCGACGGCGGAAGCAGGCGCGACGATGCTCGCAGCGAGCGGCGCACGGCAGCTGCGCTGGGCACCACCGCGCAGCGCCATGACGATGGACTACCGTGCTGACCGGCTAACCGTCCATTATGACGATTCCTTCACCATTACGCGGATACAATGCGGCTAGTGTAACCTGCTTTGAGAACTCGCCGATGCGCCTGCATCCGTTTGCTGTCACCGCCTGTATCGCCGTCCCCCTCTTGGCGGGAGCATGCGACAACGATCTCGAAAGCCGCGATGCCGCCGTGGAGGATCGTCAGCTGGCCTACGAGAACGACCATGTCGCACGCGACAAAGACAAAGCGCGCCCTGCGAAGCCTCGACAGACGAGCCCACCCACTGCTGTCGGCCCGGAGGCTGCCAACAGACCCGAAACCGTTTCCACACAACCCGAAGACCTTCGCGACACCGCGCAAGGCTTCGCCCCTGTGCCGATGGATGACGCGTCCGGCACTGCGCCCGAACCAATTCCTGCGGCACCGCCGACCGCCCAACCGCAGCCGAATTGACGGCGTCTCCGGCAGGCGGATAGTTGCACCTGCAATCGCTTCCTGACATGGGTGCGGCAGGAGAAACGACGCCCCATGACCGGACAATTCCAGCTTTCCGAAGACCAGCTCGCCATTCAGGAGATGGCGCGGCGGTTTACCGCCGACAATATCGTGCCGCATGCCGGAGAGTGGGACGAAAAGCACCACTTCCCCGTTGAGACGATCAAGAGCACGGCGGAGCTGGGCTTTGGCGCAATCTATGTCTCGGAAGCGAGCGGCGGCATCGGCCTCGGACGGCTCGAAGCGGCGCTCATCATGGAAGCGATGGCCTATGGCTGCCCGACAACCAGCGCCTTCATCTCGATCCACAACATGTCCGCGTGGATAATTGATACCTTCGGCGGGCAGCAGATCAAGGACCGCTACCTCCCCGACCTGATCGGGATGGAGAAGCTCGCCAGCTACTGTCTCACCGAACCGGGCAGTGGCTCCGACGCGGCGGCGCTCAAGACGACGGCGAAGCTCGATGGCGACTATTACGTGCTTAACGGCACCAAGCAGTTCATCTCCGGCGGTGGGGTGAACGATGTCTATGTCGTGATGGTCCGCACCGACGAGCACAAGACAAGTGGCATTTCCTGCCTCGTCGTCGACAAGGACACGCCCGGCGTCAGCTTCGGCGCGCCGGAAAAGAAGCTCGGCTGGAACGCCTCCCCCACCGCGCAGGTCATTTTCGAGAATGCCCGCGTGCCGGTCACAAACCGCGTGGGCGCGGAAGGCGAGGGCTTTCGCTTCGCCATGGCGGGGCTCGATGGTGGGCGGCTCAATATCGGCGCTTGCTCGCTCGGCGGCGCGCAACGGTGCCTCGACGAGGCGATCGCCTATTCCAAGGATCGCCAGCAGTTCGACCAGCCGATTGCCGATTTTCAGAACACGCAGTTCATGCTCGCCGACATGGCGACCGAGTTGGAGGCGGCGCGCGCGCTGCTTTATCTCGCTGCTGCCAAGGTCAGCGATGGCGCGCCCGACAAGACGCGCTTTTCCGCTATGGCGAAACGGCTGGCGACCGACAGCGGCAGCAATGTGGTCAACAACGCGCTGCAGATCTTCGGCGGATACGGCTACCTGAAGGATTACCCCATCGAACGCTTCTGGCGCGACCTGCGGGTGCACTCGATCCTCGAGGGCACGAGCCAAGTGATGCGCATGATTGTCGGAAGAGATTTGCTGCGGCAGTGAACGGCCTGACTTTCGCCATGACCACGCTCGTGGTGCGGGAATACGATGAGGCAATTGGCTATTACGCCGGCACGCTGGGCGTCGCGCTGCATGAAGACACCGATCCTGGCGATAGCAAGCGCTGGGTGGTCGTCGGGCCGAATGCAGGGGCGACGCTCCTGCTGGCCGAGGCGACGCTCCTGCTGGCCGAGGCGAAGAGCCAAAGGCTGGCGGGCGCGATCGGAAACCAGACTGGCGGACGGGTCGGCTTTTTCCTTCATACCGACGATATCGCGGCGACCCAGGCGGCTTTTCTCAGGCGTGGGGTTGTTTTTACAGAGGCTCCCCGCAAAGAACGCTACGGCACCGTTGCTGTGTTCCACGATCCGTATGGCAACCTTTGGGACCTGATCGAAGAGGCCGAACCCGATGACTGATGACATCAATACTCACGTCCACGACTCCGCACTGCATATCTCGCTTAATCGTCCCAAGGCGCTGCACGCGCTGACACAGGCCATGTGCGAGGCCATGTCCGAGGCGCTATTGCGGGTGCGCAACGATGCGAAGCTAACCGCCGTCATCCTCGACCATGCCGAGGGGCGCGGTTTCTGTGCGGGAGGCGATGTGCAGCTTGTCCGCAATTCCGCGTTGGAGGATGGCGGCGTAGCGGGCCGAGCTTTCTTCCACGCCGAATACCGCATGAACCATCTGATGTTCACCTATCCCAAGCCGATCGTCGCCTTCATGGATGGCGTGACAATGGGCGGCGGGGTCGGCATCAGCCAGCCATGCGAATACCGGGTAGCGACCGAGAACACGATGTTCGCCATGCCCGAAGGCAGTATTGGCCTGTTCCCCGACGTCGGTGCGGGCTGGTACCTGCCGCGCCTGCCCGGTGCTGTGGGCAAGTTCCTCGCGCTCACCGCCGCACGGCTTGACGGGGCGGAATGCCTGTGGGCCGGGCTCGCCACGCATTACTTGGAAAGCGCCTCGCTTGCCGAAGCCAAGGCGCGGATCGCGGGCGGGGAGGATGCGGGCGCGGTGCTGGACGACCTAGCCGCAACCCCGCCCGAAGCGCGCATCGCGGGCAATGCGGTCAGGATCGACCTGTTGTTCGGCCCCGACACGCTCGAAGGCATTATCGACGCGCTGGAAGCCGACGACAGCGAATGGGCGGCGAAGGAACTGACGGCGGTGCGCGCCAAGTGCCCCGCCACTGGCAAGGTAGCACTGCGCCAGTTCGCCGCCGGGTGCGACAGTTTCGCTGAGAACATGGCAATGGAATATCGCGTGGCAAGCCGCATGATGATGCGCGAGGATTTCACTGAAGGCGTGCGCGCAGTGCTGGTCGACAAGGACGGCGCGCCGCAATGGAACCCGGCGGTGCCCGAAGGCGTGACCCCGGACATGCTCGACGCCATCTTCGCCCCGATGCCAGAAGGCGGGGAATGGACACCTTTCCCCGACACCGGGCAGGATTGAGCACAGGATAGAGATGCAGTCGCTCCGGACAGTCCCGCCCACATCGCTCGCCAATCGTGCGGCGCGCGGCATATGGGGCCTCGTCTGGCTGTTCCTCTACCGCCCCTCCCCGCGCCCGTTCCACGCATGGCGGCGTATGCTGCTGCGCATGTTCGGTGCGAAAGTGGAAGCGGGCGCGAAGCCCTATCCTTCCGCCACGATCTGGGCGCCGTGGAATCTCGTCATGCGGCATGGCAGCACGCTCGGTGACGGCGTGGATTGCTACAGCGTTGCGGTGATCGAACTCAGCCCCGGCGCAACCGTCAGCCAGCGCGCCTTTCTCTGCTCCGCCTCGCGAGATTACGACGATCCCGCCATGCCGCTCGCCACGGCGCCGATCCGCGTCGGGCCAAAGGCATGGGTCGCCGCCGAATGCTTCGTTGGCCCGGGTGTCGAACTGGGTGAAGGCGCTGTCTGCGCGGCTCGCGCTGTCGTTACTCGCGATGTGCCGGAATGGACTGTCGTGGCCGGTTCGCCTGCCAAGGCTCTACGCGAGCGCAAGCGGTTCTGACTACACCCCGAGCGAGTCGAGCGCCGCAAGCACGGAACCGCGATAGGCGTGGCCGAACAGGCGCAGGTGGACGAGCAGCGGCCACAGCCGGTAGGCGGGCAGGCGATCTCGCCAGTCAGGCTCGAGGTGCAGCGCAGCGAAGAAGCTGGCGGGCGGGTGATCGAACAGCGTCGTCATCGCGGCGTCGACTTCGCGGTCGCCGATGTAGCTTGCCGGGTCGATCAGCGCGGCGAGTCTTCCTTCGTGGAACAGGACATTGCCACCCCACAGATCGCCATGCAGCAGCGCGGGCGGCGGCGTGGCGGGGAGCAGGTCGGGCAGGCGTTTCGCAAGCGCTTCGAGCCGCGCGGTGATGCTGCCGTCGATCTTTTCGCCGTGGCAGAGCAAGCGGTTCTCCGCCCAGAAAGTTGGCCAGTCGCGACCGCGTGCGTTCGAAATTGCAACCGGGCCGAACGCGTAGTCGGTGTTCCAACCATAAGGCTCGTCGCGCGGGGTGTGGAGCAGGCGCAGGGCCTCGGCGAGGCTTTCCCAGCCTTTCGCGCCGTCCGACTCTATATAGTCCATCAGCAGCAGCCGGTCCGCAGCGTGGTGGACCGCCGGGGCAGGCGCGCCGGTCGCCGCGATCGCGCGCAGCATCACCGCTTCCCGCTCGACCATTGGACCGTCCTTGGCAACCAGGCTGCGCCCGTCGGCAAGCTCGACCAGCGCCGCCGCTCCGAGGTCGCCACCGGCGAGCTTGCGCCCACCTGTTACCTCGCTCCCCGATGCGGAGGCGATGCGGTCCTGCCAATTCACTGCGAGAGGCGCGCGACCAGGGCTTCTGCCGCCTCGCTTACGTCACGCCATGTCTTAGAGAAGCTGACCGTATCACCATAATAGGGATCGGCCACCGCCTCGCCCTCGCGCCCCGGCACCGCATTGAGCAGCAGCCCGAGCTCCGAGGTCGCATCGGCAGGTGCCATGCGGCGAAGGTCGGCAAGGTTCTGCGCATCGAGTGCGAAGATATGCGTGAAGCGCTTGAAATCCTTCGGCCCGACCTGCCGCGCGCGCAATCCGGATATGTCGACACCGTGCCGCTTCGCCTCTGTAATCGCGCGCTCGTCCGGCGGGTTGCCGACATGCCATCCGCCTGTGCCTGCGCTATCGATCCTCACATCCAGCCCCGCATCTTCCGTTGCGGCGCGCATCGCGCCCTCGGCCAACGGCGAGCGGCAGATATTGCCGAGGCAGACGAACAGAACCGAAGGCGCGCCCATCACGCGGTCGGCCACGGTCCGGTGATCGCCAGCGTCATCGTCGGGCTGTAGGCGTTGACGAACAGCGTGCGCCCGTCGGGAGAGAAGCACGCACCCGCAGGCTCTGTCTGGATCCGCAGCCGCCCGAAGGCGTAAGCCTCGCCTGCAGGCGTGATGCCGCGCAGGTAATTGTCCACAATCGCGCCGTACTGGTCCTCGCAGACAATAAGGTCGCCGAAGGGCGAAACGACGAGGTTGTCGCCGAAACTGTACTCGCTCGCCGCCGGGCTTTCGTAGAACAGCTCGACGAGGTCTGCGCCTTCGTATCCCGCCATGGGGCGGACGCGGAAGATCTGCCCTTCCCCGGCTACGCCGCCACTGGTGGCGGTGAAATAGAACTCGCCCTGGCCCATCCACATGCCTTCGCCGCGCGCAAAGATCGCCGCGCCCTGCGCCGCGCCACGGGTACGCAGATCGTCCTCCGGTGCCTCGACGTCGTCGAGAGTGAACCACGTCCCCTGCACCGGCGCGCCGACCTGCATCTGCACGTCCGCCTTGTTGCTTGTGTCGGAAACGCCCTCCAGCGCCAGCGCCTGCAAGGTGCCTCCTGCCGCGAGGTTGCCGCGCTCGCGGGGGAGGAAGCGATAGATCAGGGAATCCTGCCGGTCCTCGGTCATGTAAACCACGCCGGTCGCCGGATCGACGCACGCCGCTTCGTGATTGAAGCGGCCCATGGCGCGCAGCGGCTGCGGATCAATCAGGCCGCGATGCGTGGCGGGCACCTCGAATACGTAGCCGTGATCCTTGTTGATCCTCCCGGTTGCCCGTGCCGTGTTCTCCTCGCAGCTGAGCCAGCTATTCCACGGCGTCACTCCGCCCGCGCAATTGCGGATCGTGCCGGCAAGGCTGCGATATTGCCGCTTCAGCTCCAGCGTGCGCGCGTCCAGCACGAGCGTCGTCGTCCCGCCGGGGAGCGCCAACAGGCTGCGCGCGACCGTGTCATAGGCCGGACTAACCGCGACGGCATTGTCTCCGCTCGGGGTAATCTCGTGATTGCGCACCAGCGCGATCTCGCCATTTCCAATGTCGAAACAGCCCATTCCGTCCGCCGCATCGGGCACGCTTTCGCCGTCGTCCATCACCTGACCGGCGCGCGAGACGATGCGGTAGGAAAAGCCTTCGGGCAGGTCGAGAATACCTTCGGGATCGGTTCGCAGCGGACCGAAGCGGCCATCAGGATTGCGGGTGGCAGATCCGCTCGTCAAGCAGCCGCTAAGGAGCAAGCCGCCAAAAGCGGTGCCGGTTGCGGCAAGGAAGCGGCGTCGCGTGCTGTGCATGTAACCTGTCCGATGGTTTCGTGGCTTGCGCTGATCGTATGATGGATCGCACGACATTTACAATGGCTAGCGGTGCGCGCAGCCATCAGACCGAGCCGAATGCCGGCGCGATATATACGGGGTGCGCATCCAGAGGTTCTGGCACCCAATGTTTCGTTTCCTGCGGCGCAAGGCACCGTGTTTACAGATGCCCATGTTCAGATTCCAACTAGGGTTCATCGTGGGCTAGTTTTCTGTCACGCTATAATTCCTGGCAAACCGAAATTCGCGGCCAGGTTCCCGATAACGAGACCGGCCCGGCCATTTCAGCAGGTCACCTCGGCTGGCAGTCGAGCACATCGCAGATTCTGCACAGTGTTTAGAAGCTCACGCCCTTCACCTTGCCAGTCTCGATGAACGCCAGGTTCTGTTCGGCGATGCCGATGCGGGCCGCAAGAACCTCCATTTTCATCTTGCGAGGTTGTAGCATCACATCGAGATGGAGAACGATACGCATATATCGAGAGCTTATGGGAAACTTGCGTTCTCATCCGCCGCGCGCTGGCTTTGGGCGAAGACCTCCGCAGCAAAAGGCCAGCAGAAGCGAAATGAAGCACGCTCCGAGCACGGGCGTACCCAGACTGATCGAAGCTCGTTCTCTGAAGTCCCGACCAGCCACGGGAATGCCACAGTTCTGCGCGCTTTCCGGGCGAAGAATCTTTGCATCTAGAGTAATGATTTATGAATGGCGGTGCTGTCAGTCTAACCGCAACTCGTCTCCGATCCACGCAGCTCTCCCCTTCCGGGGCATGGCTCAGGCAGTTAAGTTCTGCCACTCGGCCACTGCGGCCAAGCGGCGGGTCTTGTACGTCTGTCTGTCGGTCAGGTGTCGTTCGAGATTGAAGCGGTTGTGGACGTTGGCGTGGACCGAGACGAACCTCTGTAAGCTCTTCATCTGTCGAAATCTGAGCATGGCCGCGCCCTACCCTCGAAGGCTAAGAACGCTAGCGGCCCAATTGCTCTGACAGTGCCCCGCCGGTCGTCTGACGACCCCAGGCGTGCGCATGCATGGCATGGTCCCGCAAGACATCGTAATTCTACTGCGCCTCGTTTTGCTCACGTCCGGCGGCCGGTCATTCCGACTACGCCTGACTTCCAATAGCCGACTGGGTTCGGCGCGCTCGCCTAAAGGCCGCTGAGCATGCTCGAATGGGGTCCGTTGGTTGCGGTATTTTGGACAATAGCTCGGAAGAGGTCGACCGCATTAATTCCGATATGGCAGCAAGAATGGCCCAACCCACTCTTCCAATGCGAAACGGCTGGTTGGAGGAACCGAGATCTCTGGCAGGTGTACGATGCTCCGAACGACATATCATATTGTTACCGGCCGGCCGTTCTCCTAAGCGACGCTTTGACCAATTTTCCAGTCTCTTACCGAGACCCTATCCAAGTGAAAGTGACGAATGACCGGCTCACGTAAAGGCGAAAGCGGGCAAGCTTGCAAGAAAGCGGCTGTATTGCTGTCCGAAACGAATTGGCAAGAAACCGCTCTCGGTCCGCGTGAAGATTGGCCCACCGCCCTCAACACGTTGATCGACGTGATCAGCGGGTCGGGCCAGCCGATGTTCGTCGTATGGGGAGAGGCACGCACCTTAATTTACAACGACCCTTACGTCGACATACTTGCGAATAAGCACCCTGCAGCTTTCGGTGCCGATTTTCTTGACGTTTGGCAGGAGATCAGTGGCGATTTGCTTCCGATCGTCGAAAAAGCGCAGAATGGCACACCCGTTCAAAGCGACGATATCGAATTGTGGATGGACAGAAGGGGATATACTGAAGAAACTCACTTTGCCTTTTCTTACACACCGGTCCGTTTGGACGATGGACAAATCGCGGGCTTCTTCTGTGTTTGTCAGGAGATCACAGGACAAATCATGGCGGAACGCGCTCTACGGAAGAGCGAGGCGGAAGCGCGGGCCAATGCCGATCGCCTGCAACTCGCTCTAGATGCAGGTG
>JBARVT010000249.1:0-2815 GCA_049646405.1 Alteraurantiacibacter sp.
TGCCATGATTGAGCCGGAATTGAAGCGCCCCCGGCTCCAGCGCCACCGCCCTCGCGAAATGGCCCTCCGCGTCGCCCGCGCGGCCCGCTTTCATCGCCGCGTGCCCGGCGCTGTTCGCCTGCGCTGCTTCGCTCACCGGTCGCGCAGCCAGCCGTTGATCGAATAACGGCCCTTGGGCGCGAAGGGCGGGACGTAGGTGACGGCATGATCTTGCGGCACGGCGAATAGGTTGAGCGAGTTGAAGCGCGGCCGGAAGCCCGTTTCTACATTGCCATCGGCGCCATAGAAGACGAGATAGCCGCCCCAGTCAGGATGCCAGTCGTCAATGGTCATGTTCAGGACATAGGCGATGCGCCAGCCTTCGGCGACGTGACTGTCATTGTGCCGCCCAAGAAAATGCTGCGCGGCATAGCAGCTCGCGTGGCCGTCCGCTCTCACAAGATCGGGCATTCCGGTCACCTCGCGCATCAGGCCGAGGAATGGTTGAGCGTTCAGGTGTTCGAGCAGTAATTCCGCCAGTCCGCCATCCTGCCAGCCCTCCTGCACCGCCTCGACGAGAGAATAGCGCATTGAGCGGAAGGCATAGTCGCCCGATGCCGCGGCCTTGTCCGTCGCCTGCGCCATCGCCACGGCTTCCTGCTGCACGGCGCGGTTCTGCATTTCGCGCGCGGAGTAGCCCCGTGCCTTGCCTGTCGCGCCTGCCTGCATGGCCATGCCCCACGGCACCCGCGTCGCCAGCACGCTGCGCAGCTCGCGCGCCGCCGCATCGGTTAGCACGTCGCGGATCTGCAGCCGCCGCTCCTCGGCAAAGCGCACCGCTAGCGCCGCGCGATCCAGTTGCGGATTGAGTTCGAAGAGCGCCGTCGCCATGCGCCCGCCTATAGGAAGGCAGCGCGCGCGATGCCAGCCCGCCGCACATTTCCCCGCCGCCTGCAGCACTTCACTTGGCGTTCAGCGCGGCGCTGGCTATAGGGCGGCCATGATCGCGAAATCCCAGTTCCGCGGCGCGCTGGCCGCTGCCACCTGCGCCCTTGTCCTCACCGGCTGCGGAGGGGGGCAGGCGACCCAGCAGACCGACGTCGCCTATGTCGCCCGCGATGTGGAATCGCTCTACAACGCCGCGAAGGACCGGCTCGATCGCGGAGACCTGCGCACCGCCGCAGCCCTGTTCGACGAGGTGGAGCGCCAGCACCCCTATTCGCCCTGGGCGCGCCGTGCACAGTTGATGAGCTCGTTCAGCTATTACGCCGCGCGCGAATACAATCTCGCCATCCGCAATGCCTCGCGCTTCCTTTCCATCCACCCGGGTAATGAGGACGCGCCCTATGCTTATTATCTGATCGCGCTCAGCTATTACGAGCAGATCAGCGATGTGGAGCGCGACCAGGCGATTACGCGGCAGGCGCTGCAGGCGCTGAACGAGATCGTCCGCCGCTATCCGCGCAGCCCATATGCCGCCGATGCACGGCTGAAGATCGATCTTGTCAACGATCACCTCGCGGGCAAGGAAATGGAGATCGGGCGGTTCTATCAAAAGACAGGGCAGTGGCTCGCTTCCAGTCTCCGGTTCCAGAACGTGGTCGACGATTATCAGACGACCAGCCACGCGCCCGAGGCGCTGTATCGCCTGGTCGAATCGAACCTCGCCATCGGCGTGCCCGAAGAAGCACAGCGTTACGCCGCAGTTCTCGGCACGAACTATCCGGGGAACGAATGGTACGAGCGTGCATACGAGCTCATGCAGCGCCACCAACCCGCCCGCGTCGCCGCCGGGGGGTAACCGAACTCTTGCTATAGCAGAACGCGCGCCCCGCTCAGGCGGCGGCGTGCAGGAACTTGCGGCTGCCTTCGATCAGCGCGGACATTTCGGGCATGTGCAACGCACGGTCGAGCCGGACGCCCGCGCGCCCGTCATGCGCCCAGCGGATTATGCCTGCCATGCGCTTGCCGCATTCGGTCACCAGCGTCACTTCCTCGCCCTGCGCGAAATCGCGCCCGTCAAGGTTCGACAGCCGCGCACCTTCCTGCGACAATTCGATAAGCAGGCAGGCGGCCGCCTTGCGACCGGCCTGCGTGAGTTTTGCGGGCGTGCGCAGCGCATAGCGGCGATGTGCCCTGATCGTGAGCACCGACATTCCGGCAGCCCTCCCGTAATTGCGACCCAAGTAGACAACTGATTGGTTAAGAAAGCGTGTGGCTCCACCGATTAGCGACGGAGTATCGTTGCGCAGCGACGGGCCGAGCCGTATTGCCTGCGATAACGCCGCCATGCTGACTACTCTCGCCATCCGCAACATTGTGCTGATCGAGTCGCTCGACCTCGCTTTCGGGCCGGGGCTGGGCGTGCTGACGGGCGAAACGGGGGCGGGCAAATCGATCCTGCTCGACGCACTGGGCCTGATTTTGGGCGCGCGGGCAGAGACGGCGCTGGTGCGTGCCGGGGAGGAGCAAGCGAGCGTCACCGCGACCTTCGAGTTTGCTGACATGCCGCGCGCGATCGGCGACGCGCTGGCCGATGCGGAGGTTGAGCTGGAGCAGGGTGAGCCGCTCATCATCCGCCGCCGGGTGAAGGCCGATGGCGGATCGAAAGCCTGGGTGAACGACCAGCCCGTCGGGGTGGCGCTGTTGCGCAGTCTCGCAGGCGCGCTGGTGGAACTGCACGGACAGCATGACGACCGCGGTCTGGTCAATTCGCGCGGTCATCGGGCGCTGCTCGACAGGTTTGCGGGCGTGGATGCCGGCAAGGTCATGGCGGCTTGGGAGGCGTGGCGCGCGGCGCGGGAGGCTCTCGCGAAAGCGCGCGCCGGGATTGCAC
>JBARVT010000250.1:0-22740 GCA_049646405.1 Alteraurantiacibacter sp.
CAGTCGGTCAGCCGCAGTTCCGCGATCGAGCTGGCGATCTTCTTGAACGCGTCCGACAGGCTGCTTGCATCATCCGGCTCGAATGCGCGGCCCGTGCCGGTCGAGCAGCCCTCGGTATGCTGGTTCAGCGGATAATGGAACGACACTGTCCAGATGGTGATGTTGTTGTTCTTGATGCGGTTGCAAAGCGCGTCGAGACGCGAATTGTGGATGGTCGCAAGCTGAGCTTCCTTCCACGCGCCGCTCGCCGCGAAACCGGCTCCGCGCCCGTCCATGTCGTAATTGCCATAGGACGTTGTGTTGACGGGATTGGCGCCCATCTCTCCATCGGTCATGAAGATGATGTGGCGGGCGATCGGGTCGCCATTTGGTGCGGTGGCGTTATCGGATGCGAAGATGCCGTTCGGCGAAATGAAGCGCGCGCCCCAGATCATGCCGATGTCGTGCATCGTTCCGCCGCCCGGATTGAGCGCCTTCACATAATTTTCGAACAGCGTGTTGCGCGCGCTGCCCTCAAGCGGAAACTCGGTCAGCTTCATCGCCGCGCCGGGACAGTTGAAGCCACGTGTGGATTTGTCGGTCGAGGTTTCGAGCTTCGCCGGGCCACCGCGATCATAGGTGATCTGCGGCCACATCGGCTTCCACTGCGTGGCCGGGTTCGATGCGTCAGGCACGAGGTTGATATCGAGATCGTAGGCATCGGCCGGAATCGAATTCCAGACATGCTGGGGGTTCGTCTGTCGTTCCTCGATGCACCCGTTCCAGCTGCTGGTGACGTTTGCGCCCTTCGATCCCGTCTGCGTCGTCACGCTCTGGCCGAGCTTGAAGGACGAGATATCGAAAGTGTATTCGTCGTAGACATACTTGTCGAAGACGTCGGTGAAGGTCTCGGCCTTCTTGTCGGCTTCCTCGGCTATGCGATAGCGATAGACATCACCCTGGCAGGCCGCCTTTTGGTTATTCCGCCAATGGGTCCAGTAATCGGGCAGCCATCTCGGATTGGTGATGACGTATGTCCATTCCCGCGAGGTATACGTCCCTGCATAGGCGAGGCATTCGTCGCGCTTCTTATTGTTGTTCTTGTTCCAGTGATATTGCGGCGAATCCGCGAAGGCGAGCTGGACAGGGTTGCGCGGCAGCAATTCGGTCGTCCAGGTTTCCTCGATCTTGTCGCCGACGTTCACGCCGTCGTTATTGCTGACTTTCTTGAACTTGGCCTTTCGCGACTGGTATTCGAAACTGTCGGCGAGGAAGGCCGGGTTCTCGGTCCGCAGGGTTTCGCCGACATTGACTGCGCCCGAATAAGGGACCACGCCGATCCGGACGCGCGCGCCATCAGGCTTGGTCGACATGACCTCGTCGTAGAAATCGAAAACCGCGGCTTTCAGATCCTTGACGCGCTGGCCGCTCATCGAGCCGGACATGTCGAGCACGAGCATGACGTCGATATTCGGCAGGTTCAGGTCGGCGCTACAGGTGACGGAAATATCGTGCTGGTCGACACCGAACACGCTCATCAGCGTCATCGGCACCTTGGCGCTCGCAGTACCGTTCATTTCCGTTTCGCTGCCCGGCGACAGCGTAAACTTCTGGTTGTTCGCCCCGTACATCCCGGTGCGGAAATTGTTCTCGAAGAAGTTGTCGGCGGTGTCCTTGATATCTGCCGGGACGGTCCCGTCCATCGTGCCGCCGCCAAGCTCCCGCCTTGCAGCCAGAGCGGCGGAATCGCATGCCTGTTGCAGGCGCGATTCGACGAGGTAGATGCGACTGATATCGAGCCCCCCGCCGATCACGCCGACCAGCGGGATCATCGCTGCTGCCGATAGCATCAAGGCGTTGCCGGCCTCGTCTTCTTTCAGTCGCCTTAAAAATCCCATCGGTCTTCCCCGCCAGACGTTTGCTGTGCCCACACCCGTTCAGGGCGAGAGCGTCGCGTTCCGTTATCGGGGGGAAATGTAAAAAAATGCCTAAGCAGATCTTTCGGGAATTTTTACCAAGATCCGCGGCGGCCGCATCGTTTCACCCGTGCAGCTTTGCCGCCGTCTCTGCTACGCGTTTGCCAAGATAGCGCGCGCCGGCCAGCTCGACTTCGCTCGGCTGGCGGCTGCCGTCGCCGCCAGCGATAGTCGTCGCGCCGTAGGGGGTGCCGCCCTTGACTTCGTCCACGCCCATCTGGCCGTCGAAACCGTAATCGAGGCCGACCACGGTGCAGCCCATATGCAGCAGGTTCGTCAGGATGGAGAACAGCGTTGTTTCCTGCCCGCCATGCTGGCTGGCGGTGGAGGTAAAGGCAGCGCCAACCTTGCCGACAAGCGCGCCTTTCATCCACAACCCGCCCGTCTGATCCCAGAAACTCGCCATCTGGCTTGACATACGGCCGTATCGGGTGGGGGAGCCGACGACGATGCCGTCGTATTCGGCCAGCGAGTCTGGGCCGGAAATGCACTCATGCCCCTCCATCTGCCGGAAGCCCGCGCTCTCGACGACCTTCTGCGGCGCGGTTTCGGGGACGTGCCTCACGTCCGCCTCGTGACCTGCCTCCCGCACGCCCTTGGCAATGGCCTCGGCCATGGTCGCGGTGTGGCCGTAGGAGGAGTAATAGAGCACAAGGATGCGGGACATGGAGCTGGCCTTTCGGATTTTCGCAGGGTTCGCCTCTGGCAATGATGCGGTCGCGTGGCGGTTCCTATTGCAGCAGTCTGTACCGCGCGCCACATTGTGCGCACACGATCCCGCCGGAGCTTCAGCAAATGGAATCCATCGCCGCCGACCTCGTCACCATGCCGCGCGTGCCGCTGGCGGACGAGCATGTCGCGATGATCTGCGAGATCGGCGAGGAGCGCAGCTATGCGGCGGGCGAGATGGTTGCCGAAGTCGGCGCGCCGATGGACGAATTCATGTATGTGCTCGAAGGCGAGATCGAGGTGAAGGACCCGTGGTCCGACAGACGGCTCCTCGACGCCTCTCTCGGCCCCACGCAGTTCATGGGGGAGATCGGTTTCCTTAATCGCGGCAGCTACTTCCTGCCGATGCGCGCGGCGAAGGACACGCGTGTCATCGTTGCCCCGCGCGAAGCGATGCTGGAGCTGATGAGCCGCGTGCCCGAGCTGTCCGACCATGTCATCCGCGTCTTCGCAGCGCGGCGGCGGCGGCAGTTCGAACTGCAGAATTCGGCGGTCAAGCTGATCGGGGCGGACCGGGACGGCGATGTGCAGGGGGTAGAGAGCTTCCTGCGCCGCAACCGCATACCCTATGAAAGCCACGATCTCGACGCGCCCGACGAGGACAGCGTGCAGCTGTGCAACCTTACCGGCCATTCGCCTGCCGTGATCGTCGGCAAGGACCGGGTGATGGAAGAGCCGACCCCGCGCAAGGTGGCCAAACTGCTCGGCCTGGAGCTCGATATCTGCAACCGCGCGCAATACGATATACTCATCGTCGGCGGCGGGCCGGGCGGCGTGGCGGCGGCGGTCTATGCCGGCGCGGAGGGGCTGTGTGCGCTGCTGGTGGAAGATACGGCGATCGGCGGGCAGGCCGGCACGTCGAGCCGGATCGAGAACTATATGGGCTTTCCCACGGGCATATCCGGCTCGGACCTCGTCTATCGCGGGGAAATACAGGCGCTGAAATTCGGCACGCGCTTCGTCATGCCGCGCCGCGTCACCTCGCTGCAGCGGCGCGAGGACGGGATGTTCTGCGCCATGCTGGACGACGAGCACGAAATGTGCGCGCGCAGCGTGGTGGTGGCGACCGGCGTGCAATATCGCCGCCTGCCGCTGGAGCGGCTGGAAGAATTCGAAGGGGCGGGCGTCTATTACGCTGCGACCGACATGGAAGCGCGTTTCTGCAAGGGATCGGACGCGGTCGTGGTGGGCGGCGGCAATTCGGCGGGTCAGGCGGCGATGTATCTCAGTCGCACGGCGAGGCACGTCCATGTGGTCGTGCGCGGCGACAGCCTCGCCAGCTCGATGTCGAGCTACCTCACTCGGCGGCTGGAGGCCGACCCGAATATTACTATCCATTACAACACTGAAGTTACGGCTCTGCACGGCGAAGATCGCCTGGCGGGCGTGACCTTCGCCACCGACGATGGCAAGGAGCGTCAGTCCTGCGGCGCATTGTTCATCATGATCGGCGCGGCGCCCAATTCGGATTGGCTCAGCGGCATGGTCGAGCTGGACGAGCGCGGCTTCGTGAAGACCGGCGATGATGTCGGCGCGCAAAGCCAGTATGAAACCTCGCAACCGGGCATTTTCGCGGTCGGCGACGTGCGCTCCGGCTCGGTCAAGCGCGTGGCGAGTGCGACGGGAGAGGGGAGCGTGGTGATATCGTCAGCGTGGAACCGCGTTGCGCAGCAGATGCAGCGCGAGGAAGAAGGCGCGAACGCGGCCTAGCTGCGCACGCGCATCAGATTTTCCTGCGCGACGGTGGCGACGAGCGTCCCATTCTCCGCAAAGAAATGTCCGTAGGTGAAGCCACGCGCACCGCCCGCCCACGGGCTGTGCCCGGTGTAGAGGTGCCAGCGCGAAAAATCGGGTGTTTCATGGAGCCACATCGCATGGTCAAGGCTGGCGACCTGCATCCGGCTCGCGCCCGGCCGCACACCATGCGGCAGCAGTGCGTTGCGCAGGAACAGCATGTCGGAGGCGTAGGCGAGCTGCGCGCGGGCGGTGGCGGGATCGACAGGCTCGGGCTCTCGTACCCGCATCCAGTTGGCCGAGCGCGGGGCCGCGGGATCGCTGCCGAACAGTGTTTGGGGATCGAGCGGCACGGTTTCGACCGGGCGTTCCCACAGCCGGCCGAGAATGGGCAACCGCTCGGGCTGCTCCTGCCGCGCGCGCCATGCCTCGAACGCGGCACGCGCCTGCGCTATGTCGGGCACGCCGGGCATAGGTTCCGCGTGGCGATGGCCCTCTTCCTCGATATGCAACGACACCGTCATGGTAAGAAGATGTGCCTCGCCCTGAACCGCATCCACGCGGCGCGTGGCGAAGCTGCGCCCTTCGTTCAAGGTAGCGACCTCGTAACGCACCGGGATATCGGCATTGCCGAGCTTCAGGAAATGCGCATGCAATGAATGCGGCATCCGCCCGCCATCTTCCGCCAGCGTAGCGGCCACCAACCCCTGCGCCAGCGTATGCCCGCCGAACAGCCGCTTGCCCACGCCTGGGCCGGGCGCGCCGATATAGGTCGCATCGCCGTCCTGCCGCAGCGTCAGGATTTCCGCAAAGCCGATCGCAAGCCTCCTCGTGAAACGACAAAGGGCCGGGGTTGCGCCCCGGCCCTCCGCCCCCCTGTTCAATCTGCCCTAGAAGCGGCCGCGTACGGTCACGCCGTAAGTCCGCGGTTCGGCCAGGAAGGCCGAATAGGTCTGCTGCGGCGCGACGAAGGGCGTGTTGAACGCGACCTGCGTATAATCCACGTCGAACAGATTACTGCCCCACACCTCCACCGCCCAGGCGCGGTCCGGGCCGGTAATTCCGACGCGGCCGTTTACGAGCACGTAGGAAGTCTGCTCCTTGCCGAAAAGCAGGTCCGAGCCGGTGTTGTAATCGTCGGTGACGCGGGCGTTGACGAAGAACAGGCCGGAAATGCCGGAATCGGTCAGTTCTGGCGTCCAGCTCAGCGAACCCGTGAGCGTCAGTTCGGGCGCGTTGGAGAGGTTGTCACCCGGCAGCAGCCGCAGTGCAGGATCGAGCGGCGCACCGGTATCGTTGCCGATGAGATTGTCTTCGTACTTCGTGTCGGCATAGGTGATGCCCATCGTGGCGATCAGATCGCGGATTGGGGAAATCGTGGTCTCGAACTCCACGCCTTGAGCGATGACACCGGGTTCTACGTCGTCCTCGGCGCAGGCACCCGTCGTCGCGCTCGCATCCATGTCCGCGCCCATCAGGTCGCTGCCACAGCTGTTGACGTTCTGCACGAGGAAGACCGAGCCGTTAAAGGTGTTGAGCTGGAAGTTTGTGAATTCCTGCCGGAACGCGGCGACGCTGGCCGAGAACGCCCGGCTCGAATATTTCGCGCCGATTTCGAAGGCGTCGACCGTCTCTTCATCGAACTGCAGCGAGGCGGGCTCGATATTGGCGACATTGAATGTCACCGGATTGCCGAGCGCGGAGCGATCGAGGTTGAACCCGCCTGCCTTGTAGCCGCGCGAGTAGCTCGCATAGATCAACGTGTCGGGATCGGGCTGGTAGCTCAGCACGGCGGTGCCGGTGAACTCGTCTTCGTCGCGGCTGTCGGCGATGGAGAGCCCGTCGATCTCGGATGTCGAATTGCCCTGGCACGACAGGGCCAGCAGACCGCCTGCAAGTCCTGCCAACGCCTGCACTTGCAGGAGCGGGGTGAGCAGCGCGCGGTTGGCCGGGCAGAAGGTGTTGTCGTTGCGGAAGGTTGCGTCGAAGTCCTTCGTTTCGTTGGTGTAGCGAAGACCGAGGGTCAAATCGAGCCGGTCGGTGATATGAAAGATGTTGTGGGTGAACAGCGCGAAATTGTCGCTTTGCTGGTTGTAGACATCGCCCAGCCCGCCGACATCACGGACCTGCGCCAGATTGTTGATGCCTGCGATGATGAGCGGCGTTGCCGGTCCGAAGGCCGGCGCGCCGACCGTCCCGTCGAGGAAGGCGATCGCCGGGCCGAAGCAGTTGTCGGCGGACGGGTTCGCCAGCGCCGCATTGATGGCGAGCGCGATGCGGCAATTGGCAAAGGTGCCGTAATCATCCCCGAAACGAAGGTTGTCCTGCGACGTCAGCTGTTCGCTTGCGTAATATCCGCCGACGAGCCAGTCGAACCGGTCGTCGAACAACGTGCCGTTAAGGCGGATTTCCTGCGTGAAAGTTTCAAACGCGCGCGCGCCGCCGAATTCATTCGGAGCGCGGTAGAGCAGGTCGGCCTGTGTGTAATCGGTGTCCGATCCCTGGAAGTTCGAATATTCGCGGTAGCCGGTGATCGAGGTCAGCGTGATATTGCCGAAATCCCAGTTCAGCTCTCCCGAAATGCCGTAATCCTCGGTTTCACCATCATAGGATCGGCCTTCGGTGACATAGATATCGCGATCGAACGTGCTCTGCGTAAAGGCGCGCGGATCCTGTCCCAGACCAAGCAGGATCGGGATGATCGGGTTGTCGGTGCTGGTCAGCGCGGGCGTACCCTGTGGGCGATCGAACGGCGCATTCGAGTCGGTCGGCGGCAAATCATCCGACAAACGCGCGAGCGGCGCGAAATCCGGCTGCACGAAGGTGGCAGCGCAGCACGCTTCGTCCTTCTTCGAATAGTCTGCGACGATCCGGAAGCTGATATCGGCATTGGGCTCGAACAGGGCCTGCGCGCGGATCAGGTACCGGTCGCGATTGTTGATATCGACGCCGTTAACGACGTCGTTGTAAAAGCCTTCGCGCTCGAAATACACGCCGTCCACACGCGCGGCAATCGTGTCGCCGAGCGGTGCGTTGAGTCCCGCTTCGACACGGATCGCGTCGTAATTGCCGTAAGTGAACGCGCCGTAGCCACTGAAATCGAATTCCGGCGGCGCGGTGTAGATGTTGATGAGGCCAGCGGAGGAGTTGCGACCGCCCAGCGTGCCCTGCGGGCCGCGCAGGATTTCCACCCGGTCGATCGGGCCGAGTTCGGACAGCGCATTACCTGAGCGAGAGCGATAGACGCCGTCGACGAACACCGCGACCGAGCTTTCGAGGCCGGCATTGTCGCCCACCGTGCCAATGCCGCGGATACGCGCGGACCCGTTCGCTTCGTTACCCGTGCTGGAGACGAGCAGCGACGGCGCAATCTGGTTGAGTTCACGGATGTCGGTGGTGCCGGACTGTTCCAGCATTTCGCCCGAAATGGCCGAGACCGCGATCGGAACGTCCGCCAGCGACTGCGAACGGCCCTGCGCGGTAACGACGATGGTGAACGGGTCGGGGTCGTCAGGGCTGGCCGGTTCGGTATTGGGCGAAACGTCGCCACCTTCGGCCAGATCATCCTCGTCGGTCGGCGATTGCTGCGCGGCAGCGACCGTGGGCAGGCACAAGAGCGCGCCTGCAAGCGCACCATAGGCGATGGAATTGCGAAATACCGACTTCATAGCTCTCTCCCAGCTGAACCTTTTTCCTGTGGAGAGTATGCCGCTGGCGAGTTGCAATCGGCTACCTGTCGGTAAGCCCTGTAGACCTTGCAATTCGTGGACGCGGCATCCCTCCTTATCGTGCGTCCTTGTGATACGTTCCGCCCGCTTTCGCAAGCAATTTGAAAATCGGGTATCCTCCTGTTGCGCCGCTGCACCAGTGTTGCATCTCACGCATGGCTGGTCGCCAACGCCGAGTAGATCAGCGTCTTCAACTGCCGCCGGATCGGGTAGGCGGTGGAGGGATAGAGCTGCGTCATGAAAACCATCGTTATCCGCTCTACCGGATCGACGAAAAAGGCCGTCGAATAGGCGCCGCCCCAGTAGAATTCGCCCTTGCTGGCGGGCATCAGCGTACGCGCCGGATCGGTGACGACTGCAAAGCCGAGGCCGAAACCGGTGCCGGCATTGTTCGCTTCGGAAAACAGCGCGTCGCTCATTTCGGTGAGGTCCGCCCCGCCGGGCAGGTGGTTCGCCGTCATCAGGTCAAGCGTCTTGGGGCCGACGATCCGCGCGCCGTCCAGCTCGCCCTTGTTCAGGAGCATGGCGCAGAAGCGATGGTAATCAGCGATGGTCGAAACCAGCCCTCCGCCGCCTGAATGGAAGCTGGCGGGGGTGAAATGCGCGCTCTGGCTACCCGGCTCGATACGCAGCGGCTTGCCCTTTGGCACGAAGGCGTGGCTGTCCGCCAGCCGCCCCCGCTCTTCGTCTTCGAGGTCGAAGCCTGTTTCTGTCATGCCCAAGGGTGCGAAGATGTGCTCCTCGAAATAGTCGCCGAGCCGCTGCCCGCTAATCCGCTCCACCGCGACGCCGAGCACATCGGTCGCCACCGAATAATTCCAACGCGCCCCTGGCTCGTGCTGCAAGGGCAGTTGCGCCAGCTTCGCGATATAGTCGTCGCTCGTCAGCGTGCGCGGCAGGTCGAGCTGCGCATCGCGATAGGCGGCATCGACATTGTTGCGGTTCTGCAATCCGTAGGTGAAACCCGCCATATGCGTCAGCAGGTCGATGAAGCGGATCGGGCGTGCGGGCCGCGTCGGTGCGAACGGCACCGCGCCGCCGCCGCCATTATACACGCCGGGCGTGGCGAATTCGGGAATCACCCGCGATACAGGATCATCGAGCGCGACCTTGCACTGCTCCACCAGTTGCATGAAGGCGATGGAGGTAACCGGCTTCGTCATGCTCGCAATGCGGAACAGCGCATCGTCGGGCAGCGTGTCGCTGTCGCCCGTCAATGTCCCGGCCTTTGCATGATAGACCGGCGTGCCCTCGCGCGCGACGAGCACCTGTGCGTTCGGCAGGCGGCCAGGGCCGACATAGGTATCCTCGAGAAACCGCCCGATGCGGTCGAGCCGCTCCGGATCGAAGCCGAGGGAGGCGGGATCGGCGATGTCGAGCATGGCAATGCGGTCCTTTCGCAGGTGAGCATACCTGTCGTTCCGCTGCGCACCCTATCGCCATTCTTCGCAGGCGCAATCCCGTCATACCCGTTTTTCAGATTTGCGTTTCGCCGCTTGCGTGCAGGCCACTTGTCACGTTATCCGAACGGGCAGGAGAGATTGCCATGACAGAGCCACAAAGCGATTCCGCGAGCGCCATCGGCTGGACGCCGCCCGAAGGCTGGCCCGCCGCGAGCCGGGCAGATATTCGCGCCATGCTTACCGCACCCGGCCAGCCGTTCGAGATGGACACGGTCGCAATCGAAGGACGCCCGACACGCATATGGAAGAACGCGCCGCCGAGTCTTCGTGCCATTGCGCAGGTCGGCCGCTCGCACGGGGAGCGGACCTGCGTGGTTTACGAGGACGAGCGCGTCAGTTTCGACGCATGGTTTCGTGCCACGGCCGCGCTGGCGCAACATCTGGCGGACCAGGGCGTGGGGAAGGGGGACCGTGTCGCGCTCGCAATGCGAAACCTGCCCGAATGGCCGGTGGCCTTCTTCGCCATCACCTCGCTCGGCGCGATCTGCGTGCCGCTCAATGCGTGGTGGACGACGGACGAGCTGGCCTTTGCCCTGTCCGATTCGGGTAGCCGCGCGCTGGTCTGCGATGCCGAGCGGTGGGAACGGGTGGCGGGGGTGCGCGAAACTTTCCCGGCGCTCGAGACCTGCATCGTCTCGCGTGCCGACACTGCGCCCGATGGCACCACGCGGCTGGAGGACGTGGTCGGCACCACCGGGGAGTGGGCCAGCCTGCCGGAGCGCGACCTGCCCGAGGCCGACATCGCGCCGGACGACGAGGCGACCATATTCTACACCAGCGGCACGACGGGCGCACCCAAGGGCTCGCTCGGCACGCATCGCAATATCTGCACCAATGTTCTGTCAAGCACCTACAACCTCGCTTTTGCGCCGCTGCGCCGAGGGGAGCTGCCGCCTGAGCCGACGCAAAAGACCGTACTGCTCGTCATCCCCCTGTTCCACGTCACCGCCTGCTCCGCCGCGATGGTCGGCTATTTCATCAGCGGGCATGCGATGGTGTTCATGCATCACTGGGACCCGGAGACGGCCTTCGCCGTAATCGAGCGCGAGGGCGTGAAGATGACGGGCGGCGTGCCGACGATCGCGTGGCAGCTGCTCGACCATCCCGCGCGGGAAAGATACGACATCTCCAGCCTCGAACTCGTCACCTATGGCGGCGCGCCTGCCGCGCCAGAACTGGTTCGCCGCATCGCCGAAACCTTCGGCGCCGCGCCCGGCAGCGGCTGGGGCATGACGGAAACGATGGCGACCGTGACGGGCCATGTGGCAGAGGATTATCTCAACCGCCCCGACAGCTGCGGCCCGCCGGTGGCAGTGGCGGACCTCAAGATCATGTCGGCGGACGGCGCACACGAACTGCCGGTGGGCGAGGTGGGCGAGCTCTACGCCTTCGGCCCGATGGTGGCGAAAGGTTACTGGAACCGGCCCGAGGCGTCGGCGGAAACCTTCGTCGACGGCTGGGTCCGCACCGGAGACCTCGCCCGGCTGGACGAGGAAGGCTTCTGCTACATCGTCGACCGGGCCAAGGACATGGTGATCCGCGGCGGCGAGAACATCTATTCCAGCGAGGTCGAGAACGCCCTCTACGAACACCCCGCCGTATCCGATGCCGCCGTGATCGGTCTGCCGCACAGGCAACTGGGCGAGGAACCCGCGGCGGTGGTGCACCTTGCCGAGGGGCAAACGGCGAGCGAAGCGGAATTGAAGGCCTGGGTCGGCGAGCGGCTCGCGCATTTCAAGGTGCCGGTGCGGGTGGTTTTTGCGGAAGGGATGCTGCCACGGAATGCCAACGGGAAGATCTTGAAGAAGGAGTTAGTAGGGTTGTTCGGGTCACGCTCGTAATCTGCCTTAGCGCTCTTCGGCGCTGCGAACCGCCGCTATGCGAACCCAACTCAACAAAAGCGGCCAAGCCGCCAACGACCCCATTGCGGACATTAGCGATTTCGGTCAGTTTGAGCGAATGTCACCTAAGGACGCAGGCGAGCAGAACCGCGTGGACGGCATTGGCTGCGCTTGGTTCCTGCTTGGCGTCAACGCTCTGCTCATGGGCCTTCTCGCAGCAAGCTTTGGGCAGGGGCCGTATTCCAGCGCCGAACAAGAGCTTTGGTATCGATACGGCTCTCTCAGCTTCTTTGTGGCGGGGGCGGTCTTGCCCGCAGTTGCCCTGTTCGCTTTCCGTCGTTTACGCTGGGTCGTCTTAGCTTCCACGGCATGGATGTTGGCCGTCCTACTTGCCTTTGTATGGTTCGCGATGATGTCGGGCGGGGGCGTCTGACGGGGCTCAACTGAAGTCCGCTTCCCACCCTCATCTCGGTCGTAAAGGTCTCCCAATCAGGAGTTTATAACCGGATACTACGCTCTCGAAACCCGGCCCTAGTCGAACGTAATCACCGACCGCGCGATCTGGCCGGTCTTCATCTCCTCAAACGCCTCGTTCACTTCGCCCAGCCCGATCCGCCGCGAGATCAGTTCGTCGAGTTTCAGCTTTCCGGCCATGTAGAAATCGACCAGCCGCGGGATGTCGACAGGGAACTGGTTGGAGCCCATCATCGATCCGCGCAGCTGCTTTTCCTGCAACAGCTCGTATCCGTTCAGCGTTACCTTCTGGCCGACCGGGATCATGCCGATCACCGTGGCGATACCGCGGCGGCGGAGCATGCGGAAGGCGTCGCTGGCGGTCTCGGCAAGGCCGATCGCCTCGAAGGCGTGGTCGACCCCGCCGTCGGTCAGGCCGAGTACCTTTTTCCATACATCGCCCTGCGACGCGTCTATGAAGTCGGTCGCACCGAAGGTGCGGGCGAGCGCTTCTTTTTCCGCCACCCGGTCGATGGCGATGATGCGCCCCGCGCCCGCGATCTGCGCGGCGTTGAGGGTGGAAAGGCCAACCCCGCCGCAGCCGATCACTGCGACGCTCTGCCCCGGACGGACCCTGGCGGTGCGCACGACCGAGCCATAGGCGGTGATGACCGCGCAGCCGAGCAGCGCCGCCCGGTCCAGCGGCATGTCCTCGCGGATCTTCACGCAGGCGTTTTCGTGCACCAGCAGCTGCTCGGCAAAAGCTGAAAGGTCGAGGAACTGGCTCATCGGCGCATCGTCGCTGCCCAACCGCGGCTCGGCATCGCGCGGGCGGTTCGTGTCCGGCTCGTTGCAGAGCGAGAGGTGCCCGCCAACGCAGAATTCGCAATGCCCGCAAAAGGCGGAAAGGCAGGTGACGACGTGGTCGCCCGGCTTCACGGTGCGCACTTCACTGCCCACCTGCTCCACCACGCCGGCGCATTCGTGGCCGAGCACGGTGGGCATGGGGGTGGGGTAGTGGCCCTCGATGAAGTGCAGGTCCGAATGGCACACGCCCGTCGCCGCGGCGCGGATCAGCACTTCGCGCGGGGCGGGCTTGGCGATGGCGACCTGTTCCACCTGCAAGGATGCGCCGACTTCGCGCAGGACTGCTGCTTTCACGTGGGGACTCTCCGACAGGCTTTAATGGCGACTCGCAAGGTCGCGAAAAAAGCACCGCTTGCCAAGCGCGAATATCAATTGTCTGAAAAATGCGTATGTAGACAATGAGCGGAAAAGCGGGCATTCGCAAACTCGTTCGAAAGGGCGGTGCCGAAAGCGGGAGAGCCGAGAAATGGATTTCGATCTGAGCGAGCGCCAGCGCGCAATGCGTGACCGGGTAAAGGATTTCATCGACGACAAAATCCGTCCGCGCACTGGCGATTACACGGCGGCGGCGAAGGCGGCGGACGATGCCGGAAACCGCTGGCAGCCGAACCCGGTGGTCGAGGAACTGAAGCCCGTTGCGCGCAATGCCGGGCTTTGGAATCTCTTCATGCCGCCGCATTCGGGGCAGGACCATGTCGACGACAGTTTCGAATTTGCCGGAGAGCAGCTTTCGAATCTCGAGTATGCCCTGTGCGCCGAGGAAATGGGCCGCATCTATTGGGCCAGCGAGGTCTTCAACTGCTCAGCGCCCGACACCGGCAACATGGAAGTGCTCTATCGCTACGGCACGCGCGAGCAGAAGGATCGCTGGCTCGCCCCGCTGATGCGCGGCGAAATCCGCAGCGCCTTCCTCATGACCGAACCCGATGTCGCCTCGTCTGACGCGACCAATATCCAGGCCAGCATCCTCAAGGACGGCAATGAATGGATGGTGAGCGGCCGCAAGTGGTGGTCGAGCGGCGCGGGCGATCCCCGCTGCAAGGTCGCGATCGTCATGGGCAAGTCCGATCCGGACGGCTCGCGCCACGGCAGCCAGTCGATGATCCTCTTGCCCCTCGACACCGAAGGCGTGACGATAGAGCGGATGCTGAGCGTCTATGGCTATGACCACGCGCCGCACGGCCATGCGGAAATCAGCCTCGACAATGTGCGCCTGCCAGCCGACGCGATCCTGCTCGGCGAAGGGCGCGGGTTCGAGATCGCACAGGGTCGCCTCGGCCCGGGGCGCATCCATCACTGCATGCGCACGATTGGCGTGGCGGAAGAAGCGCTCGAAGCGATGTGCCGCCGCCTCACAGCCCGTGTCGCTTTCGGCAAGTTCATTTACCAGCAGAGCGTATGGGAAGAGCGTGTCGCGCGCGCCCGCATCGATATCGAGATGAGCCGCCTGTTGTGCCTCAAGGCCGCCGACATGATGGACCGCGCGGGCAACAAGGCGGCGAAGAACGAGATCGCGATGATCAAGGTGCAGGCGCCGAACATGGCGCTCGCCATCCTCGACGATGCGATACAGGCGCATGGCGGCGGTGGCGTCAGTTCCGATCACGACCTTGCTGCAACCTGGGCCAGCATCCGCACGCTGCGCTTCGCCGACGGACCGGACGAAGTTCATAATCGCGCCATCGCCCGCAACGAATTCGCCAAATATACAGACCTGAAGGCCAAGCCGGGTGAACCGCGCGGTGCGGTGCCTTCGGGCGCAGGAGCAACTGGATGATCCGCGAAGCCGCCATCGTCTCCACCGCGCGCACGCCCATCGGCAAGGCGCATCGCGGCGCGTTCAACGCCACCATGCCGGACCGGCTCAATGCTCACGTGATGGATGTCGCGCTCGATCGCGCGGGTATCGAGCCCGAGCGGGTGCAGGACGTCTGCTGGGGCTGCGGTAACCAGTACGGGCCGCAATTCTACAATCTCGGCAGGATGAGCGTGTTCGGCAGCAGATTGCCAGAGAGCGTTCCGGCGATGACGCTGGACCGGAAATGCGCCTCCGGTCTCACCACTGTGGCGCTTGCAGCGCGCTCCATCATGGCGGGCGATGTCGACGTGATCCTGGCGGGCGGCGGCGAGTCCATCTCGCTGACCATGGTGCCGGGCATCGTCGGCGGGAACTGGCGCTCTTCTAATGTGCTGGAGCACGAGCCCGACGCCTATATGGCGATGATCGAAACCGCCGAAATCGTCGCCGACCGCTACGATGTGTCGCGCGAGGCACAGGACCGCTTTGCCGCGACAAGCCAACAACGCGCCGCCGCCGCGACCGAAGCGGGTCGGCTGGCCGAGGAAATCGCGCCGCTCGAAACCGAGAAGGTCATCCGTGCAAAGGATGGCAGCGAAACGGGCCGCGAAACCGTGACGCTCGAAGCGGACGAGGGCATCCGCCCCGGCACGACATACGAGGCACTTGCCGGTCTCAATCCCGTCTTCAAGGACGGCGCGAAGGTGAAGGAAGGCCAGTACATCACTGCGGGCAATGCCAGCCAGTTGTCCGACGGCGCCGCCGCTCAGGTGCTGATGGACCGCGAAACGGCAGAAGCGGAAGGTCGCGACATTCTCGGCATCTTCCGCGGCTTCGCGGCAGCAGGCTGCGCGCCGGACGAAATGGGCATCGGGCCGGTCCTCGCCATTCCGAAGCTGCTCGACCGGGCGGGCCTTTCGGTCGGCGATATCGGCTTGTGGGAAATCAACGAGGCGTTCGCCAGCCAGGCGCTCTATTGCCGCGACTTCCTCGGCATCGATCCCGAGCGGCTCAACGTTAATGGCGGAGCCATCGCAATCGGCCATCCTTTCGGCATGACCGGATCCCGCCTCGTTGGCAGCGTGCTGCTCGAAGCCCGGCGGCGCGGCGAGCGGTATGCGGTCGTCTCCATGTGCGTGGCAGGCGGCATGGGTACGGCCGGACTGCTTGAAATACCTTCCTGATGTTTTGGCGAAAGCGAGAGAAGCCATGAACCTCGAATTCACTCAAGAAGAAGAAGCCTTTCGCGAGGAAGTGCGCGCTTTCCTGAAAGACAAGCTGCCGCAGCGCCTGTCGGACAAGGTTCGCACCGGCAAGCGCCTGACCAAGGCGGACATGGAGGAATGGCACGCCATCCTCAACGAACAGGGCTGGCTCGCCCCGCACTGGCCGGAGAAATATGGCGGCACCGACTGGACAGTCATGCAGAAGTTCATCTTCGAGACCGAGAGCGCCGAGGCCCACGCCCCGCGCATCGTTCCCTTCGGCCTCTCCATGCTCGCCCCCGTGCTGATCAAATACGGCACCGAGGCGCAGTGCGAACACTATCTGCCGCGCATTCTCGACGGCACGGACTGGTGGTGTCAGGGCTATTCGGAGCCGGGTGCTGGATCGGACCTCGCCAGTCTCAAGACCAGCGCGGTGCGGGAAGGCGATCATTACATTGTAAACGGCCAGAAGACCTGGACCACGCTCGGCCAGCATGCCGACTGGATTTTCTGCCTCGTGCGCACGGACAATTCCGGCAAGAAGCAGGAGGGCATTTCCTTCCTGCTGATCGACATGAAATCGCCCGGCATCGAGGTCCGTCCGATCAAGCTGCTCGACGGGGATGAGGAGGTGAACGAGGTGTTCTTCACCGATGTGAAGGTGCCCGTCGCAAACCTCGTCGGCGAAGAGAACAAGGGCTGGACTTACGCCAAGTACCTCCTGACTTACGAGCGCACCAACATTGCCGGGATCGGCGCGAGCATGGCCTCGCTCGAACAGCTGAAGGAGATTGCCCGCACCACCAAAAAGAACGGCACTCTGCTGATCGACGACCCGCTCTTCGCGCAGCGGCTGGCGAAGCTGGAAATCGACCTCGAGAACATGAAGACAACGAACCTGCGCGTGCTCGATGCGGCGGGCAAGGGCGGTGCACCGATGGCGGAGAGCTCCATGTTGAAAATTCGCGGGACCGAGATCCGGCAGGACATCGGCAGCCTGATGCGCCGCGCGGCGGGCCGCTACGCGCAGCCCTTCGTCGACGAGAGCTTCGACGAAGGCTATAACGGCGCGCCCATCGGGCCCGAATGGAGCGGCGCGACCTCGCCGCATTATTTCAACATGCGCAAACTCTCGATCTTCGGCGGCAGCAACGAAGTGCAGCGCGAGATCATCACCAAGGCCATTCTGGAGCTCTGACATCATGGATTTTGCAATCGGCGAAGACCGGCAGATGCTGGCCGACACCATGTCGCGCTTCCTCTCGAAAGAGTTCGACTGGGAAAAGCGGCTCAAGACCATCGAGACCGATCACGGTTTCGACCGCGGCATGTGGAGCCAGATGGCCGAACTCGGCGTGCTGGGCGCGCTATTCCCCGAGGATGCCGGCGGCTTCGGCGGCAGCGCTTTCGATATCGGCACGGTGTTCGGCGAAGTCGGCACGGCGATCGCCACTGGTCCCTATCTCGGCACGCTGATGGCGGGGCGGCTGCTCGTTGCTGCAGGCGAGAGCGACACCCTTGAAAGCGTGATCGCAGGCGAGAAAGTCCTGACATTCGCGCACGATCCCTCACACGATGTGGCGAGCGGGGAGGACAGCGATGTCACTGCGACCGAGACCTCCGACGGCTGGACGCTCGACGGGGCGAAGGGCGTGGTCGAATATGTCGGCGCGGCGGACCTTGTCGTCGTGACCGCAGGTGACCGGGCCTTCCTCGTCGAGACAGGCGCGAACAGGGTCGAGATTTCTGATTACAAGCTGGTCGATGGCGGATCGGGCGGCGAATTGCGTCTGTCCAGCGTAGTGGCGCGTCAGCTTTCGGGCGTGGGCGCGGAGGAGATCGCCGCAACCGTTGCCGCGGGAATCGTGGGTCTTGCCTGGGAAAGCGTCGCGATCATGGTCCAGCTCAAGGACCAGACACTGGAATATATGCGCACGCGCAAGCAGTTCGGTGTGCCGATCGGAAAATTCCAGGCATTGCAGCACCGCATGGCGACGCTTGCGCTGGAGATCGAGCAGGCGCGCAGCGCAAGCATCAACGCCGCCGCGTATTTCGACAAGCCGGAGCGGGACAGGTTCTGCGCCGCGGCCAAGTTCACCTGCGCGCGCGTCGGCTCGCTGGCGGCGGAGGAAGCGATCCAGATCCACGGCGGAATCGGCATGACGTGGGAGCTGCCGCTCTCGCATTATGCCAAGCGCATGGTAATGCTCGGCCATATCCTCGGCGACGAGGACGCGCATTTGCAGCGCTACATGGAGCTGATGCGGGCGGCCTAGTAACCTTCCAATCGGGCCAGCCGGTCCGCATGGTAATCGGAATCGCCATAGAGCTCGTCGAGCACGCGCTGGCGCTTCATGAAGAAGCCGACATCGTACTCGTCGGTCATGCCGATGCCGCCATGCATCTGTACCGCCTCGCGCACCGCAATTGAGCTGGCCATGCCCGCCATCGCTTTGGCCACGGAGACATCGCGTGCCGCATCGTGGCTGCCCGTATCCAGCGATTGCTGCGCTTTCAGCACTGCCGCGCGGGCGACTTCCATCTCGGCGTAAAGATGCGCGGCGCGGTGCTGCAGGGCCTGATAGCTGCCGATCGTCTTGCCAAATTGCTTGCGCTGCTTGAGATAGTCGAGCGTCATCGCGCTCGCGCCCTCGGCCACGCCGACCATTTCGGACGCCGCGCCGGCGCGCACGGCATTCAGCACCCGGTTCAGGACCGCACGCCCGCCATCGACCTCCCCGATCACTGCGCTGCCATCCAGCTCCACACCGTCGAGTTCGACGCTCGCGGCGAAGCTGCTGTCGGCCAGCCGCTCGGCGCTGACGGTGACGCCGTCGGTGGAGCGGGAAAGAGCAAACAGCGTCACGCCGTCCTCGTCCTGCTCGTTGCCCGAAGTGCGCGCCGAGACGATCAGCACGTCCGCCTCGTGTCCGAACGGCACGAACTGCTTTGCGCCTGACAGGCGGAAGCCGTTGCCGTGGCACTCGGCCTGCAAGGCCACGCGCTGCGGCCGATGTCGAGCCGCTTCATCCAGCGCCAGCGCAGCGACGATCTCGCCCGACACAATGCCCGGCATCCACGCCTCGCTCAGGGCCGCATCCGCCCCGCGCAAAGCTTCGACCGCGCCGACCGCCGTGCCAAGAAAAGCCGAGGGTGTCAGGTTGCGGCCGATTTCCTCCAGCACGATGCCCGCTTCGACATGGCCCAGCCCCAGCCCGCCATCGGCCTCGTCCACCAAAACGCCGGTGAAGCCCATTTCGCCGAATTCGCGCCACAGGTCGCGGCAGAAACCCGCTCGATCGTCCGCATCGCGCAGCGCCCTCAGGTGTGAGACCGGCGCCTTTTCCGCCATGAACGGCCGCACGGTGTCGGCCAGCATTTTCTGGTCGTCGCTCAGATACAGCGGCATCTCAGGCCTCCGGCAGTTCGAGGATGCGCTTGGCAACGATATTGAGCTGGATTTCGCTCGTCCCGCCTTCGATGGAATTGGCCTTGGTGCGCAGCCATGCGCGCGCCGCCCCACCTTTTGAATTAGGGCCGCCGCCGGAACCTTCGCTGTCCCATTCCAGTGCGTCGCTTCCGCCTGCGGCCATCAGCAATTCGTGGCGATCCTTGTTCAGCTCCGTGCCGTAATACTTCATCATGCTCGGCTGCGCCGGATGCACCTTGCCCGCCTTCAGCCGGTCCATGAACCGCTCGCTCATCGCGGCAAAAGCGTGGCTGCGGACCTCGAACAGCGCGATGCGCGCACGCAGCAGCGGGTCGTCCAGCCGTCCCTGCTCGTCGCGCCCGATCTTGCCCAGCGCATAGTCGGACAGCGACGGCCCCTGCGCCCGCCCGCCCATTCCGGAGATCATCTCCCGCTCATGGCCCAGCAGATACTTGGCGACGCTCCAGCCTTGGTTGACTTCGCCCAGCACCTGGTCCTTTGGCACTTTCACATCGTCGAAAAATGTTTCGCAGAAGGGCGAATTGCCGCTGATGAGCAGGATCGGCCTGGTCGAGACGCCTTCCGAATCCATGTCGAACAGCAGGAAGGTAATGCCGCCCTGCTTGCTCGCCGTGTCGGTGCGCGTCAGGCAGAAGATCCAGTCGGCCTGGTCGGCGTAACTGGTCCAAACTTTTTGCCCATTGACGAGGAAGTGATCGCCCTTGTCCTCTGCACTCGTTGCAAGGCTGGCAAGGTCGGACCCGGCGTTCGGTTCGCTATAACCCTGACACCAGCGGATTTCGCCGCGCGCGATCTTGGGCAGATGCTTCTGCTTCTGCTCCTGCGTGCCGTATTTCAGCAGCGCCGGGCCGAGCATGGATATGCCGAAACTCTCGAGCGGCTTGCGGCAGCCCAGCGATGCCATCTCCTGCCGCAGCACCTTGGTTTCGGCAGGCGAAAGCCCGCCGCCGCCGTAATCCTTCGGCCAGTCGGGCACGGTCCAACCGCGCTCACCCATGACCTCCAGCCATTGCTTCTGCGCTTCGCTCTGGAAGGTGAAAATGCGCCCGCCCCAACACACGTCCTTTTCGGACATCATGGGCTGGCGCATTTCCGGCGGGCAATTCGCTTCCAGCCACGCGCGGGTCTCGGTGCGGAAGGTATCGAGATCGTCAGCCCCGGAAACCTCAGCCATTGAAGCGCTCTCCCTGGGCGGCCTTGTCGCGCAGCAGCTGGCTCGCTTCCATCCCGTGCTTTTCCAGCCCTGCCAGCACCGTGTCCAAACCGATCGTATCGGCCCAGAACATCGGCCCGCCGGTATGGGGCGGCCAGCCATAACCATTGACCCAGACGGTATCGATATCGCTCGCACGCTGGGCGATGCCTTCTTCCAGGATCAGCGCGCCTTCATTGACCATCGGATAGAGCAGCCGCTCGCGGATTTCCTCGTCCGAAATATCGCGCTGCTCCTTGCCGGACTTCGCGGCGAAATCGGCGATTACCGCATCGACCTCGTCCGAAGGCGAGCGCTGGCGGTTCTCGTCGTAATCGTAAAAGCCCTTCCCGGTTTTCTGCCCGCGCCGTCCGCGTTCGCACAGCACCTCGCGCACGTCCTTGCTGCTGGTCTTGTCCGGGTCCCAGCCGATGTCGAGGCCGGCAAGATCGGCCATCTGGAACGGGCCCATCGGGAAGCCGAATTCGGTCAGCACCTTATCCACCTGCGAGGGCCGCGCGCCTTCCATCAGCAATGCGCTCGCCTGTTCCTGCCGCTTGGCGAGCATGCGGTTGCCGATAAAGCCGTGGCACACGCCGGATACGACCGCGACCTTGCCGATTTTCTTGGCGAGATCCATCGCGGTCGCCATCACCTGCGGGCTGGTCTTGTCGCCGCGCACCACTTCCAGCAGTCGCATGATGTTGGCGGGCGAGAAAAAGTGCAGGCCCACGACCTGCTCGGGCCGGCTGGTGCAGGCGGCGATCTCGTTAACGTCAAGATAGCTGGTGTTGGACGCCATGATCGCATCCGGCTTGCAGATTTTATCCAGCTTGCCGAAGACGTCCTTCTTGATTTCCATCAGCTCGAACACCGCCTCGATCACCAGGTCGCATGTCGCGAAGTCTTCGTAATCGAGCGAGGTCGTGAGATGGCCCATCGCCGCATCGACCTGCTCCCCGGTCATGCGCCCCTTGCGTGCGGTTGCGTCGTAATTCTTGCGGATGATGGCCACGCCGCGGTCGAGCGCGTCCTGTTCGCGTTCCACGACAAAGACATCGTATCCGGCGGAAAGGAAATTCATCGCGATTCCGCCGCCCATTGTGCCCGCGCCGATTATGCCGACCTTGCGAATGGGAAGCGGCTGTACGTCCTTGCCGACGCCATCGACCTTGCCTGCCTGCCGCTCGGCAAAAAAGACGTGGCGGAGCGCCTTCGACTGGTCGCCCATGACCAGTTCCATAAAGAATTCGCGCTCCTTGGCGATGCCCTTGTCATAGGGCAGCTCGGTGGCGAGCTTCACCGCCTCGATGCATTTCTCGGGCGCGTCGAGGCCCTTGATACGGCGCCCGTGCTTCTCGCGGAAAGCGTCGAACACGCCCGGATCGTGGTTGTCGATCCTGTCGGTGCGCTGGCTGGAAACCGGGTGATCGCTGCGCCCTGCCACTTCGCGCGCAAAGGCGATGGCTTCCTCGCGCAGGTTCTCGGGTGCCACGATCCTGTCGACCAGCCCGATTTCCTCGGCCTTCTTGGCCGAGATTGGATTGCCGGTGACGATGATCGGCAGCGCTTCCTCCACGCCGACCACGCGCGGCAGGCGCTGCGTGCCCCCCGCGCCGGGCAGGATTCCGATTTTGACTTCGGGCAGGCCGATCTTCGCGCCCGGCACAGCGATGCGGTAATTGCAGCCCAGCGCAATCTCGCACCCGCCGCCCAGCGCCGTGCCGTTCAGCGCGATGACGACCGGCTTGGCCAGGTTCTCGATGCTGTCGATCAGTTCGGGCAGGCTCGGATGGACGAGCGGCTTGCCGAATTCAGTGATGTCCGCACCGCCGGAGAACATGCGCCCCTCCGCGCGGATGACGACTGCCTTGACCGCTTCGGTATTCGCCGCCTCCGCGATCGCGATGGCCATGGCATTGCGCACTTCGGTGCTGAAGGCGTTGACGGGCGGATTGTCGAGCGTGACAACGAACACTTCGCCGTCGTGCTGGGTGGTGACTTTCGACATGATGGCTCCCGAAAATGTCGCGTGTCGACTCGACGTAGTCGGGCGACAGGCTGGAGGTGTTCGGCAAGGGCATATGGCATACCCTGTTTTCAGACAAGCCGTTCGGCGATGCGTCTAACGCTTGCCCAGTCCTGGTGGCCGTGTGACGGGGTGCGAGGTGCTCAACCCCCCGTCGACCACCGTCAGGTGCCCGTTGACATAGCTGGCGGCGTCGGAAGCTAGGAAGAGGGCGGCCTTGGCGATCTCCTCCGGCTCGCCGCCGCGGCCCAGCGGGTTGAGAAGGCCGATCTGGTCTTCCAGCCCCTTGGCG
>JBARVT010000251.1:0-2760 GCA_049646405.1 Alteraurantiacibacter sp.
GTCCAGGAAGGTGCCTACCATCATGACGACGGCGGACATGGCGCTGAAGCGTGACCCGGAATATCGCAAGATTTCCGAGCGTTTCCGGGACGACCAGGCCGCGCTCGACGATGCCTTCGCCCGCGCGTGGTTCAAGTTGACCCACCGCGACATGGGGCCGAAGGTCCGTTACATGGGGCCGGAAGTGCCGGAGGAAGACCTGATCTGGCAAGATCCGACGCCCGCCGGCACCACGCCATCGGACGGCGATGTGTCTTCGTTCAAGAGCAAGGTGCTCGATAGCGGCCTGTCGGTTGCCGAACTGGTTAAGGCGGCTTGGGCTTCGGCTTCGACCTATCGTAACTCGGATCATCGCGGCGGTGCCAACGGTGCTCGGATCCGCCTCGCGCCGCAAAAGGACTGGGCGGTCAACGACCCCGAAGAACTGTCAAGGGTTCTCGCCAAGCTCGACGAGATCCGCGGTTCGCTCTCGATGGCCGATGCTATCGTGCTGGCGGGAGCTGCGGCGATCGAGAAGGCTGCGAAGGATGGCGGCCATTCGGTCACTGTCGATGTCACCACGGGCCGCGGCGACGCGACCGAGGAGCACACCGACGCCGAGAGCTTCGAGCCGCTCGAGCCGTTCGCCGACGGCTTCCGCAACTATTTGAAGACAAAGGCCAATGTGAAGACCGAAGACATGCTGGTCGACCGGGCGCATTTGCTCGGCCTGTCCATCCCCGAAATGACTGCGCTGGTCGGCGGGATGCGCGCTCTTGGCGCGGTGAGCCACCACGCTCATCATGGCGATGCGATAGGCGTGCTGACCGACCGGCCCGGAACGCTTAGCAACGATTTCTTCGTCAACCTGCTCGACATGAACACCGAGTGGGCTGTGGTGGACGAATCGGGAGATGAAGAATTCGTCGGGACCGATCGCGACGACAGTTCGCACAAGTGGCACGCAACGCGCACGGACCTCGTCTTCGGCAGCAATTCGCAGCTACGCGCCATTGCTGAAGTCTTCGCCGAAACGGGGGGGGAACAAAGGTTCGTCGAAACCTTTGTTACGGCGTGGAAAAAAGTGATGGACGCGGATCGCTTCGACTTGCGCTGCGCAAAGTATCACGGCTAAAGAACAAACACCCGGAGAGCTTGCCCCCCAAGCTATTTCGGGTCGCTGGAAGGCCCCCGGCAGCGCAAGCTGTCCGGGGGTCTTTTGCATCGGGTTCTAGAGCCAGCCACGCTCTTTCAACAAAGCGACATTTGCGCGGCTGACCGGGGCCTCGAGCCCAGTGTCGAGCAGCAGACGGATGTTGCGCCCCTCGCGCTTGACCTCGGCGACGGCCCCGCGCGCAACCCACCAGCTGCGATGGACCTGCTCGCCCTCGATCCCGTCCAGTTCCGCCACAGCATCGCGCATGCGCAGCAGCACAAGCTCGCTGCCGAGCGCGGTATGCGCGCGGACATAGTGATCCTCCATTTCCAGCGCGACGAGATCGGTGCCCAGTTCGGGCGGCAGGCGATCGAGAAAGCGGGATTGCGGCGTGTCGGCGACAGGCGCTTCGTTCGGCTCCGGTGCTTGCGATCCGTCGGACGTTGCGGGGAGCAGGTAGAAAGTGATCGTGACGACCGCGCCGACGACAGATACGAAGAAATAATGCACCAACGCCGTTTCGAGCGACGGCATGCGCACCGGCCCTCCGCCCGCGTTCACGATCCACACGACCACCGCCATCGGGATAGACGCGATGAGCACGCTCGCGGGCCACAGGAACCATGCGGGCAGGTCCAGCTTCGGCCCCATGCCGACGACGAGCGCGCCGATGGGCTTATAGAACAGGTACCCCGCCATGGCGAGCACGACCCAGTAGGCGATCCGCCCCGCCAACGACATATATCCTGTCCCGAGCGGTGCCAGCACGCCGAGGACCACGCCGATGGCCGCGAGCACCGACAGGTCGACCACGACCTGCCGCACGATTCGCGCTTTTCCCTGTGGTTCATCAACTGCCATGGCAGGCGAAACTAGCGCCCATTCGCGCTTCGTAAAGTGGCAAAACGGCGGATTTGCGCGCCTTTCGCGAAGGATCGCGCCCGCCTGCGAAGCTTGTGTCGCCGGCGAACAGACGCGTGGCAAGGTTGTTGCACGACCTTAAACGGAGACTTGCCATGACCGCTTTTGCCGTGCCTTTCACCGCCCCCGCCAAGCCGCATTTCGATATCGGCCCCGTCGCCCGCACCGCCGTTGGCCTTGCCTGCTTCACCATGTGCTTTTTCGTCGCCGTGGCGTTCGGGCGGGTGGCACTGGGAATGGTCGAGAACCTGCATCACTATGCAAAGCTGCCGGTCATCATCCATGTCGCCACCGTCCTGCCGGCCATCCCGCTCGGCGGGTACCTGCTGCTGGCGAAGAAAGGCACAATTCTGCACAAGCAACTCGGCAAGGTGTGGCTGCTGCTGATGCTGGCCACCGCAACGAGCGCGATCTTCATCCAGTCTTCGGGTGGGTTCAGCTTCATTCACGCCTTCGTGCCGATCACTTTTCATGCGGCGTGGAAGACAGTCGCGACCGCGCGGCGCGGGGATATTGCCGGGCACAAGAAGCACCTCGTCGTCACCTATCTCACTGCGTTGATGATCCCGGGCATTGTCGCCTTCGCCCTTCCCGGTCGCCTGATGAACGTGATGCTGCTCGGCTAACACCGCCGCTTGAGCACGAGATAAAGCGCGCCGTCGCCCCCGTGGCGGCGGTTCGCCTGCTTGACGGCGCTGATGTCG
>JBARVT010000252.1:0-2258 GCA_049646405.1 Alteraurantiacibacter sp.
ATCCGGGCGCAGGCATAGGCTGGCACCGCGACCGCCCGCATTACGGCGACGTGCTTGGCCTATCGCTCGGCGCACCTGCTACGATGCGCTTCCGGCGGCGGACGGACAGCGGTTTCGAAAGGCGGCATGTGCCACTGATCCCACGCGCCTTCTACCGCCTGTCGGGCGAGGCACGCCACGGCTGGGAACACTCCATCACGCCGCTGGATGAGACACGCTGGTCGGTGACATTCAGGACGCTTGCATAGCGCCCGCCAGTCGGTAATCTCCCCGCCGAACAGGAGAGGGAACTTCCCATGCGAATGACCTTGGCAGCGCTCGCTGCCGGTGTGGCGCTGGCCGCGATGCCTGCCGCCGCGCAGGAGCGGCCGATCGCCTTTACCGGCGCGACAATTCACACGATGGCGGGCGACAGCGGACTGGGCACGATCGAGGGCGGTACGCTTGTCGTGCATCGGGGCGAGATCGTCGCGGTCGGCGATGCGTCCATGGCAATTCCCGCCGATGCCGAGCGGCGCGATGCGCGCGGCATGATCATCATGCCCGGCATTGTCGACACGCATTCGCATATCGGGGAGGTGTCGGGTGCGGACAGTTCTGCCGCGATCCAGCCCGATGTGCGCGCGCTCGACAGTATCAACATCCGCGATGCTTCCATTGCCCGCGCCCGCGCTGGCGGCGTCACTTCCGCGAACATCATGCCCGGTTCCGGCTGGCTGATGAGCGGGCAGACCTTCTACATGCACCTTGTCGAGGGCAACCGGATCGAGGATCTCGCTTTTCTCGACGACGATGGCGATGTGCGCGGCGGGATGAAGATGGCGAACGGGACCAATCCCATTCGCGACAATCCCGCCTTTCCCTCCACCCGCGCCCGCAGCGCCGCGATGGTGCGCGCGCATTTCGTCGCCGCGAAGGCCTATTGCGACGGCGAGCGATCCCCGCGCGATATCGGGATGGAGGCGATGTGCGAGATCCTCGACGGCGAGCGCCTTGTCCATTTCCACACGCACCGCACCGACGACATCATGACCGCGCTGCGCCTGCGTCGCGAATTCGGCTTCGACATGCTGATCCAGCACGGCATCGAGAGCGGGCAGGTCGCGCGCGAGATCGCGGCGGAAGGCGTGCCGGTCTCCGCCATCCTGGTCGACAGCCCGGGCGGCAAGCTGGAAGCGATGAGCGCCAGCATCGGAACCGCCGGTGAGCTCGAACGCGCAGGCGTGTTCCTCTCGCTGCATTCGGACGATCCCATCGTCGAAAGCCGCCTGATGTTCCGGCAGGCGGGCATCGCGGTGCGCGGGGGCATGAGCCGGGAGGGCGCGCTGCGGGCGATGACCATCAACGGCGCCACCCAGCTGGGGCTGGACGGGATGGTCGGCAGCCTGGCGCCCGGCAAATACGCCGATTTCCTCCTGCTCGATGGCGATCCGCTGTCGGTTTATACCGACTTGCACCAGACATGGGTGATGGGCGAACTGCTGTTCGACCGCGCCGACCCGGACGATCTCCTGATGGCCACCGGCGGGGAGGGCGCGGGCAATCCGACGATTAACACCAATGTGCTCGAACGCGAGGCGCGGATGCTGGGAGACCACCGATGAGACTGCCCAAGATACCGCTCGCCACAATCGCAGCCGCCGCCGCGCTGCTGCCCGCCGCTGCCTTTGCGCAGGATGTCGCCGTGCGCGGGGAGCAGGTGTGGACGATGGGCCCGCAAGGCGTCATCGCCGACGGGGTCGTGGTGATCGAGGACGGGCGGATCACCGCGGTCGGCCCCGCCGCCTCCACCGCCATCCCGCAAGGCATGGAGGTGCTCTTCGCGCCCATCGTCACCCCCGGCCTCGTCGACGCGCACGCCACCGTCGGTCTCACCGGCTATCTCAACCAGCCGGACGACCAGGACCAGCTCGACGACAGTGCCCCCGTCCAGCCGCATCTGCGCGCGATCGACGCGTACAATCCGCACGACCGGCTCGTGCAATGGGTTCGCGAGCTGGGCGTCACCACGGTGCACACAGGCCACGGCCCCGGCGCGCTCGTATCGGGGCAGACCATGGTGGTGAAGACGCGCGGCAACACGGTGGAGGCCGCGCTGGTGGAGGACGGCACGATGATCGCCGCCAATCTCGGCAGCTGGGCGCTGACGAGCGACGGTTCCCCCGGCACCCGCGCCAAGCAGATGGCAATGCTGCGCGCGGCGCTCGTCGCGGCGCAGGGCGGGGCGGACCCGGACGAGAGCGACGCAGGCCCGGGAG
>JBARVT010000253.1:0-5453 GCA_049646405.1 Alteraurantiacibacter sp.
GGCTGCTGAGCGCTGTGTTGCTGTTGACGTAATAGCTTTCCACCTCGGCCAGCCGGCGATCCACGTCGCGCATCTGGCTGCGGATCTCGCGCGCGGTGCGCTTCGGGTTCTGGCGCACGCGCTGCCAATATTGCGTTTCCTTGGGGTCGGCGCTGTAGAGATAGGCGGGCTTCTTGTTCAGCAGCAGGCCCATGATCAGGTAGATCGGGATGTTGAGCCCCATCATCGGCATGGTCACGAGGATTGCGGCGAGCCGCACCCAGATTGCATTGATGCCCGTATAGTCCGCGATGCCGGCGCACACGCCCATCAGCTTCGCATTCTGCTTGTCGCGATAGAGAGTGGTGCGGGGCGTATTCATTGGCGTGCTTCCTTCTTCTCGGCGAGCAGTGTTTCGAGTTCGCGCAGCGAGGTGTCTTTGTCCTTTCGGCCGTCGACGAGGCGGCGGCCCTCGAAATCGGGATTGTCGATGGCGACCAGTCGCTCGACCGTCTCCATGCGCTCGTCGAGCCGCTTGGCGAGGCTGTAAAGATCTTCCAGCAACGCCTCGTCATCGGTGGTGATGGTGGCGGCGGTCTTCCACTTGGTAACGTAGTGGAAGATCAGCCACGGCAGGCCGATGAAGATGCAGATAATGGCGAGTACCCCGTCCATGACTATTTCCCTTCATCCTTGGCGTCGCTGCTCTTGCCGAGCGCGCGCTTCATTTCCTCGAGTTCTTCGTCGACCTTGTCGCCGCCTTCGAGCGCGGCGAATTCGTCGGCCAGCGAGTTGCCGCTGCTGCCGTTCGAAATCTGCAGCGCATCGGCGCGGCCCTCGGCATAATCGACGCGGCGTTCGAGCTGGTCGAAACGGGTCAGCGCCTCGTCCACCCGCTCGTTCGTCATCAGACTGCGCAGCTTGACGCGGTTCTCCGCGCTTTCCAGCCGGGCGGCGATCTGGCTCTGGCGGCTGCGGGCTTCGCGCAGGCGGTGCTGCAGCTTGGCGATATCCTGTTCGTAAGCGCGCAGCGCATCGTCAAGCACGGCGATCTCCTCGCGCAGTTGCTCGATCATGTCGGTCGCCTTGCGCTTTTCCAGCAGCGCCGCGCGGGCGAGGTCCTCGCGATCCTTGCTAAGCGCAAGTTGCGCCTTATCCGCCCAGTCGGCCTGCAACCGGTCCAGCTTCTGCGTGTGGCGGTGCATTTCTTTCTGGTCTGCAATGGTGCGCGCGGCACTGGCGCGGACTTCGACCAGCGTTTCCTCCATTTCGAGGATGATCATGCGGATCATCTTCGACGGGTCGTCCGCCTGGTCGAGCAGTTCGTTAAAATTGGCCGCGATGATATCGCGGGTACGCGAAAAAATGCCCATCCAGTTGCCTCCGGAATATGCGGCGCGCCCCGTTGGGGTCGGGCTGGTACGCAGGCGCTCGATCTCTTGGTCGAGACGCGTGCTTGCGCGCTTCAGGCCCTGGCCCAGCGGGGCGAGGGGGTTGGTGTTTTCGTCGCTCACGCCAGTTCCACCATTGGAGTGACGGACAGCGCGGCGCGCGCTTCCACGGCATCGTGCTGCAGCTGGGTGAATACGACGAATGCCAGCATCGCGGCAATGCTGACCAGCGCGGCGTGGCCTACTTTGCTGGAGAAAAAGCCGGACTGGAACATGATGAAACCTCCTGGAACCTTGTATGCCCCATGCTCTGCAACGGGTGTGCCAAATTGTGGGATTGGCGGAATTCTGCCATTTCCTAGCCATCATTGCCTTGCCAACAAGGTGGCTATTGCCAAGATGTGGGAAAAATCACTATATCTCGGGGCATGGAGCAGAAAGCCCAGTTTATCGGCCAGTCCGGCGCATTTCTCGACGCGGTGGAACGCGCGAGCCGCGCCGCGCCGATGGCGCGCCCGGTCCTTGTCGTCGGGGAGCGCGGAACGGGCAAGGAACTGATCGCCGAACGCCTTCACCGCCTGTCCGATCGCTGGGAAGAGCCGCTCGTCGTCATGAACTGCGCCGCACTTCCCGAAACGCTGATCGAGGCCGAACTGTTCGGCCACGAACAGGGGGCCTTCACCGGGGCTACCAAAGCGCGCGCGGGACGTTTCGAAGAAGCCGACGGAGGCACGCTGTTTCTCGACGAACTGGGCACGCTGTCCATGGGCGCGCAGGAACGGCTGCTGCGCGCGGTCGAATACGGCGAGGTCACCCGCATCGGCGCAAGCCGCCCGACCCGCGTCGACGTGCGCATCGTTGCCGCCACGAACGAGGATCTGCAGGCCAAGGCAGAGCGAAACGATTTCCGCGCCGACCTGCTCGACCGGTTGACTTTCGAGGTCATCACCCTCCCCCCGCTTCGCGTGCGCGAGGGAGACATCCCGGTGCTGGCCGATTACTTCGGACGGCGCATGGCGGCGGAGTTGGGCTGGGAAGAATGGCCGGGCTTTGCCAATCATGTAGGGGAGGCGATGGAGCAGCACCCCTGGCCGGGCAATGTACGCGAATTGCGCAATGTGGTGGAGCGCGCGGTGTATCGCTGGGACAGCTGGGAAAGCCCCATCGGCGAAGTGGCGTTCGACCCGTTCGAAAGCCCGTGGAAACCGCTCGTCACGCCTGCCCCGTCATCCGCGCTCGCTGCAAATGGCGACAGTTCGGCACATGCGACACCGCATGCCACGCCGCGCGTCGACAAGGTCGACGACCTGCGCGGCGCGGTCGAGGCGCATGAACGCGCCATCGTGGAGCACGCGCTGGGCGCCAACCGATGGAACCAGCGACAGACCGCCAAGGCGCTCGGCCTTAGCTACGACCAACTGCGCCACTGCATCAAGAAGCACGGCCTGGCGGACAATTCCTGAGATTTTCGGGAAAGGGCTTCGGGGAGGCGGGGCCAGGAGACCTGGTTGGGGACCGTAGGAGCGGCCCCGCCTCTGACGAAGACCTTGGGTACGCCGGATACATTGCACACCGCGTGCCAGTTTGCGCGTACCCGGCATTTGCGCGCTCCACGATGGTTTACGCAATCTTAATGCTGCCCGTCGCTGTAAAACATCTCGACACCGCACGCCCCCGATTTGTGCGGACCCAGCAGCCGCCTTGTTCGTAAAGTGACTGAAGCATTTCAATTCACGACCGAACAAAGGCGCTACCATGGGCACGATCACCACTGTCAATCCGGCCACCGGCAAGGACATCGCATCTTACGACGAAATCGGCGCTGGGGATGCCAAGGCAAAGGTCGATGCCTGCCACGAGGCGTTTCTCGACTGGAAACTGACGAGCCACGAGGAGCGCGCCGAGATCCTGAAGGGCATCGGCCAGGCGCTGCGCGACCATAAGGAAGAACTCGCTCAGCTGATGACCGAGGAGGTCGGCAAGCTGATCAAGGATAGCCGCGACGAGGTGGAGCTGTGCGCGGGCATATGCGATTACACCGCGAAGACCGGGCCCGATGAACTGAAGGACGACCAGCGCAACCCCAGCAATGCCGGGCGCGGCATCGTCACCTATTCGCCTATTGGTGTCGTTTATGGCATCCAGCCGTGGAATTTTCCCGCTTACCAGGTGGTGCGCTATGCGATCGCCAACCTGATGGCGGGCAATGGCGTGCTGTTGAAACACGCCGCAAACTGCACTGGCAGCGGACTGAAGCTCGCCGAGATTTTCGAGAAGGGCGGCCTGCCGGAAAACCTCTTTACCGTCCTCGTCATCAGCCACGATACTTCGGACGAGATCATCGCGCATGACAAGGTACGCGGGGTGACGCTCACCGGCTCCGACAAGGCAGGCAAGCATGTCGCCGAAAAAGCGGGCAAGCTGCTCAAGCCCACCGTGCTCGAACTTGGTTCCAACGACGCGTATCTCGTACTCGAAGATGCCGACCTCGATGTCGCGGCGGAGGTCTGCGCGCAGGCACGGCTCTACAATAACGGGCAGACCTGCATCAACGGCAAGCGCTTCATCGTGACCGACGCGATCTACGACGAATTCCTCGAAAAGTTCGTCGCGCGCTTCGAAGGCGTGAAGCTGGGCGATCCGACCGCAGAGGACACCGACATGGGCCCGATGGCCCGCGCGGACTTGCGCGACACGTTGCAGGAGCAGGTCGACAAGTCCGTTTCCGGCGGCGCGAAGATCGAATGCGGCGGTGCAATCCCCGATGGCGACGGCGCGTTCTATCCCGCCACGGTGCTGACGAATGTCCAGAAAGGCCAGCCCGCCTATGACGACGAGCTCTTCGGTCCCGTCGCCTCCGTTATCCGTGCCAAGAACGACGCGGACGCGATGCGGCTCGCGAACGACAGCCGCTACGGTCTTGGCGGCGGCATCCTTTCGAAAAATGAAGACCGCGCGATCGAATTGGCGAGCAAGCATTTCGACACGGGCATGGTGTTCGTGAACGTTTACGGTGTCGCCGATCCGTCCATGCCGTTCGGCGGGGTCAAGAATTCGGGTTACGGCCGCGAGCATGGCGGCTTTGGCGTCAAGGAATTCTGCAACGCCAAGAGCATTTTTATCGGGAAAAACGGATAAACGGGCCGCAATAAAATCGGCCAGACTTTCCCAGCGGAAAGTCTGGCGCGCCCGGCAGGACTCGAACCTGCTGCCTCAAGATTAGAAGTCTCGCGCTCTATCCAGATGAGCTACGGGCGCGCGCCGTTTGCCCATAGCGGCTGTGGCGCGCGGTGCAATGCTGCCGGCCCGCTCAGTCGGAGGCCAGCAGCCAGATCGCCAGATAGACGACGATGAAAGTGCCGAAGCCCGCAATCGCGCCGACGGCGAAGATCATGCGCCAGATCAGCGCGTCGATCCCGGTATAATTTGCGATCCCGGAACACACCCCGGCGATCTTGCCGTCCCGCTTGTCGAGACAGAATTTCGACGGGGTGGAGCCGTTCGAGTGCTGCATGTCGCTCACACCAGCACCTGCGCAGTCGTGGTGGCGGGGCCGGCGAAGCTCATCAAAAAGAGCGTTGCCGTCATGGCGAGGGCGCCCAGCATGGCGAAGGCGCGGTTAGCATTGTTGGTCATGGTATCTGTCTCCTGTGTAACGTTTCGGGCTCAGGCGAGGACGCCGAGCACGGTGGTGGTATTGGGGTTGGCGAAGCTGCCGACGAACAGCGTCGCGGTGAGGGCGAAGGCGCCGAGGACGGCGAAAACCTTGCCGGCGAATTCGTTGGTGATGCTCATTTTCTATTCCCTTCCTTGGTTAATCGGGACCGTTTCGTCCCATGCCCAACACTTTGCAGGAGGTGTGCCAATTACGAAAAACGGGAGAATTCTGCGGTTCTCGTTCATGAACTGGACAGGATGAGCGAAGTTGCAAACCTGAAATTGGGATTCTTTACCAACTCTTGGTATGGCGCTTTGCGACTGGTTTGCTGCCATCCGGTGGCCTAGGGATTGCGCGACCCATGGCGCTCGACCGCATCACCCTTTCCAGCTTCCGCAATCATGTCGAAACCCGGCTCGAGGGAA
>JBARVT010000254.1:0-17114 GCA_049646405.1 Alteraurantiacibacter sp.
GTGCCTGCTCCTGTTCGTCGGTGCGATGGGCAAGTCGGCGCAGCTCGGCCTGCACACCTGGCTGCCCGACGCGATGGAAGGGCCGACCCCGGTCTCCGCGCTCATCCACGCCGCGACCATGGTGACGGCGGGGGTGTTCATGGTCTGCCGCCTGTCGCCGATGTTCGAAGCTGCGCCGATTGCGTTAAATTTCGTAATCTTCATCGGCGCTGCGACCTGTATTTTTGCTGCGACCGTTGGCCTGACCCAATGGGACATCAAGCGCGTTATCGCCTACTCCACCTGCTCGCAGCTCGGCTACATGTTCTTCGCCGCAGGCGTCGGCGCATACGGCGCGGCGATGTTCCACCTCTTCACCCACGCGTTTTTCAAGGCACTGCTGTTCCTCGGCGCTGGCAGCGTGATCCACGCCATGCACCATGAGCAGGACATGCGCTATTACGGCGGCCTGCGGAAGGAAATCCCGCTCACCTTCTGGGCGATGATGATGGGGACGCTGGCGATCACGGGCGTGGGCATTTACGACCTGCATGTCGGATTTGCGGGCTTCTGGTCGAAGGATGCCATCCTTGAAGTAGCCTATGCCAGCGGCGGAAATGGGGTAGGAGCCTTCTGGGTCGGTGCCGTCGCCGCTTTGCTGACGAGCTTCTATAGCTGGCGGCTCATGTTCCTCACCTTCTGGGGCAAGCCCCGCTGGGCCGCGAGCGAGCACATCCAGCATGCCGTCCATCACGGGCACGATGCGCCGGACGAACACAACCCGGCCAGCCAGGAGGACGCGGGCGACGATGCGACGCATCACGCGCCCGGTCGCGAGCAGCGAGAAGGCACGGGCGGATACCATCCGCACGAAAGCCCGTGGACGATGCTGGTGCCGCTCACGGTGCTTTCGCTAGGCGCGATCGCCGCGGGCCAGCTTTTCGCCGGCGCGTTCCTCGACAGCGCCGATTTCTGGAACGGCTCCATCGCCTATAACCCGGAACTCATGCACGCCATGCACGAGGTGCCGAAGTGGGTGAAATACACCGCGTTCGTTGTCATGCTGCTCGGCCTGTTCGGCGCGTGGCTCGCCTACCTGCGCCGCACCGACCTGCCGCGCCAGACGGCAGATCAGCTCGGCCCGATCTACGATTTCGTCTTCAACAAATGGTATTTCGACGAGCTTTACAACCTGCTCTTCGTCAAGCCCGCCTTCTGGCTCGGCCGGTTTTTCTGGAAACGCGGTGACGAAGGCACGATCAACCGTTTTGGCCCCGATGGCGCGGCGTGGGTCGTGCAGCAGGGCAGCGGCCTCGCGCGCAGGTTCCAGTCCGGCTATCTTACGAGTTACGCCCTCATCATGCTAATCGGCCTCGTCGCCGCCGTCACCTGGGTGCTGTTCTGATGGGCGGCTTCCCGATCCTTTCCGTCATGCTGGCGGTGCCGCTTGTCGGTGCCATCGCGTGCCTGTTCCTCGGCGCCAGAGCCGCGCGCAGCGTCGCGCTGGTGGCAACGCTCGCCAATTTCGCGCTCGGCGTGGTGCTGTGGCTGAATTACGATATCGGCGGCGCGCAGTGGCAGTTCCAGGAATATCGCGCGTTATTCGATGGCTTCGCCTATGCGCTCGGCATAGACGGCATCGCCCTGATGCTCATCATGCTCAGCGTTTTCCTCATGCCGATCTGCATAGGCGCGAGCTGGAACGCGATCACCACCCGCGTCGGCGAGTACATGGCCGCCTTCCTGTTCATGGAAGTGCTGATGATCGGCGTGTTCGCCGCGCAGGATCTGTTCCTGTTCTACATTTTCTTCGAGGCCGGCCTTATCCCGATGTATCTCATCATCGGCATCTGGGGCGGGGACAACCGGATTTACGCCAGCTACAAGTTCTTCCTCTACACGCTGCTCGGCTCGGTCTTGATGTTGATCGCCATGCTGTGGATGGTGAATGAGGCGGGGACGACCTTCATCCCCTACCTGATGGAGTACGACTTCCCGGCAGGCGCGCAGACCTGGCTCTGGCTCGCCTTCTTCGCCAGCTTCGCGGTGAAGATGCCGATGTGGCCGGTCCACACCTGGCTGCCCGATGCGCACGTGCAGGCGCCGACCGCCGGTTCGGTGATCCTTGCGGGCGTGCTGCTGAAGCTCGGCGGTTACGGCTTCATCCGCTTCAGCCTGCCAATGTTCCCCGATGCCAGCGCGCAATTCGTGTGGCTCGTCTGGGGCCTTTCCATGGTGGCGGTGGTCGTCACCAGCCTCATCGCGCTGGTGCAGCACGACATGAAGAAACTCATCGCCTACTCCTCGGTCGCCCACATGGCGATCGTGACCGTGGGCCTGTTCGCCTTCAATGTGCAGGGCCTCGAAGGAGCGATGATGGTGATGCTCGGTCACGGCCTCGTTTCGGGCGCGCTGTTCCTGTGCGTCGGCGTGATCTACGACCGGCTGCATACGCGTGAAATCGCCCGCTATGGCGGCCTCAGCATCAACATGCCCGTCTATGCGACGCTGTTCCTGCTTTTCACCATGGCGAGCATCGGCCTGCCCGGCACGAGCAATTTCGTGGGCGAGTTCCTTGCGCTCGCAGGCATCTACCAGATCAACAGCTGGGTCGCTTTCGTTTGCACCACCGGCATCATCCTGGGCGCTGCCTACATGCTTTACCTCTATCGCCGCGTGGCCTTTGGCGAACAAAATAACGCCGACGCCGCCGCCATGCCGGACCTTTCGATGCGCGAGTATCTGCTGCTTGGCCCCATCGCCGCCGCGGTGTTGTGGATGGGCATCTATCCCGAAAGCTTCCTCGCGCCGATGCGGCAGGACATCGCCTGGCTCGACCAGCGCCTCGCCGCCGCCGAGCCTGACAGCGATGCGCATCTTGCCATCAGCGAAGCCGCACCCGCCGCCGTAGAAGAGCAGGCCGCAGGGGGAGCGCACTGATGGACTTTGCGACCTCCTTCGCGCTGATCGCGCCCGAACTCGTCCTGACCGCCACCGGCCTGCTGCTTGTGCTCGCCGCCGCGTGGGGCGGGGACAAGTCGGCGCGCGTGATCTCCATCATCGCCGCCGTGGCGCTGGGCGGAGCGTTTGCGCTCGTCGCGCCCGCCGTTTGCCGCGGCGCTGCCGGCCCGGACACGCTGGCTTTCGGCGGCCTGTTTCGCGCCGATGCCTTTGCCGGTTTTGCCAAGCTGATGATCTTCGCCGCCAGCGGTGCCACGCTTGTCGTCGCGCCGCGGTTCTTCGGAAAGATCGGTGCGATACGGGCGGAATTTCCGGTCCTCGTCCTGTTCGCCGCCCTCGGCATGAGCATCATGGTGTCAGCCAACGACCTGTTGACGCTTTATATCGGGCTCGAGCTCAATTCGCTTTCAGCCTATGTGCTCGCCGCGATGCTGCGCGACGACGACCGCTCGGCAGAGGCGGGTCTGAAATATTTCGTGCTCGGTGCGCTGGCGAGCGGCATCCTGCTGTTCGGCATGAGCCTGACCTACGGCTTCACCGGCACGACCAATTTTGCAGGCATCGCTGCTGTGACGGCAGGCGGGCTCAACACCGGCATGCTGTTCGGCCTCATATTCATCCTGTCGGGCCTCGCTTTCAAGATCAGTGCCGCGCCTTTCCATATGTGGACGCCCGACGTCTATACCGGCGCGCCGACGCCGGTGACGATGTTCTTCGCCAGCGCGCCCAAGGTTGCGGCCGTCGCGCTCCTGACCCGGGTGAGCATGGATGCGTTCGGCACGCAGGTCGATGCGTGGCGGCAGGTCGTCATCGCGGCGGCGCTGCTCTCCGTCGTGATCGGCGCGCTGGGCGCAATTGGTCAGGAGAACATCAAAAGGCTGCTTGCCTATTCCTCGATCAACAATGTCGGCTTCATCCTGATTGGCCTTGCCGCCGGGACGGCGACGGGCGCGAGCGCGCTGCTCGTCTATCTCGCAATCTACACCGTGATGACGGTGGGCAGCTTCGTCGCCGTGCTGCTGATGCGCGATGCCGAGGGGCGGCAGCTCGAAGGGATTTCGGACCTGGCCGGTCTCTCGACGACACGGCCATTGCTCGCATGGTCACTACTGGCGCTGATGTTCAGCCTTGCCGGTATCCCGCCGCTCTGGGGTTTCTGGGGCAAGTTCGTGGTGTTCCAGGCCGCCGTCGAGGCGGACCTTCTCGCACTTGCCGCGATCGGTATTGCCGCAAGCGTGATCGGCGCGTTCTATTATATCAAGATCGTCAAGATCATGTTCTTTGATGCGCCTGCGGACACGATTAGGGGCGAGGGCGACACCGCGCACTGGGCGCTGCTGGCGATCTGTGCTGTGATTATCTCGCCGCTCGGCTATTTGCTCACGCCGTGGCTGGGCGAGCTTGCAGACGCGGCGGCGGCATCGCTGATGCTCCTCGCCTGACGCGGCGCGATTGCTCGAATTCGTCACCGAAACAGGCAGCACGAATGCCGATCTGCTCGCGCGCCTGAAAGCTGGCGAGCCTTTTGCGGAAGGCCACTGGTTCATCGCGGACCGGCAGAGCGCGGGGCGGGGCAGGCAGGGACGCAGCTGGCTCGATGCGCCGGGCAACTTCATGGGTTCGACGGTGGTCAAACTCGGCCCGCACGATCCGCCACCTGCATCGCTCAGCCTCGTGCTGTCGCTGTCCGTCTACGATGTGCTGGCGAGGGCGCTCGACGGTCTGACGCCGCTGTCGCTCAAATGGCCGAATGACGTCATGCTGTCGGGCGCTAAAGTCGCGGGTCTGTTGCTGGAGCGCGAGGGCGAGCATGTCGTCGCTGGCGTCGGGGTAAACCTCGCCCAAGCGCCGCATATCGAGGGCCGCAAGACCGCCGCACTTGTCGCTGTCGAGCGCGATGTATTCGCCCGCGACCTCGCCGCTGCCTTCGCCACCGATCTCGCGCGCTGGCGGCAATATGGCACCGGCCCGATCCTCGCCCGCTGGCGCAAGGCCGCGCACCCGCCCGGCACGCGCATCACCGTCCATACCGGCGAAGGCGGACCTCTTGCAGGCACCTTCGAGGCGCTCGGCGAGGATGGCAGCCTGCGCCTGCGTTTGCCCGATGGCAGCGTCCGTGCCATTCACGCGGGCGACGTGATGCTGGAGGATTGAACCGATGCTGCTCGCCGTGGATGTCGGGAACACCAATGTCGTCTTTGCCCTGTTTCAGGGTACGGATATCCGCGCGCGCTGGCGCATCGCTACCGATCCGCGCCGCACGGGCGACGAATACGCGACCTGGCTGACGCAGCTTCTCGCGATGGATGGCCTCCGGCGCAGCGACATAACACGCATCATCTATTCCAGCGTTGTACCGCGCGCGGATCACAACCTCACCGTGCTGGCGCAGAAATATTTCGGCATCGAACCTCTGTTCGCCGGGCTGGGAGCGGCGGCGTGGGATTTCGGTATCGACGTCGAGCAGCCGCACACGCTGGGCGCGGATCGGGCGCTCAACTGCATCGCCGCGCACGAGTTGGTCGGCGGCGATATGATCGTCGTCGATTTCGGCACCGCGACCAAATTCGAGACAGTCGATTACACCGGCACTTACAAGGGCGGGATCATCGCGCCCGGAATCAATCTCTCGCTCGACGCGCTCGTCGGCAAGACGGCCAAGCTGCCGCGCATCGCCATCCGCGCGCCCGACAACGGCAGCGTCATCGGCCGCAACACAGAGGACCAGATGCTGATCGGCGTGTTCTGGGGCTATGTCGCGATGATGGAGGGCTTGATCGAGCGCATGAAGGCCGAAATCGGCCGGCCTGTGACGGTTGTAGCGACGGGCGGGCTCGCCATATTGTTCGATAAGAAGACCGACATTTTCGATCGCGTAGACGCCGATCTCACCATTCGCGGCCTGCAGATCCTGGCCGGGAGGGTGCAGGAACGGTCAGGAGTTTCATGAAAAAGAATTACCAACCGGAAGACGAGCTGCTCTTCCTCGCGCTCGGCGGCAGCGGGGAGATCGGCATGAACGTCAATCTCTATGGCTGTCAGGGCAACTGGCTGATGGTCGACCTCGGCATGAGTTTCGGCAGCAACGAATATCCGGGTACCGAGCTGATGTTCGCTGATCCCGAATTCATCGAGGAGCGGCGCCGTGACCTGCTCGGGATCGTGCTCACGCATGGGCATGAGGACCATATCGGCGCAATCCCCTATTTCGCCGCCGATCTCGGTGTGCCGCTCTATGCGACGCCCTTCACGGCAGACCTGATCCGGCGCAAGCTGGACGAGGCAAGGCTGACCGACGCAGTCGAACTGAACGTGATCCAGGAAGACCACGGCAGCTTCGATATCGGCCCCTTTAACATCACCTATATCCCGCTTGCCCATTCGATCGCCGAGGGCAACGCGCTGCTGATCGACACGCCGCACGGGCGCATTTTCCATACCGGCGACTGGAAGCTGGACGAAGAGCCCATCGTTGGTGAGCCGGCTACCGAGGAAGAGCTGGCCGAGATCGGCGACGAGGGCGTGCTCGCTTTGGTCTGCGACTCGACCAACGTCTTCAACCCTGTGCCTTCAGGCAGTGAGGGGGCGGTTTATCGCGGGCTGCTGGAAGAAGTGCAGCGCCATGCGGGCAAGCGCGTGCTGGTCACCACTTTCGCGTCCAATGTCGCGCGGTTGCAGACGCTGGGTGACGTCGCAAAGGAAACGGGGCGGACCTTATGCGTCGCCGGGCGCTCGCTTGACCGGATCATCGCGGTGGCGCAGGCGAACGGCTACTTGAGCGATTTTCCGCAAACGGTCGATTTTGACGGGGCGGGCGATGTGCCGCGCGGCGAATTGCTGATCCTTGCCACAGGCGGGCAGGGCGAGCCGCGCGCGGCGCTCAGCCGGATCGCTGAAAACAACCATCCGCTTTCGCTCGAAAGAGGTGACGTCGTGCTGTTCTCAAGCCGCCAGATACCGGGCAACGAGCTCAGCATCGGGCGCGTGCAGAACATGCTCGCTGAGCGCGGCATCCAGATGGTGACCGACCGGCAAAGCGAAATCCACGTCTCCGGCCATCCCGGGCGACCTGAACTCGAGGCGCTGTATGGCTGGCTGCGGCCCGATATCCTCGTGCCCGTGCACGGCGAGATGCGCCATATGCAGGAACAGGCGCGGCTAGGCGCAGCGAGCGGGATTGCGCATAATGTGGTGCAGAAGAACGGACAGATCGTCCGCCTCGCGCCCGGTGCGCCGGAAAAGCTGGGCGAAGTCTTTACCGGTCGTCTCGTGCTAGACGGCGACCTGATTGTCCCCGCCGATGGCCAAGCGATCACCATGCGCCGCCGCCTGTCGCGCGATGGCGTGCTGATCGTCATCCTCGATGGCGAGGGCGGGGTGCAGATCGAAGGTGTCGGCTTGCCGCTGGACGAGGATTACGATGCCTTCGTCGCAGAGGCGAAGGTCGATATCGTCAATTCGCTCACGCGCCTGCGTAAAGGGCGGCGCGACGATCCCGAAGCGATCCACGAAGCCGCGCGACTGGCGGCGCGGAGAGCGGCGCAGCGCTGGTCAGGCAAGAAGCCGCAGACGCGCGTAATCTTCGCTGGCGGCTGACGGGCAGGCCCGATGAAGCTGACTTCCATAATCGCGATTTACGCCTTGTTCTGGGTGATGAGCGCGTTCCTGCTTCTGCCCTTCGGCGTGCGCACTGCGGACGAGGTGGGCGTAGCGAAGGTGCCGGGACAAGCGGACAGCGCGCCGGTCAATTTCCGGCCATGGCTTATCGCAAAGCGCGCCACCGTGATGGCGGCGGTGCTCTGCGCGCTTTACGTTGCCAATTACATGTATGGCTGGGTGACGGTGGAAGACATCAACCTGTTCGGTACGCCGCCCGGCTACGAGACCGCTGGCGACTAGTTCCGCAGTCGCTCGATGGCCTGCGCCAGCGCGACATAAAGCTTGCCCATGTCGCTCGAAAGCAGGGTGACCGCCAGCGCGTGCCCGTCTCGCGTGGCAAGCACTTCGCGCAGCATCGCTTCGAAATCGTGGATGAAGCGGTTCACCGTTTCGCGGAACTCGCCGTCTTCCTCGTAGATCTCGGCCACGCCGCGCGCTTCGGACCGGTCTAGCAGCCGCACGGCACGGCGGGTAAAGATGCCGCGGTCCCCGCGCAGGTAATGCGCCCATTGCGTGTCGGACACTTCGGTGTCGAATGCCTTGGCGATGTCGATGGCCGATGAATTGAGCGCATCGGTGATAAGCGCCATGCGCTTGCTGAAATCGCCGTCAACCCGCTCTCCGGCCATCTCGCGGGCATGGGCGACGCGCTGCTCGAGATTGTCGGCCAGCGCTGTCACCTGTGCCAACTGCTCACGCAGTTCTGCAGTCGTTTCGCGTCCGCGTTCGGCGGAGAGGGCGACCGCTTCCTCCAGCTCCGCGATGCTTGCGGCAGCATCCACGCGGATTGCTTCAACGACCTTGTCGTGGGTGGCGGCGGCGACCGACCCGGCGATCTCGTTGACAATCTCCGCCTGCGCACCGCGCAGATTGGCAAGGGCTTCGTCGGTCGATCCGGTCATGGCTTGCAACGCCTCGCGCAGCTCGTTCCCGGTACGCTCGGCAAGCCGCTCGCTTTCGGTCGATATGGCAGCGACGCGCTCTTCGAGGAGCTTGAGTTGATCGAGCGTCCGCTCGCCCGACTGTCCCGCTTCCCCGACATGCGCCGAGAGCCGCTCTCCGCTGGCTTCAGCTTCGCCGACAAGCGCCGCGAGACGCGCGGCCTCTTCGCCGAAACCGGACAGTCGCGCCTCGGCCTGGCCGATGGCATCGCCAAGCGCGCCTTGTGAATGGTCCGCACCCGAGCGGATGATTTCGAGGAGGCGCACGCCATCATCCGTCAGCTTTGCGATTCGCGTGGCGTTCTCATCGATCATCGCGCGGCTTGTCGCGAGCTTGCCCGCCAGCGTTTCTGCCGCGTCTCCGAGATCGCTATCGGTCCGCGCGCCCTGCAGCGAGAGCGTTTCCAACCTTTCGGCTGTTTCGCCCAATCGCGCGGCAAGAGCATCGCTGCGCTCCGTGAGGTCGGACGTAACGGCCAGATATGCTTCGCGCTTCCCGGCAATACGCTCGTCAAACAGCGCGAAGCTGTTCTCCAGTTCGGCCAGATCGGCGCCATGCCGTTCGCTCGCCTCCTCGCGGCGGCGCGCCATTTCCGTATCGAATGCGGCCATACTCGCTGCAATCCGCTCGTCCGTACGCCCGGCCTCTGCCGCCAGTTCGGCAAGGCGGTGGCGCGCGCTCGCCATCGCCGCCTCGTCCACTTCGGACACTTTCGCGACCGCCCCCTGCATGCGAAGTTCGAGCGCATCGACAGCCTCTCGCCAAGATGCCGCAGCCGTTTCCCGCCCTTCGTCCAGCGAGCCTAGCAGTGCTTCGCCATGCGAGGATATCTCGGCAAGCCTTTGCTGGAGCGAGGCGAGCGCAGCACCCTCCGCCGCCCTTTGCTCCGCATGGCGCGTCTCGATGACGCCGACGAGCTCGTCAGCGCGCGTGCGGATCGAAGCAAGCGCCGCGTCTTCCGATTCGACCATGTCCGTCCGGAAGCTCTCGCTGATCTCGCGCAGTTTGTCGAAGCGTGTCTGCGTCACTTCGCCGAGCGCCGCGACCTGCATGTCGAACGCCTCAAGAGTGGCGGTGACTTTCTCGCGCACGCTGTCCACATGCCGCTCGCCCGCTTCGCCGAACTGGTTGAGCCTGTCGAAGCCTGCCACCAGCGCCTCGATCTGCGCATGCGCCGTCGTGCCAGCGCCGCCGATCTGGTTGCTCATGTCGCGCGCCGCGGTGGAGAGAACGGGAATCTGGTCGCGCAGGTTTTCCATATTGGCGACGGCATTGGCGCTGACGGTCCCGATTGTTTCGACCTGATCGGAATTGTCGCGAATAAGGGCTTCGAGATGTCCCGCACTCTCGTTCAGCCGTTCGGTTGCGACCCGGCCTAGGGATTCCAGATCGAGCGCCTGCGAGGCGATAAAGTCGCGCGCGAGACTGAGTTCGCGATTGACGACGAGCAGCCGCGCTTCGAGATCGGCGCTTTCCTTGCCCAGCGCGCGCGCCGCATCGGTGAACCGGTTTGCCTCCCGCCGGCTGTTGCGCATGGCAAGCAGCCACAGGCCGATGACGAGCAGTACGGGCATGGACCAGGTGGCGATCCACTGCGTCCAGCGTTCGGGCGACGCACCCGCGAGGATTTCGGACTGATGGACCCACGCGAAGAAACCCGTCCAACCGAGGATGGCGAGAATGGCGATTGTCGGGACAATCCACGTGCCGCGCGGCGCGGCAGAGGCCTCCTCTTCTTCCCAGTATTCTTCTTCCACCGCGTCTTCGGCGACAGCTTGATCGACGAACTCCTCATCCTCCCGCCCGAAGGCGGGTTCGATTTCGGATTCGTTCTGCTCACCGGCAGAAAGGAGGCTACGGTGCCGTGTCATCATCGCGCAAATAGTATCACAGCGGCAACCACGGGGAACCCCGTCTTACTCCGTTGTCCGCTAGAATTTAAAACATGCTTGGCGCGGCCATGGCCTGGACGTAGGCTGCGCACTTCCCGCTGTCGATGTATCGGAGCCGCTTGGTGCGCGCCGTTCTCCTTTCCCTTCCCTCTCCCGGTGATTCGCCCCAACCTAAGATTGCGGGCAAGTCGCTGGCGCAGCGCCAGCTACTTTTCGCCAAGGAAGCCGGATGCGAGATGGCGGTCCTGCATGGTGGCGGGGCGGGAGAGCAGGCCATCGCGCTTCGTCACATGGCCGAAAGGCTGGGCATGCGCTTCCAGACGGTCAGCAATGCTCACGCTTTGCCGGGGATCATCGGCAGCGGCGACAGCATGCTGGTCGTGCAGCCGGGCCTGTTGCCGGAGGCGCGCGAGGCGCTCGACCTGATCGCGGCGGAGGGCGACCGCGCGCTGGTCGTATCCTCAGGGCCGGGTACGTCTGCGGGACTGGAACGGATCGACCTCGACCGCGCATGGGGCGGGGTGCTGACCATGCCGGGAAGCTGGCTTGGCAGACTGGCAGCCTTGCCAGAGGATGTCGCGCCGCATGCGGCCCTGCTTCGCATAGCTTTGCAACACCGCTTGCCCGAAGCGCGCCTCGACGATGCCATCCTTGATGCCGGGCGCTGGACTGTCTTGACATCCGCCGAATCAGCAGGCGCTCGCGAGCAAGGCTGGCTGCGCGAGCATGTCGGTGATGCGAAAGCTTTCGCGCCCTCCCGCTGGCTGGCGCGATTGGTGCTGTTGAAGGGTGCGCACGCATTACTCGAACGGGCATGGACACTGCCGCTGGCTTTGACGAGCTTTGCCATCCTGCTGCTTGGCGGGGTAGCGTCGGCATGGCTCGAAAAGCCGGTGCTTGGTTTCGCCCTGATAGCGCTCGGCGTACCGGTGCTTGAATGCGCTCTTGGTCTGCGCCGTCTGGCCATCGCCCCGTTCGGTGCGATACGGCGTTTGCCGTGGCTGCGGCATGCCATCGACGCAGGACTATTATTTGCAGGCGTGGCCGCGATAGACGGCCTGTGGTTCCGCGCGGCATTTCCGCCGTTTGCGCTGGTAGCGGGGCTGATCGTGCTCGACCGCATGTATGCAGACCATCTCCTCGACGCAGTTGGCGACCGGGGGCTGGTCGCCGCAGCTATCGCCATCCTGAGCGCCATCGCGATGCCTGAACTGGCCCTCGTGCTCGTCGCCTCGGCAATCCTGTTGGCCGTACTTATTCCGAGAGCGCCGAAACGCGGCTAACGCGGAATTAACGCTACCGGATTATGCCGCACGCATGAGCACTTCTTCCGAAGCCCCTGTCTCGGCGCAATCCGTGTCTGCGCAGTCCGTCGAGGCAAGCATGCGCAGCGAGCTTGCGCAGGGCGACCTCGTGATCGCCACGGTTCGGCCGATCCTGCGCCATTTGTTGGCGAATGACGACCGCACGCTGTTCAGCGATGCAATCGTTGCGAAGGTGCGCGGCATGATGCTTGACCTTGCCCGTCAGGTTCTTCGCCAATTTGCCGAAGTCGAAGGCGCAGGAGGCATCGAGGCCTTTGAAACGGAGATGCAGGATCTGGTGGCCGCGCTGCTCGGGAACGCAGATCTCGTCGGCCACGCGCACGCCCTCACGATCGAGACACAGTTGATCGAGCGCTTGAGCGAGCGCAGCGGAATTGACGGCGTGCTCTCGCCGCTTTGGCAGGAAACTGTAGCCTCTCGCGACGAAGCGACCGCAACAGCCGCGATGCAAACTCTTTCCGCGCAGGCGCGGTTCGTCCAGCAGCAGCAGCGCATGGCGATACCGCTGGAGGAGTTGCCACAAGAACTGTTTGAATTTGTGCTCGACTCATTCTCACGCACCGTGGAAACGGACGATGCCGCCAAGCAGTGCGCGATTTCGGCGCTGCGAGATCACTACGATCCCGACGCGCGGCGGATCGCACGGCTCGCAATGCTGGTGTCGGCCATGGGGAAGGACGCGCGCCGCGCGCTTGCGATCGACCATGCGGGCGTATCGCTGTTCGTGACGGCTTTGAGCATGGCGAGCGGGCAGTCGCGCGAGACCGTCATCCTCTCCATGGGCGAAAACCAGTGCGCTCGGCTCGCGCTGACGATGCGCGCGGCGGGGCTGAACCAATCGGCGGTCGAGGACCAGTTCCTCTATTTGCATCCCGACCTCCTGCTGCCCGACGGCTTCGATGCGTTGCAATCCGCGCAAGCCGCAGCGATGCTGGATCAGTCCGAACTTTCTACGCTGATGGCGCAGGTCGGCTGATGGCCGACGCGCCCGTCATGATAGCCCGCGCTCGCACCGATGCGGACGACCGGCTGATCGAGGCGGAAGAGCCGTTGGCGAGCTTCCACCTGCGCGCGGGCGGAGAGCTCCCGGGTGCCATTGTCACACCAGCTTTGCTCGAACTCGTGCGCAAGGCCCGGGCGACCGGTCGGCGCGTGTCGCGCGCTATCCGGGCGCAGGATTCAGTCGAGCAAATCTCCGCCTGGGCCGAGGTCACTCCTGGCAAGGCGGGGACGATCATCAATGTCTCGACCTGGGTGGCGGAAGATATCCCAGAGCCGGAAATCGCGGAAGACAACCACGCGCGGCTTGCCCTTGTGCGCCACCTGGCAGGTCTGACGGCCCGACTTGGCCCGCAGCAGGAGATTCTCGCCGTCGACTGGACAGCTCACGACATGGACGGGCTGGGCGAACGCATGGCGTCCGCGCCGGGCACGATATGGACCGAATTCGCAATGCCGCTGCTCGGCGGCTTATCGCCTCCCTATAATTGGCGGCTGCTTGACGGCGTCGCTGTCGAGGTGCCGGGTTCGCAGCGCAAATGGGCGGCTCAGATCGTGCCGCTGGGCCATCGCACGCCGGGGTCTGCGGGATTTGAGCTGTATCTCGTCCCCGATCGCCCCCTGTCCGAAGCCGTGGCAAAACCTTCGCGCAGGCCGGACCGTACAGCGGGCATAGGGCGCGATATCGCGCCGGTCCTTCGCCAGCCCATCAGTCGTATTATCGCCAATGCCGAAACGATCCGCACGCAGCTTGCCGGGCCGCTCGCGGACGAATACAGCGATTACGCTTCGGACATAGCATCGGCAGGCGAGCACTTGCTCGCGCTGATCGACGACCTCACCACGCTCGAAATGGTCGAGGACGAGGATTTCGCCCCCGCGCCCGACCAGATCGACCTTGCCGATGTGGCGCGCCGTGCGGCGGGCATCCTTGGCGTCCGCGCAAAAGAGCGAGGCATCACGGTCGATGCGCCAAAAGAGGACGAGCGCGTGCCTGCCATCGGCGAATTCCGCCGTACCTTGCAGGTGCTGCTCAATCTGACCGGAAACGCAATCCGCTATTCGCCCGAAGGCGGGGAGGTCTGGCTGCGCGTCGAACGGGCGGGGGTCCGGGCGCGCGTGACCGTGGCCGACCAGGGCGAGGGGCTGGACGAGGATGAGCAGGCGCGCGTCTTCGCCAAGTTCGAGCGGCTCGGACGGCAGGGCGATGGCGGCTCCGGCCTCGGCCTCTACATATCCCGCCGCCTTGCTGGCGCCATGGGCGGCAGCCTGACTGTCGAAAGTGCAAAGGGGCAAGGCGCGCGCTTCACGCTCGAACTGCCCGCCGATCCAGAGAGCTGACGCAGCCTACCGCTGGTCGACCGGCACGTAATCACGCTGCGTCGGGCCGGTGTAGAGCTGGCGCGGGCGACCGATGACCTGGCCGGGATCAGAAATCATTTCGTTCCACTGCGCGACCCAGCCCACCGTGCGGGCGAGGGCGAAGAGCGCGGTGAACATGGTGGTCGGAAAGCCGATCGCCGAGAGGATCACGCCGGAATAGAAATCCACATTCGGGAAGAGCTTCTTTTCTTTGAAGTAATCGTCGTTCAGCGCCGTTTCTTCCAGCTGTAGCGCGGTCTCGAACACCGGATCGTTGACGTTCAGCGCCTCGAACACCTCGCGCACCGTCTTTTGCATCACCGTCGCACGCGGATCGTAATTCTTGTACACGCGGTGGCCGAAACCCATCAGGCGGAACGGATCGTTCTTGTCCTTGGCGCGCTCGATGTAATGCGGAATCTTGTCGGGCGTGCCGATTTCCCGCAGCATGTTGAGCGCCGCCTCGTTCGCGCCGCCATGCGCCGGCCCCCACAGGCAGGCGATGCCCGCAGAGATACAAGCGAACGGATTGGCGCCGGAAGAACCCGCAAGCCGCACCGTACTGGTCGAAGCGTTCTGCTCATGGTCGGCATGAAGGATGAAGATCCGGTCCATCGCCTTTTCCACCGCCGGGACGACCTCGTATTCCTCGGCCGGCACGCCAAAGGTCATGCGCAGGAAATTGCCCGTGTAGCTGAGCGAATTCAGCGGCTGCATGAAAGGCTGGCCGACGGCATATTTAAACGCATTCGCCGCGATAGTCGGCATTTTCGCAATCAGGCGGTGTGAGCTGATCTTGCGGTGCTCCGGATCGGAGATGTCGGTGCTGTCGTGGTAGAAGGCCGACAAAGCGCCCACCACGCCGCACATGATCGCCATCGGGTGCGCATCGCGGCGGAAACCTTGGTAAAACTGCCGCATCTGGTCGTGCAGCATGGTGTGGTATGTGATCGTGTGGGTGAAGTCGTCGAGCTCTTCCTGGCTCGGCAGTTCGCCGTTCAGCAGCAGATAGCTGACTTCCATGAAACTCGAACGCTCGGCCAGCTGGCCGATGGGATAGCCGCGGTGCAGCAACACGCCTTCGTCGCCATCGATATATGTCAGCGCGCTCTCGCAGCTGGCGGTCGACTTGTAGCCCGGATCGTAGGTGAAGCGGCCCGTGGAGCCGTATAGCTTCCGGATATCGATTACATCGGGCCCGACGCTGCCCTCCAGCGTGGGGAAGGTATAGTTTTCTCCACCGACTGTCAGTTCCGCCTGCTTATCCGCCAAAACGTTTCTCCTGCGTAAATCCTGTTCGCCGGACGGCCCGGTCAGGCCGCCGCCTGCGCGCCTATCCGCGCGAGGCTCTCCTCCCTGCCGAGGAGGACCAGCACGTCGAAAATCCCGGGCGAGGTCGTCGTCCCTGTAAGCGCCGCGCGAAGCGGCTGCGCGAGCTTGCCGAGGCCAAGGCCCAGCTCCTCCGCATAGGTTTTCAGATTGGCCTCCAGCGCTTCCAATGTCCAGTCCGTTTCGCCATGTAACCTGCCGGAAATGGCCGAAAGCCTCTGCCGCGCCTCGTCGTCGAGCAGACCGGCGGCTTTTTCATCCATTTCAAGCGGCCGCTGCTTGAACAAAAAGGCCGCGCCATCGGCCAGCTCGTTCATGTCGCGCGCACGTGTCTTGAGGACCGGCATCGCTTCGGTGAGAAGCGAAGCGTCCGCCTGCGGCCCGATCCGCTCCGCTGCCAGCGCAGCGAGGCGCGCATCGTCGGCGGCGCGGATGTAATTGCCGTTCATGCTGAGCAACTTTTTCATGTCGAAGCGGCTGGGCCCCTTGCCGACTGCGTCGAGGTCGAACAACGCGATGGCTTCTTCGCGGCTGAATTCTTCCTGATCGCCATGGCCCCAGCCAAGCCGCAACAAGTAGTTGAAGAGCGCTTCGGGCAGGATGCCCATCTCGCGATAATCGCGCACGCCGAGCGCGCCGTGGCGCTTGCTCATCTTCGCGCCATCATTGCCGTGGATCAAAGGGACATGCGCGTAGATCGGCCGCTCCCAGCCATCCTCCACGCCCTGCATCGCGTCGATCACCTGGATCTGGCGGAAGGCATTGTTGAGATGATCGTCGCCGCGGATGATGTGGGTACAGCCCATATCCATGTCGTCCACCACGACGGCGAGCATGTAAGTCGGCGTCCCGTCGGCCCGAAGCAGGATGAAGTCGTCGATCTCGCGATTGTCGACTTTCACGCGGCCCTGCACCGCATCCTCGATCACTGTTTCGCCGCCCACGGGCGTCTTGACGCGGATGGTGTAAGGCGCGCTTTCGGGTGCCTCGCTCGCATTGCGATCCCGCCAGCGCCCATCGTAACGCATCGGCTGCTTCGCCGCGCGTTGCGCCTCGCGCATTTCGGTCAGTTCCTCCGATGTTGCGAAGCACTTGTAAGCCTTGCCTGCTTCAAGCAGCTTGTGCGCAACCTCCGCATGGCGATCAGCGCGCTCGCTCTGGAACACAGTCTCTTCGTCGAATTCAAGGCCGAGCCAGTCGAGCCCTTCGATGATGACGTCGATCGCTTCCTGCGTGCTGCGCTTCTTGTCAGTATCCTCGATGCGGAGCAGCGCCTTGCCGCCATTGTGGCGGGCATAGAGCCAGGAAAACAGGCCGGTGCGGGCATTGCCTATATGCAGGAAGCCGGTCGGGCTGGGGGCGAAGCGTGTCACCACCGGGCGAGCGGAGCCGCCAATGCCATCCGAACTTGCCATAACCGCGCTTTCCTGTTCCTGTGCCTGCATGGCAACGCAGCTGCCACCTCTGGTCCCGCTGGGGGACGACGATCTCGATGCTGCGTTGCAGCAGAAGCCTTGGCGAAAGCGTTTCGCTTTGTCCAGCGTGGCCGAGCGCGCGGACGCGTTTCTGGGGCACGCGGGGTTCGACAAGGGGCCATGGCTCACCGTCGTGCTGGCGGCGGGCATCGCGGCGTGGTTCGTCCTGCCCGATGCGGCAAGCTGGGTGG
>JBARVT010000255.1:0-4702 GCA_049646405.1 Alteraurantiacibacter sp.
GCATAATCCTGCGCGGCGGGGACGATGGAGCGGGTCAAGGCGATAGATCTGGCCATGCGCGCATTGTCCGCCCGAAAAGCTAACGAATCGTTAAATTCTCAAGTTTCGACCGACGGCACGTGCTGGCTGGCGCAGTGGAAGCTGCCGCCGCCAGTCAGGACGGCGTCGGCACGGATGCCTACGGCGGCGCGGCCCGGAAACAACTCGCCGATGGCCGCCAACGCTTCCTCGTCGTGAGGGGAGCCGTAGGTCGGCACGACCACGACATCGTTGGCGATGGCGAAGTTCATGTAGCTCGCGGGCTCGGCGTCCTCACCCTCCCCCATCCATCCGGGCGACGGCACATCGCGCACGGTCAGTCCGAATTCGCGCGCGCGTTGGCGGGCGTCATCGTAAACGGCGGCATTCGGATCGTCTGCGCCGCTCGCCACGGGCACGGCGATGGTGTTCGCGCCGACCATGCGCGCAAGGTTGTCGACATGCCCGTCCGTATGGTCGCCAGCCAGCCCGTCGCCGAGCCACAGGATGCGTTCGAAGCCGAGATCGCGCTGCAGGTTCGCCCAGATGTCCTCGCGCGATAGCGAAGGGTTGCGATTGGGATTGAGCAGGCATTGTTCGGTGGTGACGACGAGGCCGCTTCCGTCGCTCTCCACCGCGCCGCCTTCGAGAATCCAGTCGGCGCGTTCGTAAGGCAGCCCGCCCGCCTCGGCGAGCGAGGGTCCGGTGTCGAGGTCGCCTTCGAGCAGGTACTTACCGCCCCAGCCGTTGAAGCCGAAGCCCTGTGCGCGGCGCGCGCCGTCCGGCCCAAGCAAGGTCAGCGGCCCGGTATCGCGCAGCCAGATGTCGCCATAGGGATGACGCTCGAACCGCACCGCGCCTGACACAAGGTCGCGAGCCCGCATCTCCGCCGCTGCATCGCGCACGACGAGGCGCACCTCCTGCCCCGTCTCGGCGACGGCGTTGGCGAAGGCCGCCATCGCCTCCTGCGCGGGCGCGAGGTTCTCCTCCCACAGCTCCGGGTGGGCGGGAAAGCCGATCCAGATCCAGTCCTGCTTCGCCCATTCGGCGGGCATGCGGAACGCCATCGTCAGCAGCCTGCGGCAGAGGCAGCACACGCCTCTTCGCGAACAGCACGAAACTCGTCGCCCGCGTACCATTCGGGCCAGTCGCGCGTGGTGCCGAGCGCGCGGGCCAGCCGGTAATAAAGGTCGAGATCCTGCATCAGGCCGGACCAGTCCCAGTCGGGATCGTATTCGTCGTCCGGCCCGTGATAGGCACTGGCGCGGTATTCGGCCTCCAGCGCCTCTCCACGCGCGGTACCGCCATCGACGAGGTCGAGACCCGATTTCACGTAGAACATCGGCACGCCGCGCTTCACCATCGGAAAGTGGTCGGAACGGTAATAATAGCCCGCCTCCGGGTTCGGATCGGGAGAGGCGGTGCGGCCCTGCACCGCCAGCGCCGCGTCGAGATAGGCATCCAGCTCGCTCTTACCGCCGCCGCGCGCCACCACGTCGCGCGATTGGCCGCGCACCGCGATCCCGTCCATGTTGATGCCCGCCACCGTCTGTGCCAGCGGGAAGACCGGGGCGGATGCATAGTATTCGGCGCCAAGCAGCCCCGATTCCTCCGCCGTCACCGCGAGGAAGACCTGCGTGCGCGGCGTCGGCCCGGCCCTGGCATGCGCTTCGCCGAGCGCGATCAGCGCGCTGGTGCCCGTCGCATTGTCGACTGCGCCATTGCAGATATCGTCGCCCGCCGCATTGGCATTGCAGCGGCCGAGATGGTCCCAATGCGCAGTGTGGAGAACGTATTCCTCGGGATGCTCGCTACCCGGCAGCACGCCGATGACGTTGTTCGAGGTGTAGCGGCGATAGGAATTGTCGAAGCCGGTCGAGGCGGCGACACCGAGCGGCATGGCCTCGAAATCGGGGCGCCCCGCTGCGGCAAGGGCGACATCCATGTCCATTCCGGCTTCGGCAAATATTGCCCGCGCCGTCTCCAGCTGCACCCAGCCGTTCATCGCCGTCTGGTCGCTGCCGTCTCCGCCGGTGTCGGCATAGGCCTGCGGGCCGGACCAGCTGCTTTCGACGACGTTCCAGCCATAGCTGGCGGGGAAGGTGTCGTGCACGATCAGCGCGGCGGCCGCGCCTTGCCGCGCGGCTTCCTCGAACTTGTAGGTCCAGCGCCCGTAATAGGTCATCGCCCGTCCGCCGAAGGGGCCGTCCAGCCCCTCTTCAGTGTAATCGGGATCGTTGACGAGGATCAGCGCGGTCTTCCCGCGCATTTCGACACCTTCGTAATCGTTCCAGCCGCGCTCGGGCGCGTTGATGCCGTAGCCGACGAAAACGATCTCGCTGTCCGCGATGCGCGTCCGGTTGCTCTGGCGATAGCTAACGCCGACCCAGTCCTTGCCATATGCAAATTGCTCGTCGCCAATGCTGAGCGGGGCGAAATTGCTGCCGGTGATTTCGACCAGCGGCACTTCCTGCGTCCAACTGCCATTGTTGCCGGGCTGGAGCCCAGCCTCGCGGAAACTTTCGACCAGGTAGGCGATGGTTGCCGCTTCGCCGGGCGTGCCCGGCTTGCGACCTTCGAAAGCGTCGGAACTCAGCGTGCGCACGCCTTCCTGCATGGTTTCGAGCGAAATATCCGGATCGCCGCCCATCGGCACGGCAGTGGTGCAGGCGGCGAGCGCGAGCAGGGCGACGGGGGCAGTCAGGCGGAACATATGCGACCTCCGATATAGTCCGCACGGCATGTGGCATTGCGCCGCAGCCGGAGCAAGGGCAGGAGGCTGCGCATGGAGGCGGACTGGCAATCGGCACTGGAGCAGGCGCGGGCGCATTCGCCCTTCTTGCGGCTCGCGCTGGAGCGGCGGCCCGAACTGGCCGCGAGCCTGGCCGATGGCGAAAGCGAAGCAGCGCTGACGGCAGCGAAATCCAGCGGGGGAGGCGCATCCGATACCGGCCAAGCGCTGCGGCGCGAACGGCTTTCGCTGGCGCTGGTGCTTGGCGTGGGGGATTTGGCGGGCGCGTTTACGCTGGGAACCGTCATGGCCGAACTCTCCGCCTTCGCCGACCGCGCGCTCGATGCGGCCATGCTGGCGGCGGTGCGGCGGCGGGTAGAGGATGCGGATACGACGGGCTTCATCGGTCTCGCGCTCGGCAAGCAGGGCGCGGGCGAGCTCAATTACAGCTCCGACATCGACCCGATCCTGGTGTTTGATCCTGCACGGCTTGCGCGGCGCGAGCGGGACGAGCCGGGAGAGGCGGCGCAGCGTTATGCGCGCCATGTCGTGGAGCTGCTCTCGAAGCCGACCGGCGAGGGGTACGTCCTGCGGGTCGATCTCCGGCTGCGCCCGGCGAGCGAGGTCAGCCCGCTTGCGGTGCCGGTGGGCGGTGCGATCTCGCATTACGAAAGCAGTGCACTGGCATGGGAGCGGGCCGCCTTCATCCGCGCCCGCGCCGCATCGGGCGACATCGCGGCGGGCGAGGCATTCCTCGACGACATCCGTCCCTTCGTCTGGCGGCGCAGTCTCGATTTCACCGCCATCGAATCGATCCGTCGCCTGACCGCGCGCATCCGCAGCGCGCATTCGGGGCCGCGCGAGCCGGGGCCGGGCTTCGACGTGAAAAAGGGGCGCGGCGGCATTCGCGAGATCGAGTTTTTCGCGCAAACGCACCAGCTCATCTATGGCGGGCGCGACCCGTCGCTGCGCCGGCGCGGCACGCGTGCCGCGCTCGATGCGCTGGCGACGGCGGGAGTGATTGCTGGCGAGGACGCGCGGTTGCTCGGCGAAAGCTACGACCGGCTCCGGGTCATCGAACACCGGTTGCAAATGGTCGACGACCGGCAGACCCACGCGCTCCCTGCAAGCGAGAGCGGTATCGACAATGTCGCGCGGCTGGACGGGCTGGCGAGCGGCGGCGCGCTGGTAGACGAGCTTGCCGACATCTGCGGCGCGGTCGCGGCGCGTTATGATGATCTGCTGGGCGAGGACGATACGCCCGCCACCTCCGTCGCCGTGCCGGACACCTTCCGCTCCCGTTTCGAGGAGCGCGTCGCACACTGGCGCGGCAGCATCCGCGCTCTCAAATCGGCCGAGGCGCGCAAGGCGTTCGACGCGATCCGGCCCGATCTGATGCAGGCGCTCGCAGGCGCGCCCGACCCTGATCGCGCCTTTGCCCGCTGGGAGACATTCCTCTCCCGCCTGCCCACCGCCATCAACCTGTTCCGCCTGTTCGAGGAGCGCCCCGGCCTGCTCGAGCGGGTGCTACGGGTCCTCACGCTGGCAAAACCGCTCGCCGACGAGCTGGCGCGCAAGCCCGAATTGCTCGACGCGCTGATCGACCCCGCCGCGCTCGACCTGCCAGGTGCAGTCCCTGCCCTCATCGCGCGCATGGCGCAGAGCGAGGACGCGGAATACGAGACGCAGCTCGACCGCCTGCGACACGTGGTCGGCGACGAGCGATTCGCATTGGGTGTGCAGCTGATCGAATGCCGTCAGGACCCGCTCGACATCGCCGAGGGGCTATGCCGCGTCGCCGAAGCGGCGGTGGCAACCGGTGCGGGCATCGCGACGCGCGAATTCCGCCGAAAGCACGGCACGACGGGCGAGGAGGAGCTGGTCGTGCTCGGCCTCGGCCGGCTTGGCGGCGGAGCGCTCACCCATGCGAGCGACCTCGACATCGTCTATCTG
>JBARVT010000256.1:0-5256 GCA_049646405.1 Alteraurantiacibacter sp.
GGAACCGCCCGGGCTCATCGCGGCGTTGCTGCCCCCCTTGCGCCATGGCGAAGCGACTTTGCCGAAATAGGAAGTCTCGTTGGACGAGCCCATGGCGAACTGGTCCATGTTGAGCTTGCCCAACATACCGCAGCCCGCGTCCCACAGCTTTTGCGAAACGGTGCTTTCGTAGTGCGGCACGAACCCTTCGAGTATGTGGCTTGCTGCCGTGGTCTGCACGCCGTCGGTGCAGAACAGGTCCTTCATGCCGATCGGCACGCCCGCCATCGGGCCGAGCTGTTTGCCGACCGCACGTGCGCTGTCCACCGCGTCCGCAGCGGCAAGCGCATGATCGGGCGTGGCGACGATGAAGGCGTTGAGATCGCTCGCAGCGGCAACGGCATCGTTGAAGGCAGAGGCGACCTCGCGCGCGGTAAAATCGCCGGAATCGACACCGTCACGAATTTCGCGGACACCGAGGGAAGTTAGGTCGGTCACTTAATTTACCTCGTCATCCCCGCGAAGGCGGGGATCCAGTATGGCAATGCTCAGCACGTGAGGCGCTGGATTCCCGCTTTTGCGCGAGTCACCAAAAGCCGCGGGTTGGAAAATCACTCGATCACCTTCGGCACGCCGTAGAAGCCGTGCTCCGCCACCGGCGCATTCGCCAGCACATCCTCGCGCCGACCACCGCCAGTAAGCGGATCGGCATCGACCACGTCGTCCCGCAGTCGCTGCTCTTGCGGAATCACTGCCATCATCGGCTCCACGCCGCTGGTGTCGACTTCGCCCAGTTGCTCGACCCATTCGAGGATCTTGTTGAATTCGGGCACCAGCCGGTCGAGGTCGCCCTCGCCCATTTCGATGCGCGCCAGCTGGGCGATTTTCGCCACGTCTTCACGGGTTACGGACATGCCCGCGCCCTAGCGAGCGCGGGGGCCGCCTTCAAGCTATTCGAACGGCTGGCCGACCGGTTTGCCGTCGACATAGACCTGCCGCCCGGTCCATTCGCGGATTTTGACATTGCCGGGGGTGAGCGGTGTGTCCTGCGGGACGCCGATCTCGGGTGCGGGCGGCGGATCGGGCACGCCGTCGTCGCGGAAGCTCAGTTGATTGACGCCATTGCGAGAGACGAGCGCCACGCCGCGCCGGTCGCCATCCTGTCCGAGGTCCAACGCGACGCAATCGGGTTCGCACAGCCACGGCTGCTGGTCGACGCGCGTTGCGACCCAGCCGCGCAGTTCGGCATCGTCGAAGTCGAACCGGACCTCTGCCTCACCGGAGAAGCGTGTCTCCCCCATTACCGGATAGCGCTCCTCCCGGTCCAGCATGGCCTGAGCCCGTTCGCCGATATCGCCGCCCTGCCCGGCCAGCCGCTCGAGCGCCACGCGGCCCGCATCGCCGAAATCCCAGCGCAAGGCGTCGAAGTCGAACTCGCTCGGCGGCACTTCGCCCGATTGCAGCCGCGCGACCTGGTCGCGAGTGGAAATCGCGCCGAAATCGAGGATTGGAAGGGCGAGCTCCAGCGCCACTCCGCAGCTTGCCCCGGCAAGGTGCAGGTTCGCGCGGCGCAGGTAATGCGACCAGCCTTCAATACGCCCGCGCGCCAGCCCGACCCAGTAGGCGAGGCCGTACGCCGTCGCGATCACGATGGCGACCAGCGCCCAGAGCCGCTCGGGCGAGAGGCCATGCTGGTCGATGCGGATGCCCATGCTGATCGCGGCGAATACCGTCAGAGGAAAAATGCTCGCAGCCAGAACGAGCGCCGCCGCCAGCATCGCGGGATTGTCGCTGCGCTCTTTGTCCGTGTCGCGAACCACCGCATTGGCAAGCACGAAACAGCCGACCGCGCAGGCAAGCAGAACCGGCGTTGCGCTGTCAGTCGCTTCCCATAAGGCATTGCCGCCGGAGAACAGCAGCACGGTGAGAAAGATCAGAATCGCGGCGGCAAAGGGCACGGCGAGCAAGGTAAAGATAACCATCACCACGCGTTGCAGCGTGCCGATGATGCGCAACTGGTTGCGCAGCACGCCCAACGCTGCGCCGAACGTGGCACCGGTGAACAGCCCGACGAAGCCATCCATGTCGACGATATCGCCGATCGCCTCGATACCGACGATGGAGAACAGCAGATGCAGCAGGCCGAGTAACGCCCAGCTCAACAGAACGAAGGCAAACGCCCCGCCTGCGCTCACCGCGTCGGTCCAAACGTGGAAGTGCGTTTCGGCATAAGGAGTTGTCCAGCGCCGGCGGTGGAAATCGCTCTGGAACAGCGGAATCGCCAGGATGGAAAAGAACACGCCTGCGGAAAAGGTGAACTCGGTTGCCGCGCGGTGCTCGTTCCAGTCGGCGGCAAAATAGGCAATCCCGCCCATGACGACGCCGAGGCTGAGAGAGAATATCGCCGCCTCCCCGATCCCTTCCTCGTCGAAAGTAAATCCGGCGGCAATTGCTGCGAAGAAAGCGAAGGCAGCAACCCCCGCTCCCCACGCGTTCTCGCCTTCGCTCGCGAAAATCAGGCTGATTACCAGCCCGGCAATCGCGCCGATGGCTGCGAGCAACCACGGACGCAGCGGCCATTCGTCGTCGACGGGCTCCGGTCCGGCATCGAAATCGTCGGCCATCGCCCGCGTCCGCTGCGCTTACTGCGGCGAGCCTCCCTGCGGAGCGGGCGCGCCTTCTGCGCCTTCGCCGCCCGGCGCGCCTTCCGATTGCTGCAGCATCTGCATCATGGTCATGTAGCGCTGGTTCGCCTCTTCCTCCGACATGAAGTCGACGACCTCGATCTCGAAGATCAGGTCCGCGCCCGGCGGGATCGGTGCGCCTTCGGGCGGGCTGTCGCCATAGGCCTGATCGGCCGGGATGAAGACCTCGTAGCTGCCGCCCTTCTGCGTGCGAGTCAGCGCTTCGAGGAAGCCGGGAATGAGCGCGCCTTCCTGCAGCGCCATCGGCGTGCCGTCGGGGAGGATGCCGGGGATCGGCCACTGTGCCTGCTGCGACTGGTCGAACACCTCGCCATCGCTGGCAAGCTTACCGGTATATTGCACGAAGACGATGTCGCCCATCTGCGGGCTGTCGCCGCTGCCTTCGACAAGCGTGTCGACCTGCAGTCCCTTGGGCATGGCCGCCCATGCAACGCCGCCCGCCAGCAGCATGGCGACGATGATGCCGATCCACAGCTTGGCGAGCGAACCCTTGGCGATGGGCTGCAGGGGCACGCGGGTGACTTCGCTCATTATCTTCGATCCCGTTGGCAGGCGCGCAGCAAAAAGGGCGCCGGAAATGTCCAGCGCCCCTTTGGCTTAGCTCGGGTTTCTAGGCAAGGTTCTTTCCCTCTCCCGATCCCTGCCAGCGCGGGGATCACGGCGGCGGGCAGATACCCGCCTGTACGCTACTTGACGCCGTCGCGCTCCATCCGCTTGCGCTCCAGCTTGCGGGCGCGGCGCACAGCAGCAGCCTTTTCGCGCGCGCGCTTCTCGCTCGGCTTTTCGTAGTGGCGACGCAGCTTCATCTCGCGATACACCCCCTCGCGCTGCAGCTTCTTCTTGAGCGCACGCAGGGCCTGCTCGACATTGTTATCGCGGACGATGATCTGCATAAAACCTAAGCCACCTTTCAAAAACGGTGAGAGCCCGCGGATCAGGCGCGGGAGGCACCGCCATAACTTCAACGAAAATCGCGCCGAATCCGTTCCGGACCGGCCCTATGGCGGCGCAGATAGGCGAATCGCTGCGCAAAAGCAAGGTGGCAGGCGGGTTTCGGGTTCCGTGCACGCGCGGCAACGGCTAGGGAGCGGACCATGTCCTCCGGCACACCCCAACTCTATGCCTCGCTTTCGGTCGCGCTCGGCGGCGGAATCGGCGCGCTCGCGCGATACCAACTCGGCCGCGCGATGACAGCGTGGCTCGGCCCAAACATAGTGACGAGCTTCCCCTTCCCCACGCTCGCAGCCAATGCCATCGGCAGCCTGCTGATGGGCTTGCTCGCCGGATGGCTGGCGCTGCGCGGGGATGGGTTTGGCATGCAGGGGGACCAGCTGCGCCTCCTGCTCGGCGTCGGACTGCTGGGCGGCTTCACCACTTTCAGCGCCTTCAGCCTGGAGATGGTGCTGCTGATGCAGCGCGGGCAATATGGGCTGGCGGCGATTTATGTCGTGCTGTCGCTCGGCCTGTGCCTGTCGGGCCTGATGATCGGCCTCATGATGACCCGGGCCTTTTCGTGAGCAAGCGCGACGCATTCGATGTGCGGCAATTCACCGTCGATCCCGACGATGACGGCGTGCGGCTCGACCGGTGGTTCAAGCGGCACCTGCCGCAAGTCGGCTTCGGCACCGTCAGCCGCTGGGCGCGCACCGGGCAGCTGCGCGTCGACGGCAGCCGCGCCAAGGTCGAAGACCGGCTGAAGGCCGGGCAGGTGCTGCGCGTGCCGCCGGGCGGAGAGGATGGTGGGCGCACACAGAGGAAGCGCCGCGAGTTGACCGAAGCCGAGATCGCCGAGGCCGAAGCGATGCTGATCGCACGCACGAAATCCGCGCTGGTGCTCAACAAGCCGCCGGGTCTCGCGACGCAGGGTGGCACTAAGACGAACAAGCATGTCGACGGCCTGCTCGATGCATTCGCGGGCGAGGACGAGCAGCGGCCCAAGCTTGTCCACCGTTTGGACAAGGATACCTCCGGCGTCTTGCTGGTGGCGCGCACCTCTGGCAGCGCCGCGTTCTTTTCCAAGCGGTTTTCCAGTCGCAACGCCAAGAAGATTTACTGGGCGCTCGTCGTCGGCGTGCCCGATATCGCCGAAGGCACGATCGACGCCCCGCTCGCCAAGCAGCCCGGCACGGGCGGCGAAAAGATGCATGTGGATAAGGATGGCGGCCAGCCCGCCAAGACGATCTACCGCGTGGTGGAGCGCGCCGGCAACGCTGCCGCCTGGGTCGAATTGCAGCCCTTCACCGGCCGCACGCACCAGTTGCGCGTACACCTCGCCGCCATCGGCCATCCCATCGTGGGTGACGGGAAATATGGCGGGCAGGATGCCTTTCTGACGGGCAGCGTCAGCCGCAAGATGCACCTCCATGCCCGTCGCCTCATCATCGACGCGCCGAAGGGCGAAACGCTGGATGTGACCGCAGTGCTGCCCGAGCATTTCGCGGCGACGATGGAGCATCTCGGCTTCGACGAAAGCCGCAGCGAGGCCGGGCCGGTCGCGACGCCCCCGCCCGAACGCAATAAGGCGGAAAAGAAGCAGGCTGCGAAAGCGCACGCCAAGCAATACCGCAAGAAC
>JBARVT010000257.1:0-8592 GCA_049646405.1 Alteraurantiacibacter sp.
GCGCGTAATCCTTGAAGGCTTCGGGAGCTTCGCGCTCGACCGGAACGCTTTCGGAGCGGATGTCCTGGTCGACATCGCCCCGCACGATTTCGACAGCCCCCAGCCCTTCACCTCTGACAGTTACGACCTCGTCGCCAGCGCGGAGTCGCTCGGCACGGTGAAAGACCTTCCCGGCGCGCTGATCCAGATGCGCGCGCTTCTCGCACCCGGCGGGCTGGCGATGGCGAGCTTCATTGGCGGGGCGAGCCTTACCAACTTGCGCCGCGCCATGCTGGCCGCAGAGCCCGAGCGACCGGCGGCGCGGATGCATCCGCTGGTGGATCCGCGCTCCTGCACCGAGCTGCTGTCCCGCGCCGGATGGGCGGACCCGGTGGTCGACAGCTTCGCGCTGAAGGTGCGCTACGGCTCGCTGGACAGGCTCGTGCAGGACTTGCGCGAGCACGCGATGACCAAGGTGCTTGCCACGCAGTCCCCGCCGTTGACCCGGGACGGTGTCGAGCGGGCGCGCCAAGCTTTCCTGGCGCTGGCGGACGAGGACGGCAAAGTGAGCGAAACGTTCGAGATCGTCACCCTCACTGGCCGTGCTTTGACAGGCCCGACACAAGTGGGTTCATTTCGCGCGTAACGCCGCCTGCGCCGCCGCCAGCCTCGCGATCGGCACGCGGTAAGGCGAGGCGCTGACGTAATCGAGACCAACCTCTTCGCAGAAAGCGATGCTCTCCGGATCGCCGCCATGCTCCCCGCAAATGCCGAGCTTGATGTCGCCGCGTGTCGCACGCCCGCGCTCCGCCGCGAGCGATACGAGCTGCCCCACCCCGTCAATATCGAGGCTGACGAACGGATCGCGCGCGTAGATGCCCTTGTCGACATAGGCGCCCAGGAAGCGCCCGGCATCGTCGCGCGAAACGCCCAGCGCGGTCTGCGTAAGGTCGTTGGTGCCGAAGCTGAAGAAGCGCGCTTCCTGGGCGATCTCGCCGGCCATCAAAGCGGCGCGCGGCAGTTCGATCATCGTGCCGACGAGGTAATCGACCCGCGCATCCTGCTCGGCGAACACCTGCTTCGCCGTATCGTCGACCAGCTTGCGCAGGATCGCCAGTTCCCGCTTTGTCGCCACGAGCGGAATCATCACTTCCGGCACGACAGGCTCCCCGCCCTCTCCGGTGACCGTACAAGCCGCCTCGAAGATGGCGCGCACCTGCATCTCGTATATTTCCGGGAAGGTGATGCCGAGCCGGCACCCGCGATGGCCGAGCATCGGGTTGAACTCGTGCAGCTCGCTCGCCCGGCGTTTCAGGTGATCGATTTCGACGCCCAGATCGCTGGCCAATTCGGCGAACTCCTCGTCGCGGGTCGGCATGAATTCGTGAAGCGGGGGGTCGAGCAGGCGGATCGTGCAGGGCAGGCCCGCCATCGTGCGGAAGATCTCGGCAAAGTCGCCGCGCTGTTCGGGCAGCAACCGCTCCAGCGCCGCGCGCCGCCCGGCCTCGTCATCCGCGAGGATCATGGCGCGCACCGCGCTGATGCGGCCTGCCTCGAAGAACATGTGTTCGGTGCGGCACAAGCCGATGCCCTCGGCCCCGAACTGGCGCGCCGTGCGACAATCTTCCGGCGTTTCGGCATTGGTGCGCACGTTCATGCGGCGATGCTGGTCCGCCCACGCGATCAGAGTGCCGAAGTCGCCGACAAGCTCGGGCTCGATAGTCGGAACGCGGCCCGCCATGATCTCGCCCGTGCTGCCGTCGAGCGTTACGAGGTCGCCTTCGGCCATTTCCCTTCCGTCTATGCGCAACGTTCGAGCAGCAAGGTCGATCGACACCGCAGACGCACCGGAGACACAGGGTCGTCCCATCCCCCGCGCCACTACGGCGGCGTGCGACGTCATGCCGCCGCGCGCGGTCAGGATGCCCTTGGCCGCGTGCATCCCATGAATGTCCTCAGGGCTGGTTTCGACGCGAACGAGGATCACGTCCTCCTCGCGACCTGCCCATAGTTCGGCCGTATCGGCATCGAGCACGACCCTGCCGCTTGCCGCCCCCGGCGAGGCGGGCAGGCCTTTTGCCAGCACGTCGCGCGGAGCATCGGGATCGAGCGTCGGGTGCAGCAGCTGGTCGAGCGCCATCGGATCGACGCGCAGCACCGCCTCCTCCTGCGAGATCAGCCCTTCGCCCGCCATGTCCACCGCCATCTTCAGCGCCGCCTTCGCGGTGCGCTTGCCGCTGCGGGTCTGCAGCATCCACAGCTTGCCCTGCTGCACCGTGAACTCGATATCCTGCATGTCGCGGTAGTGGTTCTCGAGCAGGTCGAACACACGCGTCAGTTCCGCAAAGGCGTCGGGCATGGCTTCTTCCATGCTCGGTTTTTCCGCACCCGCCGCTTCGCGCCGCGTTTTCGTCAGGTATTGCGGCGTGCGGATACCCGCGACCACGTCCTCGCCCTGTGCGTTGACCAGCCATTCGCCGTAATAGGCGCGCTCGCCGGTTGAGGGATCGCGGGTGAAGGCGACGCCGGTGGCGCTCGTTTCGCCCATATTGCCGAACACCATCGCCTGCACGTTGACGGCGGTGCCCATGTCGTGGGCGATGCCGTTGAGGCGGCGATAGACCTTTGCGCGCTCCGTATCCCAGCTGTCGAAGACGGCGGCGATCGCGCCCCAGAGCTGCTCGGTCACGTCCTGCGGGAATGGATCGCCCCGCTCGCGCTCGACGATGCGCTTGAACTCGCCGACCAGCCCTTCGAGGTCTGCAGCCTCGAGCTCGGTATCGCTGAAAAGCCCGCGCTCTTCCTTGGCGATTTCCAGTGCTTCTTCGAACAGGCCGTGATCGAGGCCGAGCACGACATCGGAGTACATCTGCACGAAGCGGCGATAGCTGTCCCAGGCGAAGCGCGTGTTGCCACTGGTGTCGGCGAGGCCTTGAACGGTTTCGTCATTGAGGCCGAGATTGAGGACGGTATCCATCATGCCGGGCATCGAGATCGCCGCGCCCGAGCGGACCGATACGAGCAACGGGTCCGCCGCATCGCCAAAGCCCTTGCCCACGGTGCGTTCGACATGCGCGAGTGCATCGGTGACGGCGTTGCGAAGGTCGTCTGAGAAGTCCGAACCGCCGCTCAGATAGCGCGTGCATTCCTCGGTCGTGATGGTGAAGCCGGGCGGCACGGGCAGGCCGATCTGAGCCATTTCGGCAAGGTTCGCGCCCTTTCCCCCGGTGACGGTCTTGTCCTTCTGGCGCGGATCGTCATGCCGCGCATCGCCGCCGAATGTGTAGACCGTATGCGTCATGCTGTCCTTCCACAGGTCTTACACGGACCCGGATTTTTGAAGAGTTCCGTTTCCCGCGCAAATCGTTGATCGTGTTGCGAAACCCATGCGAAAACCGTGTCGGAAGCGTAACCTTCCACTCAGCCCTCGATCTTCGCGAAGTCCGCTACATTGTGCACTGCAGCACGGAAGCGAGCAAGCAGGTCGAGCCGCGCGGTGCGTTTTGCCGTGTCCTCATCGTTCACCGTCACCTCCTCGAAAAATGCATCAATCGGAGCGCGCAAGGACGCAAGTGCGGACATAGCGGCGGCGAAGTCTTCCTTCGCAATGGCCGCCTCCGCCCGCGGCTGCGCCGCATCGAGCGCGTCGATCAGCGCCTTCTCTGCAGGTTCGGGAGAGTAGGACAGGGATTTCGCACGATCCTGCTCAATCCGCGCAGCGTAGATATCGCGCATCATCGGATCGTCGACATTCTCCATCGGATCTTCGTCGCCGGTGTGGATGGGCTCGGCATCGTCGGCGTCCCAGCCCTCTTTCTTCAGGATATTCGCCGCGCGCTTGTATCCGGCGAGGAGGTTGGTGCCGTCGTCGGTTCGCAGGAACGAGGCGAGCGCTCTCGCCCGCGCTTCGATCCGGTCGGTGCGCGCATCGGGCCTGCCATGCCATTCGCGCGAGGCAGCGATGAAATCGTGGCGGATACCCTCGCCCTTCATCTGCACCGCGAGCCTGTCGGACAAGAATTCGGCGACGCGCGTGCCGAGCTTCACCTGCCCAAGCCCGCCCCATGCCTGCGCGGCCTCTTCCAACGACAATTCAAGATTATTCGCCTGCACAAGCCTCAGATAACCGAGAGCAGCGCGGCGCAGCGCAAAGGGGTCTTTCGATCCGGTCGGCAGAATATCGACATTGAAGAAACTGAAAAGGTTGTCGAGCTTGTCCGCCAGCGAAACCGCTACTGTCAGAGGCGAGGTCGGTACCTCGTCGTCCATGCCAACCGGCTTGTAATGGTCGCGGACCGCGTCGGAGACGTCGTCCGGCAAGCCTTCGGCGCGCGCGTAGGAACTTCCCATCAGACCCTGCAATTCGGGAAATTCGCCGACCATTTCGGTGACCAGATCGGCCTTGGCGAGGCGCGCGGCCTGTTCGGCCATATCCGGGTCGGCGTCTTTGACGATATCTTCCTCGATCAGCCAGCGGGCCAGCTTGGCAACCCGGTCCACCTTGTCGGCAACTGTGCCGAGCTTCTCGTGGAAGGTGATCCTTTCCAGTCCCTTTGCGTGCTGGGCGAGTGTCTTCCTGCGATCAACATCCCAGAAGAACCGCGCATCGGAAAGGCGCGCGGCCAGCACCTTGCGGTTGCCGTCCACGATGGCCGCACCGCCGTCTTCCGCGGCGATATTGGCGGTGCAGACGAAGGCGTTGGCGAGCTGGCCGTCCGCTCCCTCACACACGAAATATTTCTGGTTCACCCGCGCGGTGAGCTGGATGACTTCGGGCGGCACGTCGAGATAGTCCTCGTCGAAGCGCCCGAGCAGCGGCACCGGCCATTCGGTGAGGCCGGCGTTCTCTATCACCAGCCCCTCGTCCTCGACCAGATTGAGACCGGCCTCGGTGGCGACGTTTGCTGCGCCTTTGCGGATCAGGTCCTGCCGTTCCACGTGGTCGACGATCACATGACACGCGCGCAGCTTCATCGAGTAATCGCCCGCATCGCCGATGGTGATGTCGCCCGAATGGTGGAAGCGGTGGCCGAGCGTGACCGCGCCGGACGTAACGCCATGCACCTCGCATTCGACCACCTCGGTGCCCAGCAACGCCACGATGCCCGACAGCGGGCGGACCCAGCGCAGGCTCTCGGTGCTGATCGAGGCCGCGCCCCAGCGCATCGACTTGGGCCAGCTGAAGTCGCGGATCATTCCGGGGATGGCTTCGGCGAGCAGGTCCTTCGTGGCGCGACCGGGCACGTTCTTGACGGCGAACCACGTCTCGCGGCCCTTCACCTCGCGCACTTCGAGATCTTCGCGCGTTACGCCAGCCTTGCGGCAGAAGCCTTCCACCGCCTGGTCCGGCGCGCCGACGGGCGGCCCCTTTTGTTCCTCGCTTGCCGCCTCGGTCGCTTCCGGCAGGCCGCGCGCGATCAGCGCAAGGCGGCGCGGGCTTGACCAGACGGTCAGCTCGCCGATCGCGACGCCCGCCGCCTCCATCTCGCGCCGGAACAGCTTCTTCAGCTCGGCGCGCGCACCGGACTGCATCCGTGCCGGGATTTCTTCGGAGCGGAGTTCGAGGAGGAAATCGTTCACAGCGACCACTCCGGAAACTTCTTGTGCCACTCAGGCGCCATCATCTCGGCGTATTTTTCACAAGACCCGCGTGCCAGATCGCGAACGCGCGCCATGTAGCTCGCGCGTTCCTGCACGCTAATGACGCCGCGCGCCTGCAGCAGGTTGAAGATGTGGCTCGCCTCCACCGCCTGTTCGTAGGCGGCGATTGGCACGTCATGCGCGACGGCGTTCCCGCATTCGGCCTCCGCCTTGGCGAACAGGTCGAACAGGGCGTCGGTATCGGCCACCTCGAAGTTCCATTTCGACATCTGTTTCTCGTTCTCGAGAAACACCTCGCCGTAGGAAACGCCACGCCCGTTGAAATCGAGATCGAAAACATTGTCGACGCCCTGAATATACATGGCGAGACGTTCCAGCCCGTAGGTCAGTTCGCCGGCGACGGGTTTGCAATCGAAGCCGCCCATCTGCTGGAAATAGGTGAACTGCGTCACCTCCATCCCGTCGCACCAGACTTCCCAGCCCAGACCCCATGCGCCCAATGTCGGCGATTCCCAGTCGTCTTCCACGAAGCGAATATCGTGTCTCAGCGGGTCGATCCCGATCACCCGCAGGCTTTCGAGATATAGGTCCTGGATGTCGGTCGGCGACGGCTTAAGGACGACCTGGTACTGGTAGTAATGCTGCAGCCGGTTCGGGTTCTCGCCGTATCGGCCGTCGGTCGGGCGGCGGCAGGGCTGGACGAAAGCGGCGTTCCACGGCTCCGGCCCCAGCGCACGCAGCGTAGTGGCGGTGTGAAACGTGCCCGCGCCCATGCGCATGTCATAGGGCTGGAGGATGAGGCATCCGTTCGCGCTCCAGAAATCGTGGAGGGCGAGGATCATGTCCTGGAAGCTGCTGGCAGGGTTTCGCTGCATGGTGCGGCGCAATGGCGCAGCGCATGTGCAGCGTCAATGCGCGAGAGGATGCTTGACGCGGTCCACCTTTTGCTGCCGGAGTGTGCGGGCAATGTTCCGCGCCGCCCTCGCCGCCCTCGTCTTCCTCGCCCTTTCAGCCAACGCCGCGCCTGCCGCGGCGCAGGATCTTGGCGAATATGCGTTCACGCAGGATTACGAACCCTCCCCCGCGATCTGGCGCGTGGCGGACGAGGATACGACGATCTGGATGTTCGGCACCTACCACGTCCTGCCGCGTGGTTTCCGCTGGCGCAGCGAGCGGCTCGACGCGATCATCGAAGAAGCAGAAATGCTGGTCGTCGAGACGAGCGATTACGACATCGCCGACGATGCCATCGACATCGATACAAAACTCGAAGCGCGCCTGGCGAGCAGGGAACCGACATCGCAGCGCTTGTCTTCCGCCGCCCGGATGCGCTGGAGGCAGCTGATCCACCTGTCGGGGCAGGATTTTGACGCGATCGACGAAATGCCGGTGCTGCTCGCCCTGCTCTCGCTGAGCATGACGAGCGGCGAGGCGCCGCATTACATCTCTTCCAACGCCTATGGCGTGGAAACCGTGCTGGAAAGCGCGTTCGCGGTGCAGGACAAGCCGATCCTTTCCATCGAAGATGCGGGCGGGGTCATGTATTCGCTGCTTCGGCTCGATGGTGACGAGCTGATCGCGGATCTTGACGGCAGACTGGTTGCCTGGGCGAGCAAGAAGTCCGACCACTTTTACGATCCCGAACATGTTGCGAAAACCGGCGACGCCTATTGGGAAACCGAGCATGCCTGGGCGCGCGGCGTCGTGGCGGAGCACTTCGATATGGGGTTCGGCGACGGCGCAATCGGTGTTGCCTTCGACGGCGCGCTGCTCGCTCGCAGGAATACGGCGTGGGCCGAGTGGATCGAAACGCGGCTGGAAGAGCCTGGCACGATCCTGCTGGCCGTTGGCGCGGGCCATTTCGAGGGCGACGTGTCAGTGCAGGTGAAGCTGGCCGAACGCGGCATCGCGACCGAGCGGGTCGAGTAGGCTTCCAGACCCCCCGAGCGAGTCGGGAACCGGCGACTCGATTCTACCCAAATCCGCGGATTTTGCGATTAGAGTCGCTGCCCAGAGCGCGTGCCTGCGCGGCCATCACAAGCGCTTATTCACGCCTGCCGGGAAATTTATTTCGCGATAAATCAGATACTTATCTAGCCATAGGTCGCGTCATCGCGTCTTTTTGTCAGGTCATGTTGACACTGGAAAGAAGGTGCGACATAAAGTAAGGGCAACCTGACATAAGGGAAGGTTGATAGGCCAAACTGACTAGATTACAGGACACGAACAATGCGAAAGACCTTCATCGCCCTCGCTGCTGCCGCCACCGTTTTCGCCGCGCCCGCCATGGCCGCCGATCCCGCCGACAGCGTCACCATCTCCATCCAGACGAACGACCTCGACCTCGGTACGGTCGAAGGGCAGGACCGCCTCGAAAACCGCATCGACACCGCTATCCGCCGCGCTTGTCAGAGTGGTGGCCGCGACCTTGCCTCGCGCCGTGCCGAAGCTGCCTGCCGCGATGCGCTGGGCGAGCGTTTCGCTCCCGTCGTCGAAGTCGCCATCGTGGATGCGCAGGCCACCCGCCTCGCCGCCATCGACACCGAACCGCACGCCTGATGCGGACAGCAGAGCCGGGGCGGTGGACAGAGCGCCACCCGTGATTGACACCGCCCCCGCTCCCGCAATTTTCGAATACCCTGAGTGATTCTAAGTCCCTCGCCCCGGCATCCACCAGACCGCAGGCGAGGGGCACCACCCGGAAGACAGCATGACCGCCGACAGGAAGTTCCGAACAAACCGCGCGCCGCTGAACCTGACGATGGGCTGGATCGGCCTTGCGGCGAGCCTCGTTTTCGTCGCTGCAAAGATCGCAGAGCGCGACGGGCTCTGGCTCGCACTCGTGGCGACAATGATACCCGTCTCGCTGGTAACGATCTTCGCGACCCGCAAGAGCGACGAATATACGCTCTCGCTCTGGTCGGCCGCCGCGAATGCCGGTTTCGCCGTCACGATTGCGTGGATGTTCCTCGTACCCTTCCTTGAAGGCGTCTACGATGGGCTGAGTGGAGA
>JBARVT010000258.1:0-2923 GCA_049646405.1 Alteraurantiacibacter sp.
GCCTGCCGGCGGCAGGGAATCGCCACGGCGTTGATCGCGGCGGTCCGGGACATCGCCAGGGCGCGCGGCGGCTGGGTCGTGATGGTGCAAGCCGACCGCGAGGACGATCCGGCCGTGGCGCTCTACACGAAGCTCGGCCGGCGCGAGGAGATCCTCCACTTCGACATCGCCGTGGACTGAGCGGGCGGCGGTGGCTTCCGCGGTGGCGGCGGTGGCCCGCGCGGCGGCGGTGGCGGTGGCGGGATGCCCGCACAGGTTGTCGGGACCGGCCAGGGCAAGGTGAAATTCTTCAACGCGCAAAAGGGCTTTGGCTTCATCCAGCAGGATGGCGGCGGCGAAGACGTCTTCGTTCATATCAGCCAGGTCGAGCGTGCTGGGCTGGAAGGCCTCGCCGAGGGGCAGGAGCTGCAATTCAATCTCGTCGATCGCGGCGGAAAGGTTTCCGCGGCGGACATACAGGTCGTCGGCGACGTGATCGAGGTGCAGAAGGCCGCGCCGCAGCGCGAGCTGACGGGCGAAAAGGCCGTCGGTACGGTGAAGTTCTTCAATTCGATGAAGGGCTTCGGCTTCATCACTCGCGACGATGGCAAGGAAGACGCCTTCGTCCACATCAGCGCGGTCGAGCGTTCGGGCGTCCAGAGCATCGAAGAAGGCGACCGGTTCGAGTTCGATCTCGAAGTGGACCGACGCGGCAAGTATTCGGCCGTCAACCTGGTGCCGGTGCAGGGCTGAGCCTGCGACACACCACATAGCGGCCGATTGTTTGACCGGCTGCTCGCTCCCGCATAGAGAGCAAGAGAACAGGCGGTCGGTCCCACGGGACGGGCCGCCCTTCTCTTTTCTCGCGTGTTGGAGAGTTCGCGATGACCATTACCCCGTTGATGCCCGTCTATCCCCGGTGCGGCGTGCGCCCGGTGGAGGGCGACCATTGCCATCTCATCGACGAGGACGGCACGCGCTATCTCGATTTCGCCAGCGGCATCGCTGTGAATCTGCTCGGCCACAGCCACGAAGGGCTGATCGGTGCGATCCAGCGGCAGGCAGCCAGGCTGATGCACGTCTCCAACCTCTATGGCAGCCCGCAGGGTGAGGAGCTGGCGCAGCGGCTGGTGGACAAAACCTTTGCCGACACCGTCTTCTTTACCAATTCAGGCGCGGAGGCGGTGGAATGCGCGATCAAGACCGCGCGCGCTTATCACCAGCATGAGGGCAATGACGAGCGGTTCGAGATCATCACCTTCAAGAACGCCTTCCACGGGCGCACGATGGCAACAATCAGTGCCTCCAACCAGGACAAGATGCACAAGGGCTTCATGCCGCTGCTTGCGGGTTTCAAATATGTCGACTTCGACGATCTCGAAAGCGCCAGGGCGGCGATCGGGCCGAGTACGGCGGGCTTTTTGGTAGAGCCGGTGCAAGGCGAAGGCGGCATCCGTCCGGCCTCGCATGAGTTCATGCACGGGCTGCGCGCGCTCGCCGACGAGCACGATTTGATGCTGGCGCTGGACGAGGTGCAATGCGGCGTCGCGCGCACCGGTACGCTCTACGCTTACGAACAATACGGCATCACCCCCGATATCGTCGCCACTGCCAAGGGTATTGGCGGCGGCTTCCCGCTCGGAGCCTGCCTCGCCACCGAGAAAGCGGCACGCGGCATGACCTTCGGCACGCACGGCTCCACCTATGGCGGCAATCCGCTGGCGATGGCGGCTGGCATGGCGGTGATGGATGCCGTGGCGAACGACAAGTTTCTCGAAGATGTTCGCCAGAAAGGCGAGCGGCTGCGCAGCCGGCTCGAGCAGTTCATCGGAAATTACCCGGAGCTGTTCGAGAGCGTGCGCGGCATGGGCCTGATGCTCGGCATAAAAATGAAGGCCGAGCCACGGCCCTTCATGGTTCACCTGCGCGACAATCACAACCTGCTGACCGTAGCTGCGGGCGACCAGACGCTACGCGTTCTGCCCCCCCTCGTCATCGGCGAGGCGGAAATGGACGAATTCATCGACAAGCTCTCTGCCGGGGCGGCGAGTTACGATCCGGAAGCCGCATGAGCGAACCGCTCGATCTCGCCGCCGCGACGCGCAATTTCCTCGACCTGTCCGATGCGGGCGGGGATGCCATCGCGGCGATGGTGAACGACGCAATAGACCGCAAGGCGGCGCGTAAGGGCTGGCCCAAGGGCAAGCCCGATGCCGATGCGCCATTGGCGGGCCGCGTGCTCGGCATGGTGTTCGAGAGAAACTCCACTCGCACTCGCGCCAGTTTCGACATTGCGATTCGCCAACTGGGCGGCAGTGCGCTGATCCTCGATGCGGGGACATCGCAGCTGGGGCGCGGCGAATCGGTGGCGGACACGGCGCGCGTGCTCAGCCGCATGTGCGATGCGATCATGGTGCGCACGGACGATCATGCGAAGATCGAGGATATGGCGCGCCACGCGCATGTGCCCGTCATCAACGGCCTGACCGACCGCTCGCATCCCTGCCAGATCGTTGCCGACCTGTTGACGGTGATCGAGCATCGCAAGGCTTTGCCGGGCCTGCAGGTCGCATGGTTCGGGGACGGCAACAACGTGCTGCACTCGATCCTGGAGGCTGCCGCGCTGATGAAGTTCGACATGCGTGTGGCGACACCTCCGGGCTACGAGCCGGACGCCGAATTCGTCGAGTTGGCGCGCGCCGCCGGTCAAACGGTTACGCTGGTACAGGATGCGGCGCAGGCGGCTGCGGGGGCGGATGTGATCGTCACGGATACATGGGTTTCGATGGGGCAGGCAGACAGCGAGACGAAACTCGCGGCGATGCAACCTTACCGCGTCGATGCGGCACTGATGGGCCATGCGAAAAAGGACGCGATCTTTCTCCACTGCCTGCCCGCCCATGTCGGCGACGAGGTGAGCGAGGAGGTGTTCAAAGGCCCGCAA
>JBARVT010000259.1:0-9448 GCA_049646405.1 Alteraurantiacibacter sp.
GCGGTCTACTCCGCCGCCACCGCCTCTTGCTGCTGCGCGTCCCAGCCCTCGATCAGGTGACGATCGTCGTGGTTCCACGGGTGGAAGCCGGGCCGGAACCAGCCAAGCCAGGCGGGAAAGATGCGGCTTAGAATGCCGGGGCTGAGCACGGCATATTTGAACAATTCCCACTTGGCCCGGCCTGGCGAGATACCGTCCTGTCCGAGCAATTCCACCGCGTCGCGCATCCGGTTTCTCAGGAAGCGGAACGTCACGCGCAGCATGACGATTGAGCGGACGGACCAGCGCCTGAAAGGCGTCCAGTCGCGCGTCGCGTGTTCCCACACGTCGAAGGCGACGCCCTTGTGCTCGATTTCCTCGACCGCATGCCACTGCCACAAGGCAGGATCGCCCATGCCCGCCGTCGCCAGCGCGGAAGGGTTTTTGAGAAACTGATGCGCGAACATGGCAGTGAAATGCTCGAGCGCGCAGGTGATGGCGAGCTGCACGATGGGCGGCGCGGCGAGCGTATCGCCGACAAGCCCCTCCACCCGCGCGTCGATCGCCGCCATGTCGTATCCCGCATCGGCAAAGGCGCGGTTGAAGGCTAGGTGCTCGCGGCTGTGATTGACTTCCTGCCGGATGAAGTCGCGTATCTCCTCCGCCAGTTTCGGCGGAACGCCGTTGCGATTGGCCTTTACCGCGGCAATGAACATCGCCTCCCCGCGCGGGAAACTGGCGGACAAAGCAGCGAACCACGCCGCGGCCACCTTGTCCACGCCGCGCTCCCGCTTCGCTCCCCGCCCGAAGCGCTGGTCGCGCACGGTGATGGCGCGCGGCTGCGGCGGGGCTTCGTCTTGCCAGTGGGGATGGGCGGTCATATTGCGGCCTTTCAGAGTGTCGGCGTGTCTGATCCAGCGCGATATGCGGCAGGCTGACACAGTTGTCAATAAGGACTTACATTAGTGTCAGTAAAGAAGCGTCTCAGCCCCGAGGAAAGCCGCGCCGCCGCGCTGGAAGCCGCGCGTGCCCTGCTGTTGGAAGCAGGGCCGCAGGCGGTGACGTTGAAGGCCGTCGCGGCGCGGATAGGGCGTACGCACGCGAACCTGCTTCATCATTTCGGCAGCGCGGCGGGCTTGCAAAAGGCGTTGGCGGGGCACCTAGCGGCATCGGTGTGCGAGACGATTGCCGAGGCGGTGCGTGCGACGCGCGCAGGGATAGGCTCGGTGCGGGAGGTGGTCGACCTGACCTTCGATGCCTTCGGGCGCGAAGGCGGCGGGGCGCTGGCGAGCTGGATGCTCGCCTCGGGCAATGAAGACGCGCTCGATCCCATCGTCGAGGCGATTCACGAACTGGTCGACGATCTCGTGCCGGATGATTGCGCCGACGAGAGCGGGCGTGCGATGCACGAGAACACCTTTACGCTGGTGCTGATGGCGCTGGGCGACGCGCTGCTCGGCGAGCAGATGGCGGGATCGCTTTCCGTGCGCCGCGAAGTGGTGCGGGACCGGGCGGAAGCGATGCTGACGGCGGCGTTTGCTGATGCGTATGGGGTGGGGAGTTGATCCATCCGATCCTCTGCCAGCGCGGTTACCGGGGGCTATCCAGCGTCATCCAGTCCGGCACCAGATCCGCCGGAATATCCGCCACGCGCAAATGGTCCACCGCGAGCCCGAGTTCCGGATAAGCCGCCTTGCGCCGTTTCTCCTCGGACCGATCCAGCGGCACCACGACCAGCCGCCGGTTGATATTCTGCCGCCAGTTCATCCGCGCAGTGTTCTCCTGCCCGATATAGCAGCCCTTGGAAAAGCTGACCCCGTTGAGATCCGCAGCATTGGTTTCGAGCCATAGCGTGTCGCCCATTTCCGCGCGCTCTTCCGGCACGCCGAGCGACAGGCGGTGAGCGAGGTAGGTGTCATCTACAGCCTCGCCATCTTCCGCAGGCGCGACGTCGCGATAGCCGAGCGCGGTCAGTCGCGGATCGGGGGCGAAGCCCGCGGCCGCCTCTGCACTCCAGAAAACACCGAGCGCCGGATCGACCGCAATCTCCAGCTTGCGGCGCAGGCGGTAGAGCGACAGCCGCTTTGCCAGTTCCTCCGCCGCATCCGTTTCGCAATCGAGCAGCATGTCGGCCGCCCGTCCTGAGCCTGTCGATGGATCCGGCCACACGAACATGTCGAACAGCATCTTGCCCTGCGGGGTCAGCAGCCCTGCATAGACGGGCCCGTCACCGAAGGCATCGCCCGACACGTCATTGGTCAGCAGCCCTTGCAGGAATGCGCCCGCATCCCCGCTATCGTCGGTGGGGGCAACGCGGATCACCGCGCGATTGGCCAGTCGTCCGCTTGTCATGGCCCGCAAGGTGGCGTGGGGAGGGCGCGAATCAAGCCCTGTCCTACGCTACGCCGCTGTGCCATGGGACGCCCATGACCGAACGCACGCCCCTTCCGACACCCGCGTTGCAGCGAGCCGCGCGTGCGGTGGGAAATTTCGCTCCATGACTGTGTAAGACCTGTAAGACCTTGCTGGAAACGCGCCTGTACCCATGACCGACAGCCTCACCATCCGCCGCCCCGACGACTGGCACGTCCACCTGCGCGACGGCGCGATGCTGGAAGGCGTGGCCCGCCACACGGCGCGCCAGTTTGCCCGCGCTATCGTGATGCCCAACCTCGCCCCGCCGGTGACCGACATGGCAGCGGCGGCGGCCTATCGCGAGCGGATCATGTCGGCGGTGCCCGAGGGCATGGCGTTCGAGCCGTTGATGACCTGTTATCTCACCGACAACACCGACCCTGCCGATGTGCGACGCGGGTTCGCGGAAGGGGTCTTCACCGCAGCCAAGCTCTACCCGGCGGGCGCAACCACCAATTCGGACAGCGGCGTGACGGATGTCGCCAATATCCGCGCGGTGCTGGAAACGATGGCTCAGATCGGCATGGTGCTGTGCGTCCATGGCGAGGTGACGAGCGCGGATATCGACGTGTTCGACCGGGAGGCGGTGTTCATCGAGCGCGTGCTCGCCCCGCTGGTGGAGGAGCTGCCGGAACTGAAGGTGGTGTTCGAGCACATCACGACCTCCGACGCGGTCGGGTTCGTGGAGAACGCCGGACCGAACGTCGCCGCGACGATCACGCCGCAGCACCTGCATTTCAATCGCAACGCCATGCTGGTGGGCGGCATCCGCCCGCATGCCTATTGCCTGCCCGTCGCCAAGCGCGAAGCGCACCGGCTCGCGCTGCGCAAAGCCGCGACAAGTGGGAGCGCGAAGGTCTTTCTCGGCACCGATAGCGCGCCCCATGCCCGCGAGGCGAAGGAAAACGCCTGCGGATGTGCGGGCATCTTCAACGCGCCTTTCGCGCTCGAAAGCTACCTGACGGTGTTCGACGAGGAAGGTGCGCTGGACCGGTTCGAGGGGTTTGCCAGCCTCCACGGACCCGCCTTCTACGGGCTGTCGGTGAACGAGGAAACCGTGACGCTGGAGCGGGCCGAGTGCGCCGTGCCGGATACGGTGGCGGCGGGCGAGGCGGAGCTGATCCCCTTCCACGCGGGCGAGACACTCGGCTGGCGCTACGTCGGCTAGCCTGCGGGCGTGACAGGCCTTGGCGCGCGGGATTTCGCCCAGATGTCCCAGCTGAACAGCGCTACCGCCAACCAGATCGCGGCGAAACAGGCGAGTTGAGCGGGCTTCAGTTCCTCGCCGAACACGGTGAGACCGAGCACGAACACCACGGTGGGCGCGATGAACTGGAGGAATCCCATCAGGCTGTAAGGCAGGGCGCGCGCGGCGTTGGCGAACAGCAGCAGCGGCACGGCGGTGATGACCCCGCCCGCCAGGATCGCCGCCGTCTCTGTCTCGTCGCGCCCGAAAGCGGTGCCGCCGCCCGCGAGTTCCAGCCAGCCGAGATAGGCGGCGACGATGGGCAGGAGGATCATCGATTCGACGGTGAGTCCGGTCAGCGGCCCGGCATCCACCGTCTTGCGCAGGAGGCCATAGGTGCCGAAGGAGAAAGCGAGCAGCAGGCTCACCCAGAGCGTGGTCAGAGCGCCTGCCGCAAGCGCGACGACACCGGCGGCAGCCAGCGCGACGGCGGCCCATTGCCTGGCGGATAGCCGCTCCTTCAGGAAGACGACGCCCATCAGCATCATGTTGATCGGCAGGATATAGTAACCAAGGCTCGCGGCGTAGACATGGTTCGTCTGGATCGCCCAGATATAGCCGAGCCAGTTCAGCGCGATCATCGCGGCGCTGCCGACCAGCGTCAGCATCGTGCGGCGACTGCCGAAGCAGGCGGCAAGCTCCGCCCAGCGATTGCGTCGCCAGACGAAGAACAGGCAGACGGGCAGGGTGAACAGCGTGCGCCACGCGACGAATTCGACCGGCGGGACGGCGCGCACCAGCAGCAGGTAAAGCGGCATCGCCCCCCAGATCGCGTGGGCGATAAGCGCGTGGAGCAGCGCCGTCGGGCGGCTGGCTGGCGGGGCGAGGGTCATGGCTGCAAGGCCGCTAGGCGAGGCGGAGGCAGGCTACAAGCTTACACCTCGGTTGCGGCGAGTTCAGAGACAGCCTGCTAGATACGTGGGCAAGCTCCACACGAGAGCATCTTCGACATGAGGATACCGGGCGGCCTTCCCCTGTTGGGCCAACCGGCCGCGCGGCCACTCGGGTCGTGTTTAGAGGGGCCGCGCCAGGGCGTCCGTGCTTTTGAGCACGGGCGCCTTGTTACTTGAATCCGACCCCGACACTGGCGCGCGGCTGCTCCATCTCGGTGCTCGTCACCGGATAGGCACAATAATCCGCAGCGTAAAAGGCCGCGGGCCGGTGATTGCCCGAATAGCCGATCCCGCCGAAGGGCGCGGCGGAGGAGGCGCCGTTCGTGGGCCGGTTCCAGTTCACGATCCCGGCGCGCACATTGGCCCAGAAGCGGTTGTACTGCTGCGGCGTCCCGCCGATCAGCGAAGCGGAAAGGCCGAAACGGGTGGCGTTGGCTTCTGCGATGGCTTCGTCGAAATCGTCCACCCGGATGACCTGCAAAATCGGCCCGAACAGTTCGACATCTGGACGCTCTTTCATCGCCGTCGTGTCGATGATGGCGGGAGTCACGAAGGGCAGGTCGTCTTGCATCCGGCGCATATGCTTGATCGCCTTGCCGCCGTGGGAGAGCAGATAGACGAAGCTTTCGGCCAACTGGTCCGCCGTGCGATTGTCGATCACCGGCCCCATGAACGGCGCAGGCTCGTCGAACGGTGCGCCCACGATGATGCGGCCCGTCAACGCCTTCACCTCGCCCACGAGCGCATCGTACATGTCCGATTTCACAATCAGGCGGCGCGCGGCGGTGCAGCGCTGGCCCGCTGTCGTAAAGGCCGACTGGATGATGAGCGCGGCGGCGTCTGCCAGTTTGGGCGTATCCCACGCGACGATGGGGTTGTTGCCGCCCATTTCCAGCGCGACAATCTTGCCCGGATCGGTGGCGAGTTTCTTGTTGATGGCGATGCCGACCTGCGCGCTGCCGGTGAAAAGTACGCCGTTCACATCGTCATGCGCGACCAGCGCCTTGCCTTCGTCCGGCCCGCCGATCAGCAACTGCACGACGCCTTCGGGCACGCCGGCGCGGTGCATGATCTCGACCAGCCGTGCGCCCACGGCAGGTGTCTTTTCGGACGGCTTCAGGATAACGGCATTGCCCGCGATCAGTGCGGGGACGATATGGCCGTTGGGCAGGTGCGCGGGGAAATTGTAGGGGCCGAGCACCGCCATCACGCCATGCGGCTTGTGGCGCAGCGCGGCGCTGCCCTGCAGCGCGCTGTCGAGCTTGCGCTGCCCGGTCCGCTCGCCATAGGCGCGTACGGAAATGTCCACCTTGGCGATGACGGCGGCGACTTCGGTGCGTGCTTCCCACAGCGGCTTGCCCGTCTCGCGCGCGATCAGCTCGGCAAATTCGTCCTGCTCCTGCTCTACCTGAATGGCGAAGCGGCGCATCAGGCCGATACGGTCGGAATGCGACATCGCGGCCCATTTCGGCCAGGCGCGCCGCGCACGGTCCACGATGGCATCGACATCGCCATGCGCGCCGCGCCACATTTCCACGCCCGTCGCCGGTTCGTAGGAGACGATTTCCTGCACTGCGCTCAATGTAAGGCGACCTCTCCCACGTGTTCTCGGCGCGACCCTTAGAGCGAGTCGCGAACAAGCGCAAAGTTACATCTGCGAGACAGCGTTCGGGTGGCCTGCCGGTTCCGGCGGCTCGCCTAGCGCGTTCCCCATCCGGCGCAGCGCGGCAACCTTGTCATAGAGCGGCTGCCAGTCGTCGCGTTCGGCAATCGCGTCCCAGATCGCTTCGACCTCGTCGATCGGCATCGCCTGCGGCTCGGCCTCGCTCCAGTATTTGTGATCGGTGCGGACGGGGTGAGCGTCGTCTAATGCTTCTGCCAGCGCGCCTTGCGCAGCGCGTCCGCCTCTATGGCGGTGGAAGAACACGTCCGGCCCGATGCCGTCCTCGCGCATCGTTCGCTCCGCCGCGCCGACCAGCGCCGCATCCGCCTCCGCCCCTCGCTGTTCCACGCCCAGCCGCCAGCAGAAGCGCCGCATCATCGCTTCGCCATAAAGCGGCCCGAACCGGTCGAGCGCGGCGATGAGCGGCTCCGATTCGGCAATCGGGCGCAGCGCAATGGCGAGCTGTGCGCAGTTCCAGCGGATCGCCTCTGGCTGCCGACCGAAGGCGTAGAGGCCCGAATGGTCGAAATAGGCGGCAGTGAAGGCCGGGTTCCATTCGGGCAGCCAGCGCCACGGTCCGTAATCGAAGCTCTCTCCGGTGATATTCATGTTGTCGGTGTTGAGCACGCCATGGACGAAGCCTGCGACCATGTAGCTGGCGGCAAGATCTGCGAGGCGTTCGACGACCTGGTGCATCAGGATGACGGCGGGATTGTCGCGGCCCGGCGCATCCTCGGGCGGGGGCGGGCCGGGATAGGTGTCGAGGCAGTACCCGACGAGTTGATCGAGCGCGGCGTGCTCTTCCAGCGCGAGGAGGCGCTGAAAGCTGCCGATGCGGATATGCCCGTGGCTGAGCCGCGTCAGGACGGCGGAGCGCGTGGGCGAGTGCTCGTCGTTGCGCCACAACTCCTCGCCCGTCTCGACGACGCTGAAAGTCTTCGACGTGTAAACGCCAAGCGCCTCCAGCATCTCGGTGGCGAGGATTTCGCGCACCGCGCCTTTCAGTGTCAGCCGACCGTCGCCCGCGCGGCTGTACGGCGTTTGCCCGCTGCCCTTGGTGCCGCAATCGAGCAGGCGGCCTTCACCGTCGCGCATCTGGCCGAAAAGGAACCCACGCCCGTCTCCGATCTCCGGATTGTACACGCGAAACTGGTGGCCGTGATAGCGCAGGGCGAATGGCTGCGGGAGGTTATCCGGAAGCGGTTCGAACGCGCCGAAATGGCGAGTCCAGTCCTCGTCGGAAAAGCTATCCAGCCCTACGGCCTTGTCCCATCGTCGGTTGCGGAAGCGCAGTTCGATGCGCGGGAAATCGGCGGCCTCAACCGCGTCGGCCAGAAAGGGCGCGACCTCGAGGATTTTCGGATCGGGGCGATACTCGGCCTGTTGCGGTTCGGCGCGCATGGCTCCATTAGTGGCGTTCCCGGCCCTGCCATACAAGGCGCGGGTCGGCCGATCAGGGGATTTGCGTGAGCGACACGGCGTTCAATGACGGGACATGGCAGAGCGCCGACGGCCTGACGCTGCATTACCGTGACTATCCGGGCCGCGGCGACCGTCCGCCGATCCTGTGCCTGCCCGGCCTTACCCGCAATGCCCGCGATTTTGAGCCGGTGGCCGATGCATTCGGCGGCGAGTGGCGCGTGATCGTGGCGGAGTTCCGCGGGCGCGGGGACAGCGATTACGCGAAGGCTTCGGACACCTATCGCCCGGCCACCTATGTCGAGGACGTGCGTGCGCTGCTCGATTATCTCGGCGTTGCAAAGGTGGTCGCGCTCGGCACCTCGCTGGGCGGGATCGTGACCATGCTGTTGGCGCTCAAGGACGAGGTGCGGCTGGCGGGCGCGGTGCTCAACGATATCGGTCCCGATGTGGAGGAAGCGGGGCTGGAACGGATTCGCGGCTACGTCGGCCACGGGCGCAGCTATCCCACCTGGATGCACGCTACACGCTCGCTTAAGGAAGGCAATGCGGACGTTTATCCCGATTACGATATGGCCGACTGGCTGCGCTTCGCGAAGCGGCTTTGCGTCGTCGGCAGTGGTGGGCGGATCAGCTACGATTACGACATGAAGATCGCCGAGCCTTTTCTCGAAGAGCCAGATGAGCCGGTGAATATGTGGCCGCTGTTCCGCGCGCTGGACGGCCTGCCCTTGCTCACCCTGCGCGGCGAATTGTCGGACATCCTTTCCGCAGAAACCTTGACCAGAATGCAGAACGAGATGCCTGACATGGCGGCAGTCACGGTGCCGGGGGTCGGCCATCCGCCAACTCTGGAAGAACCCGCCGCACAGGCCGCCATCGCGCAGCTGCTGGGGCGCATCGCATGAGCCAGCGCAACCGCCCGAAAATCCTGCACCTGCATTCGACCTTCGATCCGGGCGGCAAGGAGGTGCGCAACGCGCGGCTGATCAATGCCTTTGGAAAGGACGCGGATCATGCCATCGTTTCCGGCGATCTCGAACAGCGCGGCGCGGCGCATCTGATCGCTCGCAACATCAGGATACGCTGGCCCAAATTTCCGTCGCTGAAAGGCAGGCCGACGCCGGGACGGCTGGCCGCGCTGGGCAAGGCGATGGCGGGATACGACCTCATCTGCACCTATAACTGGGGTGCGATCGACGCGGTGATGGCGCATACCGTCTTCGCCGACAGCTTCAAGCTGCCGCCGCTCGTCCATCACGAGGACGGCTTCAACGAGGACGAGGCGAAGAAGCTGAAACGTCGACGCAACTGGTATCGCCGGATCGCGCTGGGGCGCACGGCGGCGCTGGTCGTACCCTCCGCCACGCTGGAGGATATCGCGCTCCACATATGGGACCAGCCGCGAAGCCGCGTGCGCCGCATCCCCAATGGCATCGATACCCGCGCTTTCGCCGCGCCGCCCAAGCGCGACATCCTGCCCGGCCTGCTGAAGCATAAAGGCGAATACTGGATCGGCGCGCTCGCAGGCCTGCGCCCGGTGAAACAGCTCGACATGCTGGTGCGCGCGATGGCGGTGCTGCCGCTGGAATGGAACCTCGTCATCGCGGGCGAAGGGCCGGAGCGCGAAGCGCTGCTGGCGCTCGCCGAGGAACTGCGCGTGGAAGACCGCGTTCACCTGCCTGGCTTCGTCGCCGAGCCGCAGAAACTGATCGGTCATTTCGACATCTTCGCTCTGTCGAGCCAGTCCGAGCAGTTTCCCATCTCCGTCGTCGAGGCGATGGCGGCGGGCCTGCCGGTCGTCGCCCCGCGCGTGGGCGATATCGGCAGTAT
>JBARVT010000260.1:0-4384 GCA_049646405.1 Alteraurantiacibacter sp.
CAAAGTCTATGCGCGAGAGGTGAATTGGCCGTGAAATTGCCGCGTTGGTCCCTAGCTGCGCCGCGACTATGCAGCGCCGCATGGACCTCGACCGTTCCCCGCTCGCCCTGCCCTTCCCCGCCATGCCGCCGGTCGAAGGCGTGACGATGCGTGTAGCGCGGGCTGGGTACAAGGATTGGCAGCGAGCCGACCTGACCTATGCCGAACTGGCCGAGGGCACCGCGCTGGCAGGCGTGTTCACTAAGAATGTCTGCTGCTCGACCGAAGTCGAGATGGGGCGCGAGCAAGCGGTGCTGGGCCGCGCGCGGGCGCTGGTCGTCAATGCGGGAAATTCCAACGCCTTTACCGGCTATCGCGGGCGCGAGGCGGTGGAGCAGATCATGGCCCAAGTTGCGTATCACCTCGATTGTGCGCCATCGGACGTGCTGGTCTCCTCAACCGGCGTCATCGGCGTACCGCTGCCCAAGGACAGGGCGCGCAACGGGATCGCGGCGGTGCTGGAGGCCGAGCCGTGCGGGTGGGAAGAGGCGGCGGCGGGCATCGGCACGACCGACACCTTCACCAAGGGTGCGACCGCCTCCGCCATGCTCGGCGCAACGCGCGTGAAGCTGAACGGCATCGTCAAGGGCAGCGGCATGATCGCGCCCGACATGGCAACGATGCTCGGCTACATCTTCACCGATGCGGCGGTGGAGCCCGCTTTTCTCCAGCATTGCCTATCTGCCGCCAGCGAAGCGACATTCAACTGCATCACCGTGGATAGCGACACCTCGACGAGTGACACGGTGCTCGCCTTCGCGACCGGCAAAGCCGGCAACGCTTCGCTGGCGAGCTTCGACGATGCGGGCGCGGATGCCTTCATGGCGGCGCTGCACGATGTGTGCCGCCAGCTCGCGCATCTCGTGGTGCGCGACGGCGAAGGGGCGAGCAAGTTCATTGCGGTGACGGTGATGGGTGCGCAAAGCGACGCGAGTGCCCGGCGAGTCGGGCTGGCCATCGCAAACTCGCCGCTGGTTAAGACCGCGATTGCGGGCGGCGATGCGAATTGGGGGCGTGTCGTGATGGCAGTGGGCAAAGCGGGCGAGCCAGCGGATCGCGATACGCTTTCCATCGCTTTCGGCGGCCACTGGGCGGCGCGCGACGGATTGCCGGTAAAGGGTTACGACGAAGCGCCGGTGGCGGCGCATCTCGCCAGCGAGGAAGTGGTCATTACTGTCGATCTCGGAATCGGCGAAGGCCGCGCGACCGTGTGGACCTGCGACCTCACGCATGGCTATATTTCGATCAACGCGGATTACCGTTCGTGACGCTGGATGGCGAAATCCTCGCGCTGTGTCGTTCGGTCAGCGAGCGGGTGATCCTCCCCCGGTTTCGCAACCTCGCCGACAGCGAGATCGAGGATAAAGGCGGCCATGATCCGGTTACCATCGCCGACCGCGAGAGCGAAGCGCTGCTGTGCGAGGGGCTCAATAAACTCGCGTCGGGCGTGGCGGTGGTGGGTGAGGAAGCGGCGCATGCCGATCCTGCGGTGCTCGACCGGCTGGCGGGAGACTGCTGGATCGTGGACCCGATCGACGGCACGCGCAACTTTGCTGCCGGGAAGCCGCCCTTCGGTATCCTAATTGCGCGTGCTTCGGGCGGAGAAGCGCATTCCGGCTGGATCTACGATTGCCTCACGGGTCGGTTCTGCAGCGCACATCTCGGCGCGGGCGCTTTTGTTGACGGCGAGCGTGTCACCGCGCGCCCTACAGGCGATGCTCCGCCGGTCGCTGCAATCTCGCTCATCTTCATGGACAACGCCAAACGCGAAGCGACGAAGGAGCATATCGCGCCGCATTACCGCCTCGTCGACATCCCCTATTGCGCCGCCGAGCAATACCCCCGCCTGGCGCTCGGCGAAAACGACGTGTCGATCTTTGAGCGCACGCTGGCGTGGGATCATGCAGCGGGCGTGCTGTGGCTGAACGAGGCAGGCGGCAAGGCCGCGCGGCCCGACGGCACCGCCTATCGCGTTGATCAATGGCAGCGCAAGGGGTTGGTCGGTGCAGCCAGCCCCGCGCTTTGGCAGGATATGGTGGGACGGCTGAGCGCGCTGTCCGGCTGATCGGGTTATAGCTGACTTTCGATCCAGCCCTTGAGTGCGTTTTTCGGCGCCGCACCGGCCTGCTGCGCGACAGGCTGGCCGTCCTTGAACAGGACGAGGAACGGGATGGACTGCACGCCCATCTTCCCGGGCACGTCGGGGTTTTCCATTATGTCCATCTTGGCGATGGTGATCTGCTCGCCCATTTCATTCGAGATTTCTTCGAGCGCGGGTGCGATCATCTTGCACGGGCCGCACCATTCCGCCCAGAAATCCACCAGCACAGGCTTGTCTGAATCCAGCACATCGGCCTGGAAGCTGTCGTCGGTTACGATCTTGGTGGCCATTACGGCATCTCCTGTATCTCTTTGCGCCCAAGGTAGGCCATCGTTTTGCAGCATCAACGGGCGAGCGGCTAAACCTTTCCTGCGGTCGGGGACAAGCCGGGCTTGTGCGCCGCCAGCACGTCCGCCGGAAGAGCGATGATCTGTGGCGTCTGGGTGTAGAGCACCGCCGCCTCGACCGGGCGATCCGGGTAGATCACTTCCAGCGCCGCGACATAGCTCGCCATCTGCCGCAGCGTCGATGGTGGCACTTCGGCAAGCGATGCAGGCGGGCGACGCGCGGTCTTGAAATCGACAACCTGTACGCGCCCCGGCGTCACCAGCAGGCGATCCGCGAAACCGGCGATCACCTGCTCGCCAACCGTTGCGGCGAGCGGCACTTCGGCGAGCGCATCGGGGCCGAACAGCTCGGCCCAGTCGGAATGGTCTAGCACCGCCATCGCGCTTGCGAGCATGTCGGCGCGCTCCCCCTCGGCGAGATCGCTGCCACGCCGCGCCAACCACGCCCGGCCTCCGCTTTCACGCAGATCGCGCGGCACATCAGGCAGACGTTCGAGCAAAGCGTGGATCAGCACCCCGCGACGCGCGGCAATGGCAGCCTGATGGGCGGGCAGCGGTGGGTTTGCCCCGACCTCCTCCGCGCTGACGGACGGAGCGAGCGGGCGCGGCGGGCGCGGTTCCTCGCCGACGGGCCGCGTCGCCCAATCCGGAAGGACTGTGGGCAGCGGCAGCAGATCCTGCGAGCGCGTTTCGACCGGCTCGGCCCGCTCGCCCGCTTCCATCCGCGCGCCCCAGATATCGTCTTCCAGCCACTCTCCGCCGAAAATCTGCTCGAGCCGGGCATACCAGCTATCGGGCTTGGGCTCCTTCTCCCGCTTGCCCAGCGCACCGCCGATGAAAAGCGCCTCTTCCGCGCGGGTCATACCGACATAAAGCAGGCGCCAATGTTCCTCCCGCTCCGCCGCATTCGCAGCTTCTTCCGCCGCCGCGATGCGCCCGGCCTTCTCGGCTCCCGCAAGCGGAGGAATCGGCAGCGTCAGCGCGCCCTCGCCCGTTTCTTCTGCCAGCGACAGGCCCGACATGCGCGAGGCATCGGGATCGCCGCAGGCATCGGCAAGAATGACGATCGGTGCCTGCAGCCCTTTCGAGCCGTGCACCGTCATGACGCGCACCAGCCCGCCCGCACCCTCCGCTTCGCGCTTCAACTCCCCGTCGCCTGCATCGAACCATCGGATGAAGCCCTGCAGGCTGGGCGTGTTGGTCGCGGAAAACTGCAATGCCGCGCCAAGCAGTTCGTCGATCGGATCATTCGCCTCGCGGCCAAGCCGCGCCACCAGTTTCCCCCGCGCACGCCACGGCCCAACGAGAATCCAGTGCAGCAGGGCCTGCGGCGGTTCGTAATCCGCCAGCGCGAGCAAACTGGCGAGAGCTGCAACTGTTTCACGAACGAGCGGCGCATCGCCGTCGCGCAAATGACTCCACAGCGAAACCTTCTCCGGGCGATAGCCGTGTTCGAGCAGGCCCTCCTGCGACCACCCGAAAACGGGCGAGACCAGCAGGCAGGCAAGCGAAAGGTCGTCATGCGGCTGCGCGGCGAAGCGCAGCGCTGCCATCAGGTCCTTCACCGCCAGCGGCGCGCCGAGGCGCAGGCGGTCCACGCCCGCAACCGGCACGCCCACGGCGTGCAGCCGCGCGACGATCAGCCCCGCCAGTTCCTTGCGCTTGCGCACCAGCACCATGACATCGCCCGCCGCCGCGTTGCGCCGGCCGCCCTTTTCCAGCGCGAAACCCGTATCGAGCCAGCGTTTCACCTGTGCCGCGATGCTGTCCGCCATGCGCCGCTCGGGCTCGGACACGCGTATCTCGGGGCCATCGGCCTCGCCCTCGTCCTCCGGCTGGCCGGGGACGGGCTTCCACAGGGTAACGAGACCGGGGCGCGCGTCGCCGACATGCGGTT
>JBARVT010000261.1:0-3816 GCA_049646405.1 Alteraurantiacibacter sp.
CGCAGGATCTCGCGCAGGAAATGATCGACGGCTTTTCCGCCTATCGCTTCCTCTACGAACGCCTGCTCGGCGCAGCGGCGCGCCCGTTCCTTCCCGCAGCCTTCTGCGGCGCGGCGGCCCTCCCGCAGATCGCGCCCGAACGGCGCAAGATGCTGCTGCAATCGCTCAGCGAGGCGGCGGCGACGGCGGCTGGCTGGTCGAGCCGCGAACCCAGCTTCTTCCCTGAAAGGATCGACGCCGAGGCTGCCTAGATCGTCTCAATACAGCGCATCCAGCCGATCGCCATAGATCTCGCGAATCTGGTGGCGACGGATTTTCATCGTCGGGGTCATCTGTTCGTTTTCGGTGGTGAAGGCCTCGTCCGCCAGTTCGAACTTGCGGACCTTTTCGACCACCGACAGGCTCTGGTTCGTGCGGTCGATCGCGCCCTTGATCGCGCTGCGGAAGCCCGAATGCTCCTTCAGCGCGGCAAGGTCGGTCGTCTGGCAGTTATCCTTCGCCCATTGTTGAACCCACTCGGGATCGGGCACGATCAGCGCGACCATGTAGGGCCGCTTGTCACCAACGATCATCGCCTGGCTGATTTCGGGTTGCAGCGTCAGCATACCTTCGAGCTTCTGCGGCGCGACATTGTCGCCCTTGTCGTTGACGATGATATCCTTCTTGCGATCAGTGATCTTGATGCGGCCTTTCTCGTCTATATGGCCGACATCGCCCGTGTGCAGCCAGCCGTCGGCGACGGTGCGCTCGGTATCCTCGGGCCGCTGCCAGTATCCGTTCATGACGAGCTCGCCCTTCACGAGGATCTCGCCATCCTCGGCGATCTTGACCTCGACCCCGCGCAGCGGTGGGCCGACCGTGTCCATCTTCAGCCCTGCCTTGGGGCGGTTGCAGCTGACCACCGGGCCGCTCTCCGTCTGGCCATAGCCCTGCAGCATGACGAGGCCCATCGCATCGAAGAAATTGCCCACCTCGGGATTTAGCGGCGCGCCGCCCGACACCATCGCCTTCATCCGGCCGCCGAATTTCCGCCGGATCTTGGGCCGCAGCGTGCGTTCGAGCACCATGTCCATTGGCCTGTCGCGCAGCCGTTTGCCGCCGCGCTCCGCAGCCGCATTGCTGATCGTGAGCGCGCGATCCATCAGGTAATTGGCGAACTTCCCCTGCTTTTCGACCTGCTTCATGATGCGTGTGCGCAGAACCTCGAACAGGCGCGGCACGACCACCATGAGCGTCGGGCGCACTTCCTCGATATTGCTGGCGAGCTTTTCCAGGCCCTCGGAATAGTAGATTTCCGCGCCTACCCCGATCGGCAGGAATTGCCCGCCCGAATGCTCGTAAGCGTGGCTCAGCGGGAGGAAGGAAAGGAAACGATCGTCGTCAATGCCGAAATCCTCGATCAGCACTTCCGCCGCGCCCGCGACATTGCACAGCACCGCGCCATGCGGCTGCATTACCCCGCGCGGGGAGCCGCTGGTGCCACTGGTGTAGATGATGCAGGCGGTATCGCTGCGCTTGATGCCCGCGATCCGCTCGTCCACCGCCTTGCGCGCAGCCACCGCGTCGCCTTCAAGCAGGGCGTCCCACCTGTGCAGGTCGAACGTGCCCGATTGGGCGGTGGAGATGCCTTCCATCACGATCACGTGCCTGGCCTTCCCAGTTGACATGATGGCAGGGAAGAGGGGTTTGGCGAGCTTGCCGCTGGAGACGATGACGGCACTCGCGCCCGAATCGTCGAGGATATGGCAATGATCGGCCTCTGTATTGGTCGTATAGGCCGGCGTGCTGATGCAGCCTGCCGCCATGATGGCGAGATCCGCGATGCACCATTCGGGCCGGTTTTCGGAGACGATGACGACGCGGTCCCCGTCGCGCAGGCCGAGCTTGCGGAGATGCTCCGCCAGCAGGCAGACCCTGTCCGACACCTCGCGCCAGCTGATCGTGCGCCACACGCCTTCCTGCTTGTATCCGAGAAAGGGTGCGTCGCCTTTCGCGTCCGCCCGTTGCAAGAACAAGTCGACGAGGTTCCCGGCGTTTTCGATATCGTCCAGCACGAGGGTGGTCCTTCCCGAATGCGCCGGTTGCCCCGGCTGCGTTACTTTATGTGGGAAGCGGGTTAGGACGAAGGCGGTTCCTCGGCAAGGGCACGGGCTACTCGCTGGCCGACGCGCCTTCGCTGCGCGGATCGGCGGCCCCGATCCAGCGCCCGCCGCGCCATTCGACGGCATTGGCCTTGAGCGGTAATTCGCGCAGCTGGACGGTGTGGCCGAGGCGCGCGAGAGCATCGGCGAGGCCGGGGACGGCGTTGTCCTGCTCCAGCGAAACCGTGTCGCCCGGGCCGTAGGCAAGCGGCAAGGCGATGGCCTCCTGTGCGCTCATGTCCCAGTCGATCCAGGCAACCAGCGCCTTTGCAACCTGCACGGGGATGGTCGACCCGCCCGCCGCGCCGATGGCGAGCACCGGCGTGCCCTCGGCGTCGAACACGATGGCAGGCGACATCGAACTGCGCGGGCGCTTGCCGCCTTCGACCCGGTTGGCGACGGGCACACCGTCACGCGAGGGGCGGAAGCTGAAATCGGTGAGTTCGTTGTTGAGGTAGAACCCGTCGAACATCAGGCCGGAGCCGAACGGCCCCTCGATGGTGGAGGTCCAGCTGACAAGTCTTCCCTCACCATCGGCCACGGCGAAATGGCTGGTGCCGTTCTCCTCCGGCTCGTCGCCGTCAGCGCGCGCGGTGTCTGCGCCGGCAGGCCGGCCTGCCTCCACGCTTTCCATCCGTGTTCCGGGCGCGATGAGGCTGCCGCGACGCTGGAGGTACCCGCTGTCCACCAGCCCCGCGACCGGCACCGGTACATAGTCGCTGTCGCCGAGGTACAACTCGCGGTCGGCATAGGCGAGGCGCTGGCTTTCGATGAAGAGGTGCCACGCGGTCGGACTGTTCGCGCCGAGCGCCGCCATGTTGAAGCGTTCGAGCTGGCCGAGGATTGCCAGCACCGTCGTAGCGCCTGAAGAAGGCGGACCCATCGAGCAGATGCGGTATTCGCGATAATCGCCGCACACGGTGTCACGCTCGCGGGCGCGGTATTGCGTGACATCAGCGTCGCGCATTGCGCCCTCGCCCGGTGTCGCGGAGGCCACGGCGGCGGCAAACATTTCTGCGCGGTCGCGATAGAAATGCGAAGGCCCCTTTGCAGCGAGCGCTTCGAGCGTGTCGGCAAGTTCGGAATTGGTCAGCCGGGTGCCGACAGGCAGGACATCGCCCGCCTCGTCGTAGAACAGCGCCTGCCCTTCGGCGAACAGCGCGGCGCGCTCTTTGGATGCGGTCGCCATTCGGTGAAAGCGCGGCGACAGCGTCCAGCCTTCGCGCGCCAGCCCGATGGCAGGCCGGAACAGCTCCGCCCATTCGAGCGTGCCGTAACGCCGGTGCGCTTCGGCGGCGAGAGCGATATTGCCCGGAACGCCGACGGAGCGGCCCGAAAGCACGGCCTCGCGGTAGCCGAGCGGTTGGCCTGCGTCATCGAGGAACCAGTCCTCGCCCGCTTCGCCCGGCGCCGTTTCGCGTCCGTCCAGCGTCACTACGCTCGCCCCGTCCGTGCGCACGAAGAACCCGCCGCCGCCGATGCCCGAACTCTGCGGTTCGACCACGGTGAGCGCCAGCATCACGGCGATGGCGGCGTCGGTCGCGCTGCCGCCTTGCCGCAATATCTCGGCGCCCGCTTCCGCCGCGCGCGGATCGGCTGCGCTGACCATGCCGGGAACGGCGACGGACGGAGCGGGAGCGGGAAAGGCCGTCTGGCAGGCGGCAAGGGCCAGGGC
>JBARVT010000262.1:0-5536 GCA_049646405.1 Alteraurantiacibacter sp.
GCGGGGCTGGGCGTGGGCGCAGGCGTCGGCTCGGGCGAGGGCGGGATACAGGCGGACAGCGCCAGCGCGCCCAGCACGGTGGAGGCACTGGCGAGAAGGCGGAAACGGTTCAACGACATGCGGCAATCACCCTGCGAATGCCCGGATTGGTGGGGAACTGCAGGCGCTCACCCTCGGGCGAGGTCAGCGTGAAAACCTGTCCGGTCTCGCCCATCGCATCGACGATGCCAAGGCCGGGGTCGAGATCTGCCACGAGATAGGACAGCACTTCATTACCGTCCGATACCATGTCGACCCGCGCTGCTTCACCACCCGCGTCGAGCCGCCACGTTTCGGCCTCGGCGCCGGACTCCAGGCCCATAGTAAACTGCCCGTCGGGACTGCAGACGAGCGAAAGCGTCGTATCGACATCTTCTTCGCCGAACATCGCGCGCGCACCGTCTGCATCCTCTGTAACGCTCAACGCGCCCGGAACCAGAGCGCTGCCGTCAGGGGCGGCTGTCGCGGTTGGAGCCTGCGTCAGAACCGGCTCTGGCTGAGGGGTTTCGGCCTGTGTGCCAGAATCTTCGGATGAATTGCACGCCGCCAGCAAGACCGGCGCGGCGGCCAGGGTGAGGATCGAACGAATGGTCATGCGCATGGAATGCCTCGTAAGCGGGAAAGGTCCGGCGCGCGAGATGCCGCTTGGCAAGCACGCGTCCATCGCCCTATCGCCCGCCTCCATGGCAGAGCGCAAGCCCGCACGCACCCGGATCGACCAACTGCTCGTCGCGCGCGGCGAGGCGGAGAGCCGCACACGGGCGCAGGCGCTGGTGATGGCGGGGCTTGTCTTCGCCGGGCCGCCGGGCAAGCTGCAACGCGTGGGCAAGTCCGGTCAGCAGGTGCCGGAGGACTGGGCGGTGGAAGTGCGCGGGCGCGACCATCCCTGGGTCGGGCGCGGCGGGCTGAAGCTGGATCACGCCATCGGTCATTTCGGCCTCGATCCCGGCGGTGCGGTGGCGATGGATATCGGCAGCTCCACCGGCGGCTTCACCGAAGTGCTCCTGCATTACGGCGCGGCGCATGTCTTCGCTGTCGATGTCGGGACGAACCAGCTGGCGTGGAAACTGCGGCAGGATGCGCGGATCACCGTGCTCGAACAGATCAATGCCCGCGCGCTGACGCCCGCGCTGATTGACCGGCCCTGCGACTGGGTCGTGTGCGATGCGAGCTTTATCGGGCTGGCCAAGGTGCTGGAGGTGCCCCTGCGCCTCGCCGCGCCCGATGCGCGGGCGGTCGCGCTAATCAAGCCGCAGTTCGAGGTGGCCAAGGGCGAAGTCGGCAAGGGCGGAATCGTGCGCGATCCAGCGCTGCACGCGCGGGTATGCGAGGAAGTGTCGGACTGGCTGGCGAGCGAGGGCTGGCGGGTTGAGGGGCTGACCGAAAGCCCGATCACCGGCACCGAGGGCAATGTCGAATTCCTCGTCCATGCGGTGCGCGGGCAGCCGGATTGACCCGCTTGCGGACAGTCCTGCCGCACCCGCTTGCCCTTCGCATCCGCGCCCGCCACAACCCCGCACGAGCGAATCGCCGCACGGAGACCGCATGAACCGCCTCGCATCGCCCGGCCAGTTGCGCGCCAGCCTGATCCGCTGGTCGCTGTTCCTCGTGCCACTCACCATGCTGCTCGGCTTCCTTGCGGGCGCGGTGGGCGGGGACGCGGACAGCGCCTGGTTCCAGGCGCTCGACAAGCCCGGCATCTATCCGCCGCCAGCAACCTTCGGAATCGTGTGGACTATCCTTTATGCGATGATCGGCTTCGCTTTCGCGCTGGTCTGCGCCGCATGGGGCTCACGCGGGAGAGGCGTGGCCATTGCCGCCTTCCTGGTCCACTTCGCGGTGAACCTCGCCTGGTCGCCGGTGTTCTTCGGGCAGCAGAAGATCGAGGCGGCGCTTTATGTCATTATCGTGATGGATGTGCTGGCCGTCATCACCACGCTGCTGTTCTTCCGCGTGCGCAAATGGGCAGGGCTGCTGATGCTGCCTTACCTCGCATGGATCTTCTTCGCGACCGCGCTCAACTGGCAGTTCCTCGTGCTCAACCCCGACGGCGGCGACGCGCGCGACGACGGAGCGGTGCAGAGCTTCGAGTTCTAGAAACCGCGACTCTTGCGTTTGGCTACGCAAAGCCCCAAATCCGTTTCATGCAGTCCGAGAACAAGGCCATCGCCGATTTCGTCAAGCTCGCCAATTCCGCTGCGGGAACGCTGGCGGGCATGGGGCGCGAGGCGCGCGACAATGCGCGAGAGCGTATGAAGGAAGCATTGGGCGGACCCGATTTCGTCAGCCGCGAGGAATTCGACGCGGTGAAAGACATGGCGAGTCTCGCGCGTGAGAAGGTCGATATTCTCGAAGCCAAGATTGCCGCGCTCGAAGCGAAGATCGCGGGCGATGCCTGACTTTCGCCGCCGCGTTTGAAAGGTTTCATATTTTTCTGAACGCCGTGCATCCAATCGGTTAATCTCCACGTAACTCCTTGCGGCGGTTCGTTCGGATCGCCCGTACGCGGCACTCGCGATGCCGCACGTTGGGGAGAAAATTATGAAGACTTCCGCCAAGCTGGCGGCCGGTAGCGGGGGCATCGCCCTTGCCGTAGCCGCTGCATTGTGGGCACCAGGCATAGGCCTGGTTGCCGCCGACCACCTCGATCCGCCGCAACGCACCGATCCCGATGTCGATCCTACGCCCGATCGCGCGGCCGACATCGCCGATCTTTATGCGTGGCATACCGACGATGCGATCAATCTGATCCTGACCTTCAGCGGCCCTGCGCCCACGAATCAGCCGGCCAATTACGATCCCGACGTTCTTTACACGATCAATATCAGCAACGACGGCGCGGCGTTCCTGCCAAACGAGCGGATCGACATCCGTTTCGGTCAGGGCGCAATGCCTGGCCAGTTCGGCGTCCAGCTTTCCGGCATTCCCGGCACGAGCGGGCCAATCGTCGGGCCGGTGGAAACCACGTTCGAACGGCAGGGCGTGACGGTTCGCGCCGGTCTGTTCGACGATCCGTTCTTCTTCGACCTGCAAGGCTTCATGGAAACGAGGGACACAGGCGAACTCAGCTTCAATTCGAACCGCGATTTCTTTGCCGGACAAAACCTCACGGCGGTAGTAATCAGCATTCCGCGCGACCGGATCGAAAACGCCGACAATCGCATCGATGTCTGGTCGACGACCGCACGTTTCGGAGGGCAGCTGTAATGACATATTTCAAGACACCAAGCCTGCGCCGCATGGCAATGCTGGCCCCGCTTTCGCTGGCAATCGCCCTTGGCGGCTGCTTCGACGATGACGACGATGACGAGGATGTCGTCGTTGCCCCGCCGACCGAGACACCAGCACCGACACCAACGCCCACCACGGCTTCTTTCGATGTCTCGCCTTGTCTCCAGCAGGCGATCCCGGGAACAGGTTTGACCGTGGCCGGGGCCGTCGTGCCAGATACGCTGACGCTCAATCTCTCTGCCGATGCGGGTTTTCCCAATGGCCGTTTGCTGACCGATCCGGTGATCGACGTGACGCTTGCAGTGATCTTTCTCGATCTCGACACGCACAGTCCGCTGACCTTTGCCGGCATTCCGCTTAATCCTCCCGCTAACGACAGGCCATTCCGCGACGGCTTCCCGTTCCTTGCGCCACCGCAAGGCTCTCCGCCGATCGCGACCGGCAACGGTTCCAACTTCACATTCCGGACCGCCACGCGCGACCAGTATGTGCGCGTGGACCGGATGGGCATGCCGGCGGTTGCCACGGCGCTCATAGGCACGGACCAGAAGGTACCGTACAACGACGCCAGTCCGCAGGTCGACGTGCAGAATACGTTCGTGCCCGAACTGGTCGAACAGCTGACCGGGCTGACCAATGCATTGGCGGACGATCTCGTCGAGGCCCAGCTTACACCCTGCGCGGTCGAAAGCTGACGCGAGGCGACGATTGCCGGCGAGGAGCGCATGCGCCTCGCCGGCAGATCGCGCCAACCGCAACGGAGCACGGTGATGCTTAAATATGCGCGTTATCTGGCTTTGCCCGCGATAGCTGTGCTGGCGCTGGCGGGCGCCGAATACTGGTATGACGGCGACGCAACGGCGGTCGCAGCAACCGAGCTGCGCACCCCCGAATTCGGGCCGCGCGATTTTGCCGCTTCCGTTCGCGCAGACGAAGCGCAGCTTTCGGTTGCCCAATCGCGTGTCGCGCAGCGACCGCAGGACTGGCTGGCGCAGGCAGTGCTGGCGCGCGCCCTGTCCGATCGCGCAGGGTTGCACGGCGATTTCGATGCGCTGGTCGCGGCGCAGCGCCATATCGTTCTGGCCGAAGCCGCCGCGCCGGAGCGCAGCGGCCCGGGCCTGATCGCTGCCCATGTCTATATGGGCGCGCACCTCCTCGACGAAGCCGAGGGGGCGCTCGACAATTACGACCAGAGGGTTATCGGCGGCAGCGAGGCGGAGCGCGCGGAAGCTGTCGCCATTCGCGGCGACATCGCATTCTACCGTGGCGACATGGCGATCGCGCAAGAGCGCTACGCCGAGGCCCGGCGCCTCGCCGCCATCCCCGGCGTCATCTATCGCGAAGCCTTGCTTGCCAAGGCGCAGGGCCGGTTCGACGATGCCGAGCAGCTTTTTCACCGTTCGCTAGGCGCGATGACTTCACCAGGCCCGCGACAGGTCGCCAATGTCGCGATCCAGCTGGGAGGTATCGACCAGGCGCGCGGACGTTACGAGGCTGCGAGAGACCATTTCGTCGAGGCTGACCAGCTTTTTCCCGGCTTCTGGCTGTTCGAGGCTCACGTCGCGCAGGGCGATTACCTGACGGGCCGCACCGACGCGGCGCTGCAACGCCTCGAAACCATGTTGGAGGTCGACCAGCCGGTCGAGATTGCCGAGCTTTACGCGCTTTTCCTGCAAGCCGAAGGGCGCGAAGCGGAAGCGCGGCCGTGGGCGGCAGGTGCTACCGCGATCTGGGACGAGCGACTGGATGCGTTGCCCGAGGCAGCTTACGGTCACGCCATCGAGCATCACTTCAAATTCGGATCGGAAACGCGCGCGCTCGACCTGGCACAACGCAATCTTGCACTGCGACCCTATGGCGAGGCGCAATTGCTGATGGCCGAAGCATATCTGGCGAACGATCGTCCTGCCGATGCACTGTCGGTCCTCCGGCGCGCGAAGCGACAGGGCTGGCGCAGCGCCCCACATCTTCGGGCCGAGATCAACGCGCTGGAGGCGTTGGGACGCGACGATGAAGCGCGCCCCCTGCGCGAAGAGGCGGAGGCGATCAATCCGCACGTCTTCGGGCCGTTGTCCGAACTGGTATGGCTTTCGCACGGCTGACCTGTTCGCGCGCGCCAGCATAAGCTAGCGCGGGGGAATGCACATGCGCGCCCCCGCCATCCTCGTCGCCGCGCGCCAGCATGGCGAGACGGCGGTCGTCGCGCGCTTCCTGACGGCGGATTACGGCCTTGTTGCAGGCTATGTCGCGGGCGGGCGCGGGCGAC
>JBARVT010000263.1:0-25078 GCA_049646405.1 Alteraurantiacibacter sp.
GGCCCGCTGCCGACCGTCGAGCGGGCCATCGACGTCGCCGACCACGGGGCCGTGCCCGACGACGGCAAGGACGACAGCGCCGCGATCATCGCCGCCATCGCCGCAGCGCGCGAAATGGGCGGGCCGGTGCGCGTGCAATTCGGGCCGGGTCGGTACCAACTGACCGAAATCCTGTGGATCGAGCAGAGCGGCATCGTGCTTGCTGGAACGGGCAGCGGTGCAGGCGGGACCGAGCTCTACATGCCCCGCCCGCTCAACCAGTTGGACGATGGCGGCGCGCTCGACGAACTGCGGATCTATCTCGAACGTTACGACAAGCGCGAGAGGCAGCCGGATCAGAACCTCGACGTGCTGTTTTCGGAATGGAGCTGGAGCGGCGGCTTCATCTGGACCCGTGTGCCCAATGGCCGCCACGCGACGTATCTCGAGGAATACGACCGCCCTATCGAAGAAGTGACCGACATCGGCGCGGGCCGCATGGGCGAGCGACGCCTTACCGTCGCCGACACCAGCGGCCTTTCGGTTGGCGACGTCCTGCAAATCCACTGGCACAATCGCGATGGCGAAGACGGCCCGCTCATCGCCGCGCTTTATGGCGAGGATCGCGACGACTTCCCGGTAGGCGACCGCCACTGGATGCTGCCGGACCGACCGCTCGTGCGGCAGGCAACGCGGATCGAGGCTGTGAGCGGCACAACCGTGACCATCGCTGACCCCCTGCTGCACAATATCGGTCCGGACCTGCCCGCCTATTTCGCGCGGTGGGAGCACCTCTCTGATGTCGGCATCCAGGATATGGCACTGACGTTCCCCGAAAACCCTTATTTCGGGCACCACAATGAGGCTGGATATAACGGTGTCTACTTCACCGGCGTCCATAATGGCTGGATCAGCAACCTACGTATCAGCAATGCCGATAGCGGCGTGCTGACCGATGATCTCGCCGCTGTCACCATTGCCAATGTTACCACGCAGGGCGACCACAAAGCACATTACGCCGTCCATATCGGCAACGTGCACAATGTGCTCGTGACCAAAAACGAGGTGTTCAACCCGACGGTCCACACCTTCAGCTTCAATACGCAGTCGACCCGCTCGGTCTATCACCGCAGCACCGGGTGGGAGCAGCCGACGCTGGACCAGCATGCGGGCGCGAACCACCAAAACCTCTATGACGATATCGCCGTCCATGTCCGGCCCGACGCCGCAACGGACGGCGATCCGGCGACCTACGAGTTGTTTCGGGCGGGCGGCGCAGGATACTGGCTTCCCGGCCACGGGCGCTACAACACGATCTGGAATCTCGACGTAATCGTTGCCAACGGCGCTGCGCCGGGCGAGCGGGTCGTGGTGCAGAAGAAAAGCGGTGGGCCGGACGCACGGATCGTCGGCCTCCACGGCAACCGGCCCATCGTGCTCGATTATAATCCGGCGCCTTATGTCGAACTGGAAGGTAGCCGGGTGCTGGCCGTGCCGTCGCTTTACGATTGGCAGCTGCGGACGCGGGAGCGGTAAATACCGGCAAGATGGCGGAGCGGGAGGGATTCGAACCCTCGATACGGGGTTGCCGTATACACACTTTCCAGGCGTGCGCCTTCGACCACTCGGCCACCGCTCCGCATGCCTGTCTTGGCAGAGCGGCGCGTCTAGCGTCGGTTCATGATTGAAGCAAGGCGCACAAGCATGTGTGCGCGTTGGCACCTGCGGTGCCGTCGTCGCTGCGCTGCGACTCCGACCACCCGGCCACCGCTCCGCACATGGTCCGCGCTACCGCTTCGCTGCTTGAGCGCAGGGATCGAACCAAAGCCTGTTGCGAAAGCAGGCGGGATGACAAGCGCCCTCTGCCTGCCTAATCGAACCCGATGACACGGACATTCGGCCTCGCCCCGTCGGCGCGGGAGATGGAGACGCTGGCGACGGCGGCGCTTGCGCGGATGCCTGCGGAATTCGCCACGCATCTCGGCGATGTGGTGGTGCAGGTGCAGGACTTTGCCGAAGACGAACTGCTCGCCGAAATGGAGATCGAGAGCCCTTACGAACTCACCGGCGTGTACGAGGGCATCCCGCTGACCGAGCGCAGCGTCGAGCATTCGGGCACCATGCCCGACAGGGTGCGCCTGTTCCGCGTGCCGATCCTGCTCGAATGGGCCGAGCGCGGCGACGAGACGCTGGAGCACCTCGTTGCGCATGTGCTGGTGCACGAGATCGGGCACCATTTCGGGCTGTCGGACGAGGACATGCATGCGCTGGAGGAGATGGTTGGTTAGGCTTGCCTTTGCAGCGAGCGGTGGCAATCTGCGCAGGATGAAACACCTTGTTCCACTAATAGCCGCCCTTGCCCTCGCCACTCCAGCTTTCGCGCAGGAGGAAGCGGCCTCCGTCACCCCGACATCGATCGTTGCAGGAGCACCCGCAGACGGGTGGAGAGCCATCGCCCCCGAAGATCTGCTGGTGATGGACCTCGCCCCCGCGGCCGACGGCAGCGCGCGCCGCGTCGTCATCCAGCTCATCCCGCCGCCCTTCAGCCAGCCCTGGGTGAAGAACATCCGCACGCTGGCCCGCGCGCATTTCTGGGATGGGACGAGCGTCAACCGGGTGCAGGACAACTACGTCACCCAATGGGGCGACGTGACCGAGGCGAAGCCGCTGCCAGAGGGGGTGGTTTCGCCGGTGGCGGATTATACAGTGCAATGGTGCAGCTATCATGTTTGTCCGGCATTGCCTCCCGTCGGCAATCTTGGTCGGCGCCTGACGTCTGAACACGGCTGGAATTCATTCGTAGAAGGATGGCCCATCGGTGAATTGGAAGGCCGGAGCGGGACTTGGCCCATCCACTGCTACGGCGCGGTCGGCGTCGGCCGCAACGTGGCACCCGATACCGGGACCGGCGCCGAACTTTACACCATCATCGGTCAGCCGCAGCGGCACATGGATCGCAATCTCGCGGTCGTGGGCCGGGTGATCGAGGGGATGGCGCACCTCTCCGCCCTGCCGCGCGGTTCAGGGGAACTCGGGTTTTATACCGAGGAGGAAGCGGACCTGCGCGTGCCGATCGTCTCGGTGCGGCTGGGGAGCGATCTCGCTGACGCTCCCCGGTTCGAATACCTCGATACGGCGAGCGAGAGCTTCGCGCGCTATGTCGCAGTGCGGGCGAACCGGAACGATGCTTTTTACACCGTGCCCGCGGGCGGGGTGGACGTTTGCAGCGTGCAGGTGCCGGTGCGGCGGGCGGGGTAAGTCCAGGCGGCCAGCGACGTTTACAGTGTCAAGCTGGCGATTTCGGAAAATGCGCTTTTGGTCAATGAGTTGCGCGGTGGGCGAAGTTGAAAATTCGCCGTGTGGGCGCGAAAAATGTGGCCGGGTTGACGATGGGAAAGAGCGTGTCGGGGGTAGGCCGTGCTTGTGGCTGTAGGAAAGCCCTACCCTCCCGCTCATGCTGAGCTTGTCGAAGCATACTTGGCCAATCCCACCTTCCGTATGGGGGCGGGGCACCCTTCGACAAAGCTCAGGGTAAGCGGGGAATAAAGGGAAAATTCGCGGCGAGGGGACTTTAAAGGCCGCCCCTATATCCGGTCCGCCTGCGCCACCGCGTCGCTAGCGCGCAGCGAGCTGAGGATGCGGGTGAGGTGCGCGAGATCCTGCACCTCGATATCGATTTCATAGGTGTGGAACGGGTCGTCGCGCTGGACAAGTTCTAGGTTGATGACATTGGCGTTGTTGCGCGCGAACACGCCCGCCATCTCGGCCAGCGTGCCGGGGCGGTTGTACAGCACGACCTGCATCCGCCCGACCGCGCCCGAGCTCCTGTCGCCCCATGACAGGTCGACCCAGTCGGCATCGACGCCGTTGGCCAGTTCGAAGCAGTCGATCGCGTGGACCTGCACGCCCACGCCCTTTTTTTTAAGGCCCACGATGCGGTCGCCCGGGAGCGGGTGGCAGCATTCAGCAAGGTCGAAGCCGACGCCCGGCGTCAGGCCCTTGATCGAGATGGCACGTTCCTGCGAAGGCTCTTCGGGCAAGTCCGCCGTGCTGCCCGGTACGAGCGCCTCCATCAACTCGCGGTCGGAAATCTTGGCGCTACCGATGGCGACCATCAGATCCTCTACATCGCCCAGTTCCAGCCGCTCTGCCGCCAGCCGCGTCGCCTTCTTGCCGATCTTGGCTGGGAGGCGCTCGGCAATCTCGTCAAACAGCATGCGGCCGATGGCGGCGACTTCCTCGCGCTCCTTCTGCCGCACCGCGCGACGGATGGCGGCACGCGCCTTGCCGGTGACGACGAAGCCCAGCCAGCTCAGTTGCGGTTCGGCCTTCTTGCTCTTGATGATCTCCACCACGTCGCCATTGCCCAGTGGCGTACGCAGCGGCATGTGCCGCCCGTTGATCTTCGCGCCGACCGTCTGCGCTCCGAGATCGGTATGTACGGCGAAGGCGAAATCCACCGCGGTCGCGCCCTTGGGCAGCTGGAACAAACTCCCTCGCGGGGTGAAGGCGAAGATGCGATCCTGGTAGATGGCAAGCTTGGTATGCTCGAGCAGCTCCTCTGCATCGTGGCTGGTATCGACGATCTCTATCAGGTCGCGCAGCCAGCCGACCGCGCCGTCGGGTCGCTCCCCCTGCTTGTAAGCCCAGTGCGCGGCGAGGCCGAACTCGTTGGTCTGGTTCATTTCCCGCGTACGGATCTGCACCTCCACGCGCATGGACTGATCGTAGAAAAGCGTGGTGTGAAGGGACTTGTAACCGTTGTTCTTGGGCGTGGAGATATAGTCCTTGAAGCGCCCCGGCACGAACTGGAACTGCTGGTGCAGGATGCCGAGCGCGCGGTAGCAATCCTCCACATTGTCGGTCAGTACACGAAAGGCCATGATATCTGTCACCTGCTCAAACGGCAGGTGCCGCTCGGCCATTTTCTTCCAGATTGAATAAGGGTGCTTCTCCCGCCCCCAGACCTCGCAATCCAGCCCGGCGGCGGACAGCGCCTGCTTGATGTCGAGCGCGATCCGGTCCACTTGCCCGGTATCAGAGCTGCGCAGCTGCTCCAGCCGCTTGTCGATCATGGCGTAGGCTTCGGGTTCGAGCTGTTCGAAGGCGAGCAGCTGCATCTCGCGCATATATTCGTACATGCCCACCCGCTCCGCCAGCGGGGCATAGATATCCATGGTCTCGCGCGCGATGCGGCGGCGCTTTTTCGGGTTCTTGATAAAGTGGAGCGTGCGCATATTGTGCAGCCGGTCCGCCAGCTTCACCAACAGCACGCGGATGTCCTCGCTCATGGCGAGCAGGAACTTGCGCAGGTTCTCCGCCGCGCGCTCGTCGTCTGTCAGCTGCTCGATCTTGCTGAGCTTGGTGACGCCGTCCACCAGCCGCGCGACCTCTTTGCCGAAATTGCTTTCCACATCGTCGATGGTGGCGAGCGTGTCCTCCACCGTATCGTGCAGCAGCGCGGTGACAATGGTTTCCTGGTCCAGCTTCAGGTCGGTCATCAGGCCTGCAACCTCGACCGGGTGACTGAAATACGGATCGCCACTGGCGCGTTTCTGGCTGCCGTGCTTCTGCACGGTGTAGACATAGGCGCGGTTGAGCAACGCCTCGTCGGCGTCGGGGTCATATCCCTTGACCCGTTCGACTAGTTCATATTGGCGCAGCATCCTTCCCGTGAATGTGCGGTGCGGCATCGCATTCGGCAAGGGGAAATGATGCGGTTGCGAAAAGCGCCTTGCGGCTGCGCGGAGTGGAATCATAACCGGCTTATGGACAAGGCCGCTTTTCTCTCGCGCACCTTTTGCGCTCGACGCGACCGATGCCGACGTGGCGGTGGCCTTCCTCGCCCTCGCCGCCGGTGAACTGAGCGAGGACGAGCCCGCCGACTGTTTTCGCCAGCGGATCGGGTCCGGACGGGTGAGGCTAGGCGCCTAGTCGGTCGCTGGGCAGTCGCCTTCGCCCAGCGACCATGCGATGCCGCCAGCTATATGCTGGCGCATGGCAGGCTCGTCATAGCTTTCCGCCGTATGACCGAGCGCGGTGTAGAATGCGCGGCCTTCCCCCACGCAGCGGCTCCACGCAATCGGATGATCATCGCCCATCGCCAGCGCAACACCGTCGTTCCAATGGCCGGGCACATAGGTGCTCTCGTCCAGCGTGGCGAGGACGTGAAAGCGTCCGCGCACGCTGCCATCGAAGGAATACCATTCATCATTGCGGTGCCAGCGGGCGGGCAGGTGTGCGGTCGCGGGATGCCCGGCGTCCTCGATTGCTACCGTGCCGCTGCGCACGCCAGGCTCCAGCGGGTGGCCGATAAAGGTCGCGCCGATCAGCTCACGCGCATACCACGGCCAGGTGTGACTGGCATCGCCCGCCGAATGCAGCCCGACATAGCCCCCGCCCTGCTCGACGAAGCCGCGGAAGCTCGCCTTTTGCGCATCGGACAGCGTATCGCCCGTCGCCAGCGCCCAGACGACAGTGTCGAATCCGGAGAGCCTGTCTGCCTCAAACCATGCCGGGTCTTCGGTGAAGGTCATCGACCAGCCGCTCTCGCTGGCTATCGCGGCAAGTGCCGCCCAGCTTTCGCCTATGCTGTCGTGCCGCCAGCCGGAGGTCGCGCTGTAAACGAGGACGGAAGGCGCATCCGCCTTCTGCGCCCCTGCCGGCGTTGCCACCGCGGCGGCGAGGATGGCGGCCAGCGCGAGGCGCATGTCAGCCCTCCGCGCTCTCCGTCTCGTCCCGATAGCCGACGACCGCATCGACCTTGCTGCGCGTGTAACTGTGATAGCCGCCGCGCGTTTCCTCGTAGAGTTCGGTGGCAATGGGGCGGCCCCAGCTTCCCGTGCTCCAAAGCGCCGTGAACAGCGGCTCGACGAACTTGTTGCGCCCGACCTCGGCGAGGAATTCCTTGGCCTGCGGGACGGCAGGATCATATTCGTTGCGAAGTGCCGCCTCCAGCCAGAGGAACAGCACCTCGTTATTCCCGCTGACGGATAGCGCCAGTTGCTCGTCCAGCGCAGCCAGTTCATCGTCCGAAAGCGTTTCCGGCAGTTCTTCGAGGAAGCGACGCTGTTCGGCCGCGGTCCATCCGTTCCAGCGCTTGGCAGCGGGAATGGCGCGTTCGCCGTCATAGGAGGCGACCGCTTCGCTCACTTCGGCGAACGCCTGCGAGTCGGGCTGCCACGCATTCTCCGGTATGCCGGTGCCATACACCCACTCGTCGAGCATCAGCTCCTCTTCCAGTTCCTCGTCACCCGCGATCAGCTTCTCGCGCATATCGGCGAGAAACATCTCGGAGGTCACCGGCTCGAACGCATGCTCGTCGAACCACTGCGTCAGCCACGCATCGAACTCCTCGCGGCCCACCGCGTTCTCGACCGTGCGCAGGAACACCGTACCCTTGTCGTAGATGGCCGGGCCGATCGTATCGAAAGGACTGGTGCCCTCGGGTGTGCGCATCGAAGTCGTTGGATCGTCCTCGCCCGCTTCACCCACGGCGTCTGCCAGCGAGGCATAGCTCAGCGCGTATTCCTGCTCGGCGCGGTCCTTGCCGTAGACCTCTTCGCTGATGCGGTTCTCGATGTAGGAAGTGACGCCTTCGTTCAGCCACCCGTCGCGCCAGCTGGCATAGGTCGTGAGGTTGCCCGACCAGCTATGCGCCAGCTCATGCGCGATCAGGCCGTTATTCGACCGATCGCCCGCGATGAAAGTTGGTGTCAGGAACGTCATCACGGGGTTTTCCATCCCGCCATAGGGGAAGGCGGGCGGCAGCACGATCATGTCGTAGCGGCCCCAGCGATATTCGCCGAAAAGGTCCACCCCTGCGTCAATCAGCTCCTCGGTATCGCCCAGTTCCTCGGCGGCGGCCTCGATCATTTCCGGCTCCGCCCAGACGCCCGAGCGCGGGCCGAGTTCGGCAAACTCTAGGTTCCCGGCGGCAATCGCGATGAGGTAAGGCGGCACCGAATTGTCCATGACGAATTCGTAGGCGCGCCGTGCAGACTCGCCCTCGGCAGCGCGGATCTCTTCGGGTTCGCCTCGGCTGATGCCCGACATCACGACGGTAAGCGGCGTCGGCGCGGTGATGCGCGCTTCCCATGTCTGACGGATGCCGGGACTGTCCTGCGTCGGGATCCAGGTGCGGTTGAGGATCGCCTGCCCCTGGCTGAACATGAAAGGGTATTCGCCGCCCGCAGTCTGCTGTGGATCGAGCCATTGCAACGCCTCGGCCTCCGGTCCGCTGGCATAGGTGATGACGAGCTGCTGCAGCTCCGGCCCGGTGCGCTCGCCAAGCTGGACGGTGATCGGTTCGCCCTTCTCGGCGTTCTCGGCATCGGCCTCTCCCACTTCGTAAGCGAGTTCGTTGCCGTTGCCGTCGACGATGCCGCCGATGACGAGCCCGTTGGAATCGAGCACGATCTCGGTCGCGTCGTCCTCGGCCTGCACATCGAGTGTTGCGGTGCCTTCGACCCGCTTGCCTTCGAAATCGAGATCGAGATCGAGCGCCACATGCGTTACCCGTGCCTCCGTCGGGCGGGCATAGGTGAATTCGTCGAATGCCTGCTCGCTCGTCAGGATCGGGGCGACGACACGCTCCTGCCCCGGCAGCACGTCCTGCGTGCAGGCCCCCGCCACCAGAACGGCAAGGGTTGCGGCGATGGCGGCAGGGCGGAAAAGTCGCATGGAAACTCCGTGATTTCGTTCGGGCACCGGCCCGCGTTACAGGCGTTCACATAGGCGAGCGATGAACGCATGTCATCCGCCGACCCTTTTCGGCTCCCGGTCGAGCGGGCAGAGCATTCACGCCGCCGACATGCTCTGCGACTACGCTCAACCGGAAACGACCGCCAAAGGACCCGATAATGCGCCTGACTTCCCTCGCCGCTGCCATCGCATTGGCCCTTCCCGTCACGGCGCAAGCGCAGGACGCGAATGACGACGACGTCATCGTCGTCGAGGGCGAGCGTATTGACGGGCGCGAGGTGCGCAATACCGCGCGCGACATCACCGAAGGCGCGCGGATGACCCAGCGCCCGCTGGCACGCTTCCAGCGGGAGGTCTGCCCCGGCGTATGGGGAATGTTGCCGCAGAACGCGCAGCCGGTGATCGACCGGATTCTCGACAATGCCGAACGTGCGGGCATCCCCATCAACAGCGAAGCGCAGTGCGACGCCAATGTCTGGGTAATCGTGGTCGACGATCCTGCCGCCACTTTCGAGCAACTCGACGAAGACGACAGCTTCATGACGCGGCACATGACGCCGTACGACGAGCGGATGGTCCGCGAGCAGTCCGGGCCGACCCGCGCATGGAACGTGGTGTCCGAGCGGAACCGCGAAGGCGAGCGGGTCGCGACCGGTTTCGAGCTTGCGGCGGCCACGGCGGAGGCGCGCGCGCTGGGCCTGCCGCCGCCCGCCAATCCGGTGAGCACGATGTCGCGGCTGGAGCTAGGCATCAGACTCGATATCGAACTTTCGGTGTTGCTCGTCGCGCGCTCTGCGCTCGCCGATCTCGATACGAATGCTCTGGCCGATTACGCCACCATGCGCCTGCTTGCGCGCACCACGCCGCCGGGCGATGGCAATAGGATCGACACGGTGCTCGACGCTTTCGATCCGGAGGGCGGACCGCGGCGACTGACCGCGTTCGATCTCGCCTACCTGCGGGCGCTCTATCGCAGCAACGAATTACGCCCCGCGCGCTTTGCTATCGGCAATATCGGCGCACTGATGGAAAACGGCGTTCCAGGTCAGGAGTAAATCCGGGGGCGTGACATGGCGCGCCTGCCGCGCTAGGCAAGTGCCATGAGAACGTTCACAGGCCTGCTCCCGCTCTCCCTTCTCATGCTCGCCGGATGCGCCGCGCAAACTGCAGCGCCATCCCTCGACGCGCCCCGCGCCGACCGCACGCTGATCTTCGCCGACGAGTTCGACAGCGGCACGCTCGACCGGACGAAATGGAATGTTGTTGGGCAGGATTTCTGGGTCAATAACGAGCAGCAGGCCTATGTCGACGATCCGCGCACGATCCGATTCGCCGCCGACCTGCCGGGCGCCGATAGCGGCGCACTGGAGTTGCGCCCCATCTTCGCGCCGGGCGAAGATACGCGAGCGGACCGCAACGCGCCTTTCATCTCAGGCCGCCTGAATTCCAAAGGCAAGTTTGACACGCAATACGGCCGAGCCGAGGCGCGCATCCGCATGCCCGATGCGGCCGGCGTGTGGCCGGCCTTCTGGATGCTCGGCTACGACGAATGGCCCGGCACGGGCGAGATCGACATAATGGAATATGTAGGCGAGAAGGACTGGTATGGCGTCGCCGTCCACGGCCTCGGCTATTCGGGCGATGCAGGCCTCGACAACCGCTTCATGTTCGACGAGGGCACCGATGCCACCGACTGGCACGTCTACGCCGTCGAATGGACCCGCGATGCGATGGTGTTCGAAGTGGACGACCGCCCGATGTTCCGCGTCACCCGCCCGATGACCGATTTCTTCGGCGAATGGCGCTTCGACAACCGCAAGTTCCTTATCCTGAACGTCGCGATGGGCGGCGCCTATCCGTACAAGACCAATGGCGTTGAGGCACCTTATAACGGCGTGCCCCAGGGCACGGTCGACATGGTGACGCGCGGCACGGACGATGCGGGCAACGGCATGGCGATGTATGTCGACTGGGTGCGGGTCTACGCGCCCGCAAAGTGAGTCAGGTCCACACAGCCTCAGGTGGCAGGCTCATCAGGATGGCGTCGATATTGCCGCCAGTCTTGAGGCCGAACAGCGTGCCGCGGTCGTAGACGAGGTTGAATTCCACATAGCGCCCACGCCATTCGAGTTGGGTTTTCTTGTCGGCCTCGCTCCATTCCTGGTCCATCCGCCCGCGCACGATCTTCGGAAAGACGTCGAGGAAAGCCTCGCCCACGTCGCGGGTGAAAGCGAAATTGCGCTCGAAGCTGGCCTCGTCCGGGCATTCGAGGTGGTCGTAGAAAATCCCGCCCACGCCGCGATGGCACTGGCGGTGGGGGATGTAGAAATACTCCTCCGCCCACTTGCTGAAACGTTCGTAATAGGTCGGGTTGTGCGCATGGCACGCGGCGCGAAGGCGGGCGTGGAAAGCGTCGGTGTCCTCCTGGTATGGGATCGGCGGATTGAGGTCCGCCCCGCCGCCGAACCACGCGGTCTGCGTCGTCAGGAAACGGGTGTTCATGTGGACGGCGGGGACTTGGGGGTTCGCCATGTGCGCGACGAGACTGATGCCGGTCGCGGTGAACTCGGGTGCCTCCTCGCTCGCGCCGTTGACCTGACCTGCGAATTGTGGGCTGAACGCGCCGGAAACGGTGGAGACGTTGACGCCGACCTTTTCGAACGCGCGGCCTTTCATCAGGCCCTGCATCCCGCCGCCGCCATCCGATCCGTCATCGGTCTTGCGGTTCCATTCGGTGTAGACGAACGCCGCGTCCGATCCCGCCTCGCGTTCGATGCTTTCGAATTCGGCGCAGATGCGATCCCGCAGGCTTTCGAACCATTGGCGGGCTTGGGCGGTCTGTTGGCTACGGTCCATGACAAGGCTCTTGCCAAAGCGCGCGGCGGGCGGCAAGTGACACGCATGGTTCCCGTTTCGTTCGCCTTCCCCTTTTGCGATGACGAATTCCGCCTGGTGCAGGAGCGAGCGCTGTTCTGGCCGCGCGAGAATGCGCTGTTGGTGGCGGATTTGCATCTCGAAAAGGCGAGCTTTTTTGCCAAGCATGGCCAGTTGCTCCCGCCATACGACAGCCGTGAAACGCTGGAGCGCGTGGCGGTGGCGATCCGCGAAACGGGTGCGAAGCGGGTGTTCACACTGGGCGACAATTTCCACGATTCGGCCGGGTCACAGAGGCTGGAAGAACACGCGGCGGGCATGCTCGCGGCGCTCACCCGCGCGGTCGACTGGGTATGGATCACGGGCAATCACGATCCATCGATGGAAGCGAAAAGCGGCGGTAGCATCGCTGTGGAGCTGGAGGTGAACGGCATGGTGCTGCGCCATATGGCCAAGCGCGGCGAGACGCGGCCCGAACTGTCCGGCCATTATCACCCGCGCCTGCAGCTCAAGGTGCACCACCGCCATATCCGCCGCCCCTGCGCGGTGCTGGCGCATAACGAGGACCGGACCTGCGGCCGCATGATCCTGCCCGCCTTCGGTGCGCTCACGGGCGGCATGGACGCGGCAGACCCGGCGATCCTGAAAGCGCTGCAGCCCGCCAGCGCGATCGACGCGGTGGTACCGACCAAACGGAAGCTGGCGCGGTTTCCGTTGTGGCGGGAAGCGGCTTAATTTGTTTTGCGAACCCGCCTCCGCAGATGATTTGTTTTACGCGCACACCTCCGCGTGAGCATTCTTGCTAGACGCGCAGCAGAGCTGCGCCCGCTGCAGGCGGGCATTCGCCCTTGCCGGCCCAAGTGGGCCGGAGCTCCGCCAAACGATAGAAACGATAATCAAGTCTCGGACGCGACTAGCGAACGACAGAGCGCAAAGGCGCGACCGCAGGAGCCGCGCAGGGGAGGCCGGAGCGAATAGCACCGAGGATGTCCGCACGGAAACGTGGACACACACGAGCTTTGTCGCTCTGTTCGCGACCCTACTAGCGCACCGAAGCAATCCGCCCTACATACGCCAGCAGACCAATAGCAATTGCAGGAGCAGCAACATACCACGTCCACCCCGCCGCATGATGGCACCGCCGGTCAAGTCCGGCCCGAAATACGATCAACTGATCCAGTCCGACAAGGTCCGCGTCATCGATGGCGAGGGCGAGAATCTCGGTGTGATGTACACCCGCGAAGCGATCGAGCAGGCGCAAGAAGCCGGGCTGAACCTCGTCGAGGTATCGCCCAATGCGAACCCGCCCGTGTGCAAGTTCCTCGATGTCGGAAAGTATCGTTACGAGGCCCAGAAAAAGGCCAATGCGGCGCGCAAGACGCAAAAGACGCAGGACATCAAGGAAATCAAGATGCGTCCGAACATCGACGATCACGATTACGATGTGAAGATGCGCAACGTGAACAAATTCATCGACAATGGCGACAAGGTGAAGGTCACTCTGCGTTTTCGCGGGCGTGAGATGGCGCACCAGCATCTCGGCATGGACCTGCTGAAGCGGGTGCAGGACGACGTGGCGGAAATTGCCAAGGTCGAGGCATTCCCGCGACTTGAAGGCCGCCAGATGCTGATGGTGCTGGCGCCGAAATAACCATGCGCGCCCAGGTGATCCTGTCGGCGTTGGCCCCTTTCGCCCTCGCGGCGGGGCCGGCCAGCGCGCAGGAGGGTCCGGGTTCCGAAGCTGAACTGATCGGCCGCGTCATCGGCATGACGGAGGTGGACCGCCCCACCTGCCCGCCCGCGTACCTATGCCTGTCGAGCACATATCTCATGGTGCTCGACAACGTGCAGCATGTCTCCGGTCCGCGGCCGGACGATGCCCGCGGTTTCCTTGTCATCGCGCATTCGGCCTATGTACCGGGGGTTATCGTCCGGCTGCGGGCGCGCGATGTCGGCCTGCCCCAATGGCAGGTGGTCGAACGCACTATCCTCGGGCGCGACGACATCGCTGCCTCGCCGATGCACGCTCTGTCAGAGGACACGATGCTCCTGCCCGTAGATTTCTGAACCCTTGCGCGAAACGATGGCCGATATGGGCCGTATACAGGGAATGATGCAATCCCGACTCTTGCCATTTTCCGCACTGCTGCTGTTGGCAGCGTGCGATGCCTCCGATAATCCCGGAACGGAAGAACCTGCGTCCGATACCGGGAACGGGGATATCGCTGGCGGAAACGCGCAGGAGAGAGGGTCCGCCCCGCCTGCCGACGCTGCCACCCCAACCGGCGGCATGACGGCAAACGGCGTGAACGACGGCATTCCCGATCTCACGCCGCCTCCCCTCACGCCCGAGGCCCAAAGAACGGAAACGGGTGCCCGCAGCGTCTTGGTCAACTGGGCACGGGCGATCGAATTGCAGGAATGGGACCAGGCCTGGCGCATGATGAGCGACGCGGATCGCGCAAGGTGGGACCGCGAAGACTTCGCCGCGCTATTCTCTGACCTGGCCGATGTAACCGTCGCCGTGCCGAGCGGCTCGATGGAAGGCACGGATGCCTCGTCCTATTACAGAGCTCCCGTTACCGTGACCGGGCGCGATGGCGAGGGCCGGCCCATGCGATATGAGGGAGAGGTGGTGCTGCGCCGTGCGAACGACGTAGCGGGACCGGGCGATGAGCAGACAGGTTGGCACATCGAAAGTGTCACTCTCGACTGGACGCACTGATTAGATCACCGCAAATTCCAGCAGCGTGAAACGTGCCGGAGCGGTCGCGAATACGCCATGGCCGCGCGCACGGCGAGAGCCGAAGGTCATGCCGACCGTCGCCGCATTGGCGAGCGCGTCGCGGAATGCATCGGGGTTGCGGCGGCGATTGGAGCCCATGACGGAACGCCAGTTTTCGTCGAACAAGATGACGATCTCATGCTCGCCAGCCGAAAGCTCGCGGACGGTTTGCCCCGGAGAATACCAGCGCGAAAATTCGGTCGCCCCGCGTCCGTTCCAGTCATCTCCTGCGCGCTGGATGTAAAGTGAGATCGTGCCCGGCAGATCGGGATGCTCCTGCGGCACGAAGCGCGTGCCAGGCCGCGCATCGATCCGATAACGCAGGCGTAATCCGCGCGCGCGGTCGAGCGGTACGGTGGCGCGGGTGACGTAATGCACATGCCCGTCCTCGCGGCGCGGCCCGGGAAAATCGAAAAACCACCCCCTCCCCGCTTCCGTCGGGTGCAGCGGCATGCCTGCCGAGTAATTGCGTCCGCGAATGACTGGCCCGATAGTCCAGTCGGTCGCAGGATCGGATCCGGCGTGCGCGAGGGCGACCTGAGGCATCGCGCCGAGCGCAAAGGCGGCAGTGCCCGAGGTGCCGAGAAACGTCCGTCTATTCATGGCAAACCTTTAGCAAGAACGCGCTTTTCTTCGGCTGAACGCAAAGGATTGCCTCCCAGTCAGCTTTGCGCGGGTTCCCACAGCTCCAGCGGGTTGCCATCGCAATCGGCGATGCGGGCGAAGCTGCCGACCCCGTCCATGTCCTCGCGGTGGGTGTGTTCGATGCCCGCCTCCGCGAGATGTGCGAGCAGCGCTTCCAACCCCTCTACCCGCAGGTTGAGCATCACCTGCCGCTCTGCCAGCCAGTAATCGCTGTCGGCCCTGAATCCCGCAAACACGGTTGGCCCAGCCTGCTGCATCCAGACCCATTCGCCATCGGGCGTCGGCTGGCCGCTCTCGGTCGCCGCGATGCCGAGATGATCGCGGTACCATGCCGCCAGCCGCGTGGGATCGTTCGAGCGCAGGAAGACGCCCCCTATCCCCAGAACCTTGCCGTCCATCGCCTGTCCCTCCTTGCTCCGTGCGCGCACCGCGATAGGGTCTAGGCGCAATCGGCGGGGAGGGAAACATGGTGGAGAGGATCGGCTTCTGGCTCGGCCCGGCGCTGTTCGCGCTGACCCTGCTACTGCCTACGCCCGGCGACATGGGCGCGCCCGCATGGCATTGCGCAGGGCTGGTGGCATGGATGGCGACGTGGTGGATGACGCAGGCGGTGCCGCTGCCCGTCACCGGCCTGCTGCCCTTCGTGGTGCTGCCTTTCGCGGGCGGGGGAACCGCAAGGGATGTGGCAGGGGACTATTATTCCCCAATCATTTTCCTGTTACTGGGAGGCGCCTTCATCGCGCTCGCCATCGAACGGACCGGGCTGCACCGGCGGCTGGCAGCGTGGATCCTCGACCGGATCGGCGGTCGCGGTGGGGAGTTCGGGCTGCTGCTCGGCTTCATGATAGCGGCGGCGATTTTGTCCAACATCATCTCCAACACCTCGACCGCGCTGATCATGATGCCGATGGCGCTTGCCGTGCTGGCAGGCGGATTGCGGGAGGGTCATGATACGGCTCACACCGAGGGCCTGTTTGGCGCACTGCCGATGGGCATTGCATTTGCCGCGAGTATCGGCGGACTCGGCACCATCATCGGCTCGCCGACCAACGCCATTGGGGCGGATCTCCTGCGCGAGATTTCGGGCGTCGAGATCACCTTTGCCCGCTGGGCGATGTTCGGGATGCCGGTGGTAGTGCTGGGTGTGCCGCTGGCAGCGTTTATCATCGCCAAGGTGCAGCGCATTGCAGAACACCCGTTCGACATCGCTTCGGCGCGCTCAGCTATCGACACTAAGGGCGCGTGGTCGAGCGCCGAGCGGCGGCTCGTGCCCGTTATCGCGATCGCCTTCGTGCTGTGGATGCTGCGCGGCTGGATCGCCCCGTACCTGCCTGCGGATTCCCTAACCGACGGGACCATCGCGGTCGCCGCCAGCCTCGCGCTTTTTGTGCTGCCCGACGGCACGGGCCGCCGCCTGCTGGACTGGCGAGAGGCGGACCGCGCGCCATGGGGTGTGCTGCTGATGTTCGGTGGCGGGCTGGCGCTGGCGGGCGGGATGACGCGCACGGGCCTGGCCGACTGGCTCGGCAATGCGCTGCTCTTCCTCGACGGAGTGCCCATCGTGATCGTCGCAATGGCGCTGGTGGCGATGGTGATCCTCATCACCGAATTCGCCAGCAATGTCGCGACGGCGAGCGGCATCATGCCCGTCGTCGCCGCGCTCGCCGTCACGCTGGACGGCGATCCACAATCGGTCTTGCTGCTCGCCATGCCCGTCGCGCTGGCGGCGAGCTGGGGCTTTATCCTGCCCGCCGGAACGGGGCCGAATGCCATCGCCTGGGCGACGGGGCGAATCGCGCTTCCGCGGCTGGTGAAAGCAGGCATCGTTCTCGACCTTGCCGGTATTGGGCTGATCGTTGGCGTGGTGTTTGCTATGGCACCGCTGGTCGGTTGAGCGGGCCTTCCCTCAGCGTACAGTTCCCGCGCATGACAGTCGGCGGCGATTGCCCAGCCCGCCCAGCAATGCCAGCGCGATCCCTTGCCCGTAGCAAGCATGATGGCGACCGTAAGGGCCGCACCGAAGCCGATGACGACATGCGCGGTGTGATTAGGAAATTCCATGGCCATCCCCCCCCGACAGTTCACTTCCTCTATCCCATTGCGCCAATCGGTTCATGCAGGGAGGCGCGAGGCTTGCCCCGGCAGTCGCCCCGAGATAATTGCGCCTGCAACTATCTCTGACCGGTGGAGAGGCGTTCCTGCGGAGGTTAGGGACGGGAGCCCCGGCAGCCGCAACCGCTCCTGCCTTCCTGGGAGCGACGAGCATAGGAAGGACGCCATACATGGCCGACCATAAAGACGATCCGCTGAACGCGGTCGACACCCCCACCCCGCGCCGCAAGCCCAAGCCCGAGGTCACCACCATCGGCGGGCGGCAGATGAAACCCGCGACGCTGATGATGGGTCACGGCTTCGATCCGGCGCTGTCGGAAGGCAGCCTTAAAGCACCGATTTTCCTCACCAGCACTTTCGCGTTCGAGAATGCGGCGGCGGGCAAGCGGCATTTCGAAGGCATTACCGGCAAGCGACCGGGCGGCGCGGAAGGCCTCGTCTATTCGCGTTTCAACGGGCCGAACCAGGAAATCCTCGAAGACCGGCTCGCCATCTGGGACGGGGCAGAGGATGCGCTCTGTTTCTCCAGCGGGATGACGGCCATCGCCGTGCTGATACTGGCCGCCTGCAATGCGGGCGACGTGATTGTGCATTCTGGCCCGCTTTATGCCGCGTCCGAAGGCTTCGTCGCCAAGGTGATGGCGAAATACGGCGTTACCTATGTCGACTTTCCCGCCGGCGCGACGCGCGCGGAGCTGGATGACGTGATGCGCCGCGCCAAGGCCAAGGCCGAGGAACAAGGCGGCGAGGTCCCGCTGATCTACCTTGAAAGCCCGGGCAACCCGACCAACGCGCTGGTCGATATCGAAGCTGTCAAGGAAGCGCGCGATGCGCATTTCGACCCCGACCGCTGCCCTATCGCCATCGACAACACCTTCCTCGGCCCCCTGTGGCAGCGCCCGCTGGAACACGGCGCGGACCTTGTGGTGTATTCGCTCACCAAATATGTCGGCGGGCATTCGGACCTTGTCGCGGGAAGCGTGGCGGGCGGCAAGAAGTGGGTCGACGCGATCCGCGCGCTCAGGAACACGATGGGCGGCATTGCCGATCCGCATACCGCGTGGATGCTGCTGCGCAGTCTCGAAACCGTCGAATTGCGCATGCAACGCGCGGGCGAGAATGCGGCCAAGGTCTGCCAATTCCTGAAGGCTCACCCCAAGGTCGAAGGGCTCGGCTATCTCGGCATGATCGCAGACGAGCGGCAGAAGGACATTTACGACCGGCACTGCCTCGGCGCGGGATCGACTTTCTCGCTCTTCATCAAGGGTGGCGAGGCCGAATGCTTCCGTTTCCTCGACGCGCTGAAAGTGGCGAAGCTCGCCGTCAGCCTTGGCGGGACGGAGACGCTCGCCAGCCATCCGGCCAGCATGACGCATCTCTCGGTCGCCGAGGGACGCCGAGCGGAACTGCGCATCACCGACAATCTCGTACGCATTTCCATCGGCATTGAGGACGCGGACGACCTGATCGCGGACTTCGAACAGGCGCTCGCAATGGTCTAGGCATCAGGCAGGCGGGCATCGCGAAGAATGCCCGCTTGCCCCGCCCCGCGCCAGACAGCTAAGGGAAAGGTCCGGCGGCCTAAGGCTGCGCTAAATTGCATTCTGGATAAACGGACGGGAATCACGTGCTCCGCAAAATCGGTCTTCTCATCGGCGTCGCGGCATGCGGCGCGCTCGTCACCTCCTGCGGGGACGACGAAACCCCGACGCCCACCCCCACCTCGACCGATACGGCGACTCCAACGCCCACGCCGACCACTGCGGTGAGCTTCGATCTCTCCGGCGATTTCATCACGCAGAGCACCAATGCCAATTACATCGCGGCGTTTTTTACGCCCGATGGCAGCATCACGGAGTCGTTCAACAGCGGCGGGCGGATCAACGGCACCTCCGCCATCGAGCTCGTCTCGTCGCCCGACAGCACACGCTTCGCATTTCCCGATCTCTCCACGCCGGCGAACTTCGGCGCAGATGATTTCGTGTCTGTCAGCGCGACGACTCGCAGCTATGTTCGCGGCGGCGAATCGCTCGACTTCTTCCTGCCCTATGGCGAGGTGCTGCGCGTCACCTACGAGATCGACAAGCAGGATTTCACGCGCGACACCGTGGCAGGCACCTTGCGCAGCGTGCGCACCGCCTTTTTCCTGAATCCGGTGACAACCACCGCCGACATCACCGCGACGCTGACCTATACGGGCAGCGTGCAGGTTCTTGGCGGCGAGCCGGGTGTCTCGACACCGGGCACGTTTTCTTCGCCCGATACGACGGTTACGGTCACGCCGGGCAATCCGGATGATGTCGGCGCGACGATCCGGATCTTCAGCAATGCGGGCGGCACCTCCACATTGGTCACTAGCTTCACCATCGACGACGAGCTAAGCAACAGCGTCAGCTTCGGCGGCGAGATCGCCGCAAACGCGCAAGGCTTCAGCGGTAGCTATGGCGGCGCGCTCGCGGGGGCCAATAGAGAGGAACTGGTGCTGAACTTCGCGCTCGTTCATGCGACCGACGGCCGCCGCTTTGTCGGCAGCTTTATCGGCCAGCGATAGCGAGTTGCGGTGCCTGCTTGATTGCGTTTGGGTCTGAGCTATCCAGCTCTGCTGCAGGTGTTTTCAATGGCAGCTCCACGGTGAAGCTTGATCCTTCGCCCTCGCACGAGTCCACTGAGACCCGGCCACCCATCAGCCGGACGAGTTCGGCGACGATGGCGAGACCTAGCCCCGTTCCGCCGAACCGTTTGGTAGGGGCCTGGTCGACCTGCGCGAAGCGGTCGAAGATACGCGGCAGTTCGGCGGCGCTCATGCCGATGCCGGTGTCCCTTACCTCAAACCCGATGCTCGCGCTCTCCCTTGTCACATCAAGTGTCACGCTACCCTCATCGGTGAATTTTACCGCATTGCCGACAAGGTTCGCCAGCACCTGACGCAGCCGCGTGGCGTCGCCAATGACCTCATGCGGGACATTGGACGCGATGCGGCAGGCAACTGCAATGCTCTTACCCTGCGCCCTGCCCTCGAACGCTTCGACGCTGTCGTGGCAGAGTGCGTGCAAGTCCATCGGCGCCTCGCGCAGTCGCAACTCCCCCGCGTCCATTTTCGCCATGTCGAGAATGTCGTTGAGTAGCGCGACCATCGTCTCGCCCGACGACGCGATGCGACCGACATAACGGCGCTGCGTTTCGTCCAGCCTCGACTGCGCCAGCAAGTCGGTAAAGCCAATAACCCCGTTCATCGGCGTGCGTATTTCATGGCTCATCGTAGCGAGGAATTGCGACTTCGCATCGGCGAGGTATGTCTGGCGGCGCAGCATCGTCGCGATGGGCAGGCCGATGGCGAAGCTGGAGACGAGGAAGACCTGCAGCACCATCACCTTCTCACCCAGAGGAGCATCCATAAGGTTGATCGGCCCGCGCCCAAGCGTCGTCGCGACCGAAGCGACGATGGCGAGGTTCAGGATGGCGATGGCATTGCCTACCGGGCCGAGGCGGATGGCGTAGAAGATCACCACCGGCGCATCGAGGAACAGGAACGGATACCCGGTCTGCCAGAAGGTATAAACGCTGACGGTGGTGCCCAGCGCAATAATAATGAGCGCCTCTGCCAGCTTCTTTCGCGTCAGGCAGTGGCGCCGCTTCCATGCGTCAAGCAGGATCGATACCGCAGGCACGAAGACAAGCAGGCCAAGCGCATCGGCGCGCGCCCATTTCCACCACAGGCTCGTCATCGACCCCGCATCGCCCGGCTGGAGCGTGGCGACCGCCGCCATGCCGGACAGCGTCGCCCCGCCCACAGCCAGCGCGGCAAAGGTCGCGATATGGCGCGGCAGCTCGAAATCAACCGGGTCGCAGCGCAGGCGGTGGAGGCCGTAGAGCACCGCCATGATCTCGATCTGGTTGGCAAGCGAAAGGCCCACCGCCTGCAACGCGGCGTCGCCCGCGTTGAGGTTCGCCGTGAAATTGGCCGCAAAAGCTGTCGCGAACAGGAAGGGCAGCCCGCGCCGGTCGGAGCGGAGCAGCAGGACGATCAGCAGCGCGTTGGGAAACCACACGGCGGCCACGCGGCCCTCCGCCCGCGTCAATGCGATGCCGAGCGACGCCAGCGCATAGAACCCGACGGCCACGCCGATTATGGCGAGAAGCAGCTGCGAATTGGTCCAGTGTCGGTGCGGCGCGGCGGGCATGGCGATGTCCGCATAGGCCGAACACGGCAAAGCGTGCGTTTGCGCCGGACCTTCGGTTTCTACCTATCGCCAGGCGGTTGCGGGTCGGGAGGCGGATATGGCGCGGGCGGGGGCGGCGGCGGAAATTCACCGGGCGGGCCGGGCCGGACCGCCGGACCGGGATAAACCGGAGACGGCGTGCGCGGTCTTTCCGCATTCGCGCGGTCGATCGCCCTTTGGTCCGCCAGCCGTTCGGCCTCTGCCATTTCCTCGGTCCAGCGCGTGAAGGTGCCCACCGTATCACGATTGCGGATTTCGAGCGTATAGTCGTCTACGATGCGAAGCTGCGACGTTTCGAGCGCCAGCCGGTCATAGGCCCGCCGCTCGGGCGTTTGCTCGCACCCGGCCAGCGTCGTCGTCATCATCCGCTCCCCCGTCGCGGGATCGCGCTTGCCGGAATAGGCCCAGTAATTGCAGCCGTCGCGCCCTCCGGCGACTTCGTCATTGGCTACCACCACTTCCATGCGCTCGTCCGCGACATCCATCCCGTCCACCGTCACCGCGCGCCACGTACCGCGCTCCGGCCCGTCGAACCATGCGCGCCAGTCGATGCGCGGTCCGGCGACCGAATACATGGCGACGAACAAGGCGAGGAACAGCGCCGGGACAATCATCCGTACGGTCCATTTCTCGAAAGCGCCGCCATGGTTCGGGCGGCGCGGCGGCGGGGTCATCCCTTCCACTCGCGGCGCTCTTCGGCGGCCTTCAGCACTTCGTAGGCGAGCTGGAGCTTCTGGAACTCCTCCGCCGCCTCGGCATCGCCGGGCTTCACGTCGGGATGCACCTTCTTCGCTCGGGCGCGCCATTCGCGCTTGATTGCGTCGAAATCGGCATCGGCTTCCAGCTCGAATACGTCCAGCGCACGCATCTCGTCCGCGCTGCGCGTTCCGTCGCCGCTACTGCCCCAGCCGTAATGCTGCGCCTCGGCATAGCCGGCATTCTCCGCTTGCTCGGCTTTGGCGCGGCTCGCCGCTTCTTCCTTGTCGAGCCCTTCGAAATAGTCCCAGCCCTTGTTGTATTCGGCCGCGTGGCGCTGGCAGAAATACCAGCGGTCGGGGCTGTTGGGGGATTTGGGCGCGGGACAGTCGCCCCTCTCGTCGCAGCCGTGCCGATCGCACAGGCGCACAGTTGCCGCCTCGCGGCTGTCTTCGTAGCCCCGCCATCGGGGAAAGCCCCAATCGTTGGACCGGGCCATCAGGTGTCGTCCTGTGCAAAGGGCATAGAAGGCATATAGGCGAGCGTGACGGCGAGGTGAAGCACCGGCGCCCCAAAAGAAACGGGCGCGTCAACCGAAGCTGGCGCGCCCGCAAACTTTCAATCCCCAATGATCAGCGGTTGATCATCACCGTTACTGAACGACGGTTACGCGCCCAGGCGCTCTCGTTCTGGCCGGTGGAGACCGGACGTTCTTCGCCATAGCTCACCGTGGTGAGCGCGTTGGCAGGCACGCCAAGGCTGACAAGATAGTTTTTCGCTGCATTCGCGCGCCGCTCTCCTAGTGCAAGGTTGTAATCGCGCGTGCCGCGTTCGTCCGCATGGCCTTCGACAGTGGCGCGGCTGCCTGGATATTGCAGCATGTATTCGGCCTGGCGGCGCAGCGCCGACATATCCTCGTTGTCTATATTGTAACGATCCGTGTCGAAATAGATCGTGTCCGCACCTGCCATCATCTGCGCGAAATGCGACTGGCTTCCGGGCTGCGCTATGCCCGTATTTGTCGCTGGGCCAGTCGAAGGCGGTGTGGTCGCAATATCCTGCGGCAGCGGCGGCGTGCTTTCGGGCGGATCCTTCTTGCACGCGCCCAGCGCCAGCGCGCCGGATAAAGTGATGGCAATGACGATGCGATTCATATGCGGCTCTCCTTGAACCTTGTTGAACGGTTTCTTGCGACCAATCGGGGAATCAACGCATTTACGGCAGAACCGGTCCCCATGCCGGGTCCGACGCGCCCACCGGCGTGCGCAGACGACGTTCGTTCTCACCGGTGAGGTCCACCTGGTAGATCGCCGTGTCGCCGGAGCCGCGCTCTGTGCGGAAGAACTGGATAATGCGACCATTGGGCGCCCATGTCGGGGCCTCGTCATGCCAGCTGTCGGTAAGCTGCTGCATGCCGCGCCCGTTGGGGTTCATCACCGCTATGCGGAAATTGCCCGCGATGTGGGTAAAGGCAATCTTGTCGCCGCGCGGGCTCCATTCGGGTGTGGCGCAGCGACCGCCGAAGAAGCTAACGCGCCGCTGGTTCGATCCGTCGGCATCCATGACATAGCATTGCTGGCTGCCCGACTGGTCGCTCTCGAACACGATCTGGCTCCCGTCGGGCGAATAGCTACCCCCAACTTCGATCGCAGGCGACGTGGTCAACCGCTGTGGCGTGCCGCCACCGCTGGCAGAGACGCGGTAGATATCGGTGTTGCCGGCAATGGCCATCGAATAGAGGATATTGCGTCCATCCGGGCTCCAGCGCGGGGCGAAGGTCGGGTTGGCGCTTTCGGTCACCAGCGTCTGGCGCCCGCTGTCGATGTGATAGACGTAGATTCGTGGATTGCCGTCGACATAGCTGAGATATGCGATGCGCGAATAATCGGGCGAGTAACGCGGGGTGAGCGCGGTCGACTGGCCGTTGGTGATGAAGCGGTGGTTCGCCCCGTCGCTGTCCATGATGGCCAGGCGTTTTGTGCGGTTATCCTTCGGCCCGGTCTCCGCGATATAGGCGATGCGGCTGTCGAAAAACGGGCTTTCGCCGGAAAGGCGGGCATAGACAAGATCGGCGCAGCGATGCGCGGCGCGCCGCCATTCGCCCGGCGCGACGACCCAGCCCTCGCGCACCAGTTCGTTCTGCAGGGCGACGTCGTAAAGGTAGCAGCCGACCGTCAGCCGCCCGTCGCCATTGGCGCGCACGAAGCCGTGGACAAGCATTTCGGCGGAGCGGCCCTGCCACGTGCTCCATGCAGGCGCAGTGATCTGCGGATAATTGGGGCGCGGCAGCGAGTCCGGGCCGACCGGGCGGAACAGGCCGTTGAAGCGCAAATCGTTATAGACGATCTCCGCCAACGCCTCGCCCAGCGCTGCCGTACCGCTGGCGTTTGCGGGCGTGGGTACGTTTTGGTTGGTGGCGAAGGAAGGAATGGCGATGCCCAGATCCTGCCACGCGGAATCATCGGTAACAACGACGGAAATGCCGTCCGGGTCTGCCTGACCGATGTCCGCACCCTGGACCGGATCGCTGCCGATGGAATTGGGGTCGAGGTCAGGCCGGAGGTCGCCGTCCTGGGCCGCGACGGCAAGCGGGCTGAGAGCAAGGAGCGCGAGCGCGGAGAGGACGGTTTTCATGTCAGAGCCTTCTGTCGAATTGCGACGTGATGGTTTGCCACTGGGCATAGAACTGTTCAGGCAGGTTGAACGGCGACGCGCGCAGAACCGCCCGTTTGGCACGTTCACAATGCAAGTCCACCTGCGGCGCGTTGGAGGCGGTCTGTCCGGTCTGGCGGATGCAGTCAGGTTGGCCGCGCAAGCTGCCGTCGCGGTTCAGGCGGAAGCGGACCACAGTGATGAGCTGCTCGACATCGACACCCGATGGAGCGCTCCAATGCGGGCGCAGCTGGCGCGTAATGGCTGACGCGAGCGAGGCTTGCTCCGCCGGGCCGAACGTGGCGGCCGGCGTGCCGCGACTGCCTTCGGACGACGACGCGCCATCGAGGAAATTGTCGCTCAACCGGCTTCCTCCCGCGCGCCGTGTCGGCGTGGGCGCAGGCGTGGGACG
>JBARVT010000264.1:0-13171 GCA_049646405.1 Alteraurantiacibacter sp.
CGGCCCGCGCTTCGATTACGCCGGCCATCGCCCGCCCGGCGTTGACCGGCTCCGCTTCCTACGAGCGCCCGGTCGAAGCGCCGACGCACCTCGTGCAGCTCGGGAGCTTCTCCAGCGAAGCGCGCGCGAAGCAGGCGTGGGACATCTATCTTGGCCGCTATCCCGAGCTTTCCAGTTTCGAGATGGTCATCACCGAAGCGGTGGTGAACGGCCGCAATTACTGGCGTGTATCGGCTGGCGGTTACGACACGGCGTCCAGCCGCGCGATGTGCAACCGCGTCGATGCCGAGAACGGCGAAGGCTGCATCAGCTGGGCCGCCAACCGCCCGCTGCCCGGCGCCGTCGACACTGGCGTCCGCCTCGCGCGCCGCTGATCTACGAACAACCGGTCCTCTCTTTTCCCGAAGACACTTTGAAACCCCCTCCCCATTCGGGAGGGGTTCTTCCTCGCCTAAAGCCGATACCCGCCATCGGTAACGAGCGTCGAACCGGTGATGCCTGCCGAGAGGTCGGAGAGCAGGAACATAATCTGGCCCGCGATCTCTTCCGCCGTGGCGAAGCGGCCTAGCGGGGTGCCTTGAGCAGCCATCGTGGCGAGCGCGCCTGCGCGGTCGCCCTGATGCTTGGCGACGAGGTCTTCGAAAAACGGCACACCGTCCCAGATCGCTGTATCGACGCCGCCCGGCGCGATGGCGTTCACGCGGATGCCGTTGCGCGCCCCTTCCTTCGCCGCCACTTTGGCCAGATGGATCACTCCCGCCTTCGACGAGGCATAGGCGGCGATGCCCGCTTCTGCCTTCACACCCGTCACCGAAGCCGTCAGCACGATGGATGCGCCCTCCGCCGCCTGTCGCATCGCAGTGCGCAGCGATAGGAAAGCGCCGTCGTAATTGACCGCGGTAACGCGCTTCCAGTTGTCGAGCGTCGCCTTTACAATAGGCGCATTCTCGCCCGCGATCCCGGCATTGAGTACCGCCGCGTCGAAGGTATCTCCGGCCGCCTCGATCCGGTCCCAAAGCGCCTCGTCCGCGACATCGCCTGCGTGGCAGGCGGTTTCGCAAGCGAGGCCCGGCGTATCCAGCGCATCTCCATTCACATCAACCAGCACCAGCTTCGCCGCGTCCGCCTCTGCCAGCATCCGGGCCGAAGCTGCGCCGATGCCCGAGGCGGCGCCGGTAACGAGGATGGTCTTACCGGTAAAATCAAAGTTCAATGTGGGTTCCTCCCTTATAGAGCGCGATAACACGCCCCTGCATCGGCTGGCGATCGAACGGCGTATTGCCGGCCTGCGCCGCCATCTCGCGCTTGTCGACGATCCACGGCGCGTCGGGATCGATCAGCGCGAGGTCGGCTTCCATGCCCTCGCTCAGCACACCCGCCTCGACACCGAGCAACTTTGCCGGGTTCCGGGCAAGCAAGTCGAAGGCGCGCGGCAGGTCGATAATCCCGTCGCGCACCAGCGTCAGCGTCAACGCGAGCAATGTCTCGGCTCCGGCCATTCCCGGCGCGGCGTCAGCGAAGGGAAGGTTCTTGTCCTCTGGCCCGCGCGGATCGTGCCCGCTGGCGATCACGTCTATCGTCCCGTCGGCAATAGCCTCGACCACCGCCTGCCGGTCGTCCTCGCTTCGCAGAGGCGGAGAAAGGCGGGCGAATGTGCGGAAATCGGCGAGCGCGAGATCGCTCAGCATGAAATGGGCCGGGGTCACCCCGGCGGTGATCGCGACGCCGCGCGCCTTGGCCTGCCGCACTAGGTCAAGCCCGCCGCGCGTCGTCACCTGCCGCGCGTGGAGCCGCCCACCACTCGCTTCGGCCAGCGCGATGTCGCGAGCGAGCGCGAGCGTTTCGGCCTGTTTGGGCGCGCTGGGGAGGCCGAGCCGGGTCGCCATCTCGCCCGCTGTTGCGGCGGCGATGCCAGTGAGCCCCGCGTCCTCGGCATGGGTGACGACAATCATTTCCAACATGGCGGCATATTGCAGCAGACGAAGCATGGTGCCGCTGTCGCCAATCCATTTGCGCCCCGTCGCCACCGCCTTTGCGCCCGCGTCGGCCATCAGCGCGATCTCGGCGAGTTGCCTGCCTTCGAGGGCCACGGTTGCCGCGGCTAGCGGATGGACCCACATGTCCGGCTTTCCGCTCTGCGCCGCGAAGCGCACCCGCGCAGGATGATCTAGCGGCGGGTTCTCGTCCGGCATCAGCGCGGCGCGGGTGATGCCGCCGAAGTGAAACGCGGGTTTGTCGATGGCGAACACGCCAAGATCGACGAGGCCGGGCGCAAGCAGTTTTCCCTTGGCGTCAATCACTTCGTCGCCGTCGACCCAGCCGCCCTCGCCAACCGAAACGATGCGCCCGCCCTCGCAACGCACCGCGCCTTCGATGACGCCTTCTTGCGTGACGATTTGCGCATTGGTCATGGCAAGCGGGCGCTGCTGTTTCATAGCCATTCCCCGTCGCCCCAGCCCTCGACCCGGCGCGTGCGGCGCGTCAGAACATCAAGACAGGCCATGCGCATGGCGACGCCCATTTCGACCTGCTCGGTGATGATCGAGCGACCTTTGAGGTCGGCAATGTCGCTGTCGATCTCGACACCCCGGTTCATCGGTCCGGGGTGCATGACGATGGCATCTGCGCTCGCCAGCGCCAACCGCTCCGCCGTCAGTCCGTATAGGTGGCGATATTCGCGCGGGGAGGGGATGAATTGCCCGTCCATCCGCTCGTTCTGAAGCCGCAGCATCATCACCACATCCGCGCCGCGCAGCGCGTCGTCGAACCGGTGATGCGCCTCGATTTCCATACGTTCGATCCCCACCGGCATCAGCGCGGGCGGCGCGCACAGCCGCACGCTTGCGCCCAGTGCCTGCAGGCACAGGATGTTGGATCGCGCCACACGGCTGTGCTGGATATCGCCGCAGATCGTGACGGTGAGGCCGGTGAAATCCTCCGCGTCGTGCCCCTGCCCGCGCAAGGTATGGCGCAGCGCCAGCGCATCGAGCAACGCCTGCGTCGGATGTTCGTGCTGGCCGTCGCCCGCATTGAGCACCGGGCAATCGACCTTGCCCGCAATCAGCCCGGTCGCCCCGCTCGACCCGTGCCGGATAACGATGGCATCAGCGCGCATGGCGTTAAGCGTCACCGCCGTGTCGATCAGCGTTTCGCCCTTTTTCAGGCTGCTCGTTGCCGCCTGCATGTTGACGACATCGGCGCCCAGCCGCTTGCCCGCAATCTCGAAGCTGAGCAGCGTGCGCGTCGAGTTCTCGAAGAAGGCGTTGATAATGGTAAGGCCCGCCAGCGTATCTGCATGCTTGGCCGCGCGACGGTTGAATTCGACATATTGCTCGGCCTCGGCGAGCAGATAGAGAATTTCGTGCCGCTCCAGCGCGCCGATTGCGATCAGGTCACGATGTGGAAAGGCCCCGCGGCCCGCGGGAAAGCGGCTTCCGGAAGTGGTGGCAGGCGGCGATGTCATTAAAGCCACGCCCTTAAGCGAGCGTGCCGCTGTGCTCAAGAGGTTAAAGCTGGCTCTGCCTCGCCCGCGCCCCTACATGACGGACAAAGGGATCGTTTCACAAAGGTTTCGCAATGGGTTTCGCACGCAAGGTCTGGCGTCTTCTGGTCGGCATCAAGGACGGGCTGGCTCTCCTGTTCCTGCTATTGTTCTTCGGCGCGCTGTTCGCCTTGCTGAGCGCGCGGCCCAATCCCGGCGTGGTTCGCGACGGGGCGCTGCTGCTCGATTTGAACGGCATCATCGTGGAAGAGGTCGCGCCAATCGATCCGATCACCGCGCTTATTTTGCAAACCGTGCCAATCCGCGAATACGCAGCGCGCGACCTCGTGCGCGCAATCGACGCGGCAGCGGCGGACGAGCGCGTTGACGCCATCGCGCTCGACCTTTCGGGCTTCCTCGGCGGTGGCGCGGTGCACATACAGCAAGTGGCCGAGGCGATCGACAGGTTCCGCGGTGCGGACAAGCCTGTCTACACTTACGCCGTGGCATACGCCGACGACGCGATGTTGCTCGCCGCGCAATCCGACGAGATCTGGGTCGACCCGATGGGCGGCGTCGTGATTGCCGGGCCGGGGGGCGAGAACCTCTACTATGCCGATGCGCTGGATCGCTTCAACGTCACTGCCAACGTCTATCGCGTCGGCACCTACAAGAGTGCGGTCGAGCCTTACACACAAAGCGCAATGTCGCCCGAGGCGCGCGAAAACATGGCGCAACTGCTCGCGACCCTGTGGACCGAATGGCAGGCCAACGTGCTCGCCGCGCGGCCCGATGCGAATATCGAGCTGGTTACGAGCAATGTGGACGGCTGGTTGTCCGCCTCCAACAACGACCTCGCCGAAGCCTCGGTCGCCGCCGGACTTGCGGACCGTGTTGGCACCCGCGTCGAATGGGGCGAACGGATCGCGCAGATCGCGGGCGAGGATACGTGGGACGATGCGCCCGGCACCTTTGCCGCGACCGAATACGATCCGTGGCTGGCCGACGTAGACTCCGGCCTCGAATTCGGCGCATCCGAGAATGTCGGCGTCGTGACTATCGCGGGCACTATCAGCGACGGCGATGCCGGCCCCGGCTCTGCGGGGGCGGAGCGGATCGTGAAACTGCTCGATGAAGCGCTGGACGACGATCTCGATGCGCTCGTCGTGCGGGTGGACTCGCCCGGCGGCACGGTGACCGGCTCCGAATCCATCCGCCGCGCCATCCTGCGCCACAAGGAGCAGGGTACTCCCGTCGCCGTTTCGATGGCTAATTATGCCGCGAGCGGCGGATACTGGGTGGCGACGCCTGCCGACCGCATTTTCGCCGAACCCGAAACGCTCACCGGTTCCATCGGCGTGTTCGTCGTCTTCCCGAGTTTCGAAGAATTGCTCGCCGAGTATGGCGTCAATTCGGACGGCGTGCGCACCACCGGCCTCTCCGGCCAGCCTGACCTGCTCTCCGGGCTTACCCCCGAAGTCGACCGGCTGCTGCAGGGCAATGTCGAGAATATCTATGCCCGCTTCATCGGCCTCGTCGCCGCCTCGCGCTCGATCCCGGTCGAGCGCGCGGACGAACTCGGGCAAGGCCGCGTCTGGGATGGCGGAGCAGCGCGCCAGCTCGGCCTTGTCGACCAGTTCGGCGATCTCGACAACGCCATCGCCTGGGCTGCCGAACGCGCGGGGATCGCGGGCGACTTCAATGTCCGTTACCTCGGCGACGACGGCGACGAATACGCCTCGCTCTTCGCGCGGCTGATGGCATCGGGCGAGAGTGAGGCCGAGAGCCGGGGGCAGGACATCGCCGCCATGTTCGCCCGCCGCGAAACCGCACGCTTCGCCCGCGTGCTGGAGGATTTCGACCGGCTGATGGCGCTTGAGGGCGCACAGGCCGACTGCCTCGAATGCCGCGTCGTCGCGCCGCGCGCCGCGGGTGCCTCACGCAGCGCAGGAGACAGCGGCTGGATGCACCTGTTCGCCCGGTTTACCGGAGACTGACGCGGCGCTTGCCTTCACCCACGCTGCATGGCAAAGGCCCGCCCCTGCCGTGAATCGGCGGGCGCGTAGCTCAGTGGTAGAGCACACCCTTCACACGGGTGGGGTCGCAGGTTCAATCCCTGCCGCGCCCACCATTAAATCACTGATTTAATGGTGTTTTTTGGGGCCTCCCCCAATCCTTAAGTCTGGAATGGCTAGAAACTGGCAGGCGATGTCTGTCCACCCTCTGACCCCCAGGTTAGTGTAACTGCCGTTTTCCTGAGCCTTATCGGCCCCTGACGAGGGTGGGTGACTAAGCGGAACCAATGGGTTTTGGGTGGCTCTCGGATTGGTATCTACAGAACCGAAAACCTAGTAGTCTCGCAAAGCTCCCGGCCTTCCTAAGCCTCCGGAAGCCCGGCTTCCCCTTGATGTTTGGCGAGTTCGGCCCACTCAGCCACGATCCGGGGGAGTTCAGTGACGACCTCCTTCCCGAACAAGATTTCGTCTACGAAGCCCATGTGCAGCATGTCATACATTCGGCACAGATACGCCTTCCCGCAGGTCCACCAAGTGTAGTGAGCATCTACCATCAGATAGTGCCTCACATCGATGTCCTCGTGTTCTCGCAACTCTTCAATTTCCATCCCATCAAGGAGCGTTTCATAAACACCGTCTGCAACACGGCTACCAAACGTAGTAGTGTAGTAATATTCCTTGATCTCCCAGATCGCGACGGGATTAACCGCAGAAGGGAAAGCTCCGTCTACTCGCCTTGCTAGTGTGCGAATTGGTTCACCGTCCCGAGTTATGGTCGTTAATTCTCTTGGGTCATAATTACAGTCAAAGCCGTTAGAATTGGCTTCAATCAGCATATTCACCATACCGGTCAGAAAGGCTTCGGCCTTCTTTTCGCCCTTCTGTTTATTCATCGGTAGCGGACACTTTGGGGAAAGTTTGGCTCGAAGGTCGTTGAAAATCTTTTTGGCTTCTTCTGCCGAGAGTAAGTTTGGCTCTGCGATTTGCTCCAACGCAGTCGCGCGCTCAGAAAAATATAGATGAAGTTCATCAGCTAACGCTGTAGGCTTGCCGTTGGAGAAAATCTTATCTGGATTCAGTTTAAGTTTGGAAAACGCACTAGCCATTTGCTTTGCGTCGTGAATCAGAATCTTATCTTTTTTGCTATACCCAAGCTGTTGGCTCAGCGAGCGAACCGAAGCCCAGAATGATTTTGGCTTTCTCAGAAATCTTGGGTCGGGCTTCATTCATTTGCACTCTTTTTCTGTGCGAGCATAGCCACGAAATCCACAAGGCTGATCCCAACAGCCTTGCAGAACTCTTCGGTTTCTATGATGTCTAGACGCCGCTCGCCGGTTTCAACTTTGCTTATGACCGACTGAGGAATTCCAAGGCGTTCAGCTAAATCTCGCTGACGCATACCAGCGTCCTTGCGGACTTGCCGCAAAAGCGCATGGACAGTTTGGTAATCTTGGTCGTCGCCCTTAAACATCGCAAACCTATGGCGGCGCTTGACGCAATATCCCAAATTCGGATATTACGGGACAAAGCGAGGAGTTTTCAGTGCAGTTCAATTTTGCGTTACAGGATGAGTTTGAGCAAGATGAGCCTCAGTTGGCGAGTGCGCGCGGCGCTGCACCGTTCAAGAGCCAACTCCTGAAGTGGATCGGCAACAAGCAGAGGTTCGCACACGAAATAATCGGTTTTTTCCCCGATAATTTTGAGGTCTATCATGAACCGTTCCTTGGCTCTGGAGCGGTGTTGGGAACTTTGGCTCCGAAGAAGGCCGAGGCATCGGACGCGTTCGAACCTCTTGTCGAGATTTGGCAAACGCTGAGTGAAGACCCTGCAAGGGTTAAGCGATGGTATCGAGACCGCTGGACCGATGCCCATAGTTCGGAGCCAAAACTAGGCTACGAAAAGATCAAAGCCTGTTTCAATCGAAAGCAAAATGGAGCGGACCTGCTGTATTTAAGCCGTTCGTGTTACGGCGGGGTAGTGCGGTTTCGTCAGAGAGACGGGTTCATGTCCACACCGTGTGGCCCGCACAAGGCGATGCACCCCGACAAGTTTGACGAACGTGTGGACGAATGGTCACGTCGAACTAAAGGAACGCGGTTCTTTAAAAGAGATTTTTCGGAATCGATTGATAGGGCGGGGGAAGGGGACGTAGTATATTGCGATCCCCCTTACAGCCATTCACAAACTATACTCTATGGCGCGCAGCGCTTCGATTTGGAACAGCTATTCAAGTCCATTGAATCTGCCAAGCGACGCGGTGCGTTCGTTGCATTGAGTATCGACGGGACCAAGAAATCTGGCGACCAGCAACTTCACATTGAGTGGCCTCGGAGTGTCTTTGCACGCGAAGTTTCAGTCAACGTCGGGCGCTCCATGCTTCGACGCCTTCAAATGAATGGACAGACACTGGAAGCTGAATGCGTCACCGACAGATTGTTGCTGACGCACTAGCGTTTGACCACCCTTAGTAGCTCATTGCTCTGGCCACCGACTAACTCGTGAGTCCTTCCATATGTTCGCGCCATTCTAAAAATCAGAAGCCAGATTTGCGAAAGCCCTTTCACAACCAGTCCCATTCGCTCTGGGCGGTATTTGGCGTAGATTCGGCTGGTGCGAGCAAGGCCCCTGCCCCCCTCTTCGTAGTGCCCAAGCACTTCGCTGATTTGGCGTTCCGGAACCCACTCCATCTCGTAGAGCCAAGTGGCAATCGTATAGCGGATCGTCTTGGGGTTAACGTCAGATGTTAGGTCAAGCACTCTCCGCATAGTCCGCCATGCGCCCTTGTGGGATTCGACTGGCTTTACCTCGTCCTTCGCCCAAGCCCTCAAGACCACGCGCATGGGCCGGATCGCTGGAATGATCGCGTTCCGCTTCTTGCTCTGAGGCATGGCATATGGCTGCAGATCGATTAGCCCGCTCCGGTCGTTGTATTGAACTCGCGGATCGAATTTGGCCGCCGCCATAGGGCGAACCCCGGTTGCAATTTGCAACGCCACATATCGGAATAGCTGCTTGTCATGAGCCGCATACCAGACGATCCGAGCAAGCTCGTCTTCCGTTAGGATGCGGGACCTGTGGGTTCCTTGTAGGTGGCGCGGGATATTCTTGATCTTCGGAGCCGAAGTGATCCGCATGTTGTCTGCAGCAAAATTGATTGCCGCTCTGACATCGTTGATGTTTCGTTGGACCGTTGGCCCAGCCACACCATCGCTGGAATACTTCTTCGCTCTTCCATACCAAGTCAGCGAGTATGAGTGCGCGCTCATTCGCCACTTGATGAACCGTTCAAACAGCAGGTTGGTCAGGTCGGTAACCACTGCCCCCTGACCGATCTCATCCTGCATGAGGAACGCGATAAAGACGATCAGCGAGCGCTCAGTCTGATCGGCATTCTGGCGTTTGTGGCCGCGCTCTTCCCAATATTGGATCAGGGCGACGACTACCGATGCGTTCTCTGGCGTCTGACGATCTTTGCCGCGCTCAAACGCGACATGCGCGTCCAAAATCTCCTTTGCCCGTTCTAAGTCGCTTGTGCGGGTCGAGCGGTAAACCTCGGTGCTACGCGCACGGGTCGTGATCTGCCAGATGTCAGGCGATCTGCCGTCTCTGCGCTTATCTAGCCAATAGTCTCCGTGAATGTAGGGCGATGTGCGGCGGGACAAAATGTATCTCCTTGGGAGGCGCACCCAAGGCATCCGTCCAACATATCGGACTTTAGGGGCGCTGACGCCACCAAATATTAAACTTCGCACCTCCATAACAGAGAGGCAACATACTGTTTCCACACTGTTATTTAGAATTACATCACTGCTATTCCGCCTGACCAAGAGCGGGCAGAGCGTTGATTTGGATAACGCGGCATCTGGTCATTAAATGGACATTCTCATCTACTTGAGAGGGCAGATGGACAGATTTTGGCCAGACAGAATTGGCGTTCGGATCGCGATACAAGCTGAAAATCGCCTGCAAACGCAATTTTTGGCCTGAATCGAGCTGCAGCAGAATATTCACACGGGTGGGGTCGCAAGTTCAATCCTTGCCGCGCCCACCATCTTCCCCGCTGGACAAGCACCTTCGCACAAAGGCATAGGGCGCGCCCATGCACGACCTGCGATATATCCGCGAGAACCCGAACGATTTCGATGCCGCGCTGGCGAAGCGGGGTCTGGAACCGCAATCGGCGCAGCTGCTGGCGATCGACGAGGAGTGGCGCGCCGTAACCACTGAATTGCAGGCCGCGCAGAACCGCCGCAACGAAGCGTCCAAGGCCATCGGGCAGGCCGTGGGTCAAGGCGAAAAGGAAAAGGCCGAGGCGCTCAAGGCCGAAGTAGCCGAGATCAAAACGCGGATGCCCGAACTGGAAGAGCGCGACCGTGCGCTTGGCCAGAAATTGCGCGAGGCGCTCGCAATCACTCCTAACCTTCCCGCCGAAGACGTGCCGCAAGGCGAGGACGAGAGCGATAATGTCGAGGTGTCGACATGGGGCGAAAATCGCGAGTTCGCTTTCACGCCACTCGAACACGCCGATCTCGCTCCGCCGCTCGGCATGGATTTCGAGACCGGCGCGAAGCTCTCGGGCGCGCGCTTTACCTTCCTGCGCGGACAGATGGCGCGGCTGCACCGGGCGATCGCGCTGTTCTTGCTCGACACGCAGACGAGCGAGAACGGCTACACCGAGTGCAACCCGCCTGTGCTGGTGAACGACGATGCGATGTACGGCACGGACAAGCTGCCGAAATTTGCCGGGGACAGCTTTCGCACGACGGACGGACGCTGGCTGATCCCCACCAGCGAAGTGAGCCTTACGGCATCAGTCGCAGGCGAAATCATCGACGACCTGTCCCAGCCGATCCGCCTCACCGCACACACGCTCTGCTTCCGCAGCGAGGCCGGCGCAGCTGGCAAGGATACGCGCGGCTTCATTCGGCAGCACCAGTTCGAAAAGGTCGAACTTGTCAGCATCTGCCGCCCGGAGGATTCCGAGTCCGAGCACGAAAGAATGACGGGCTGTGCCGAAGGCATCCTCAAGGCGCTCAACCTTCCCTATCGCAAGGTGCTGCTATGCACCGGAGACATGGGCTTCGGCGCGCGCAAGACCTACGACCTCGAAGTATGGCTACCCGGACAAGGCGCCTATCGCGAGATAAGCTCCTGCTCCAATACCGGCGCGTTTCAGGCGCGGCGGATGAACACGCGATACCGCCCCGAGGCTGGCGGCAAGAAGACCGATTTCGTCCATACGCTCAACGGTTCCGGCCTTGCCGTTGGGCGAACGCTGGTCGCTGTGCTGGAGAATTATCAGCAGGAGGACGGATCAGTCGTCGTGCCCGACGTGCTGAAACCCTATATGGGCGGGGTCGAGCGACTTGCGCGCTGACCGCTCCCGGGACTAGAACGGTAGCACCTTGAAAATCCTCCTCACCAACGATGACGGCATCCACGCCCCCGGCCTCGCGGTGCTGGAGGCACTGGCCGCGCAATTGTCGGACGAGGTGTGGGTCTGCGCTCCGGCGGAGGAGCAATCGGGCGCCGGCCACTCGCTCACCTTGCACAGCCCTGTCAGGCTGCGCCAGCATGGCGAGCGCCGCTTTTCCGTCACCGGCACGCCGACCGACAGCGTGAACCTCGCCCTGCGAAAGCTTTTTGCGGATGGCAAGCCCGACCTCGTCCTTTCCGGAGTGAATGCGGGCGAGAATCTCGGCGACGATATCACCTATTCGGGCACCGCATCTGCCGCGATGGAAGCATCGCTTGCGGGCATTCCCGCCATTGCGCTCAGCCAGGCGTTCCGCGGCAACGGGCCGAGCTTCGATGCGACCGAACAGTGGGGCGGGCGCGTGCTGAAGCAGCTCGTCGACGTACCCATGGCCAAGCGCACGCTGGTCAACGTCAACTTTCCCGCCCTGCCTGCCGACACGGTGCGCGGCATCCGCGTGGTGCGACAAGGCTTTCACGATTATAGCCGCGGCTCGCTTGTCGAAGGGCGCGATCCGCGCGGGCGACCGTATTACTGGTTCGGCCTGCAGGATGCCGAGCATACGCTCGACCACGGCACCGATCTCGAAGCGGTGGAAGACGGCTACGTCGCTGTCACTCCGCTCCAACTCGATCTGACGCACCATGCCGCCATCGGCGCGCTGGCCGATCGCTTCGCCGCCGTGGAGCAAGCCTGAATGGCCCGCTCGCATATCAAGGACGACCGCCGTGCCGTCGGCAAGCGCCGTTTCCAGCCGCTGCGCCGTGCGGTAAGCATCCCTGTATGGGGCGATCTCGGTATCCGCCTCAGCCTTGCCCTGTTCCTTATCTTCACCGTCGTGATGATCCACTGGTGGGATCGCGAGGGTCTGGTCGACAATCTCGACGGGCATGTCAGCTTTCTCGACGTCATCTATTTTACGATGATCTCGATCACGACGACCGGTTTCGGCGACATCGCCCCGGTCAGCGATCAGGCGCGGCTTGTGGAAGCCATCATCGTGACGCCGATCCGTTTCGCAGTCTTTTTTATTTTCGTCGGCACCGCTTATAATTTCATCATCAAGCGCAGTTGGGAGAAATGGCGCATGGCCCGAATCCAGGATCAACTGACCGACCACATGGTCGTGCTCGGCTTCGGCGTTTCCGGCGCGGAGGCCGTGGGCGAGCTCATCGAGCGCGGGACGGAACCGTCCTGCATCGTGGTAATGGACAGCAACGAGGATCGGCTCGAGATCGCAGAGTCGCTCGGCTGCAACGTCATCGCCGCGGATGCGACGCGGGACGAGAGCCTCGAGGCGGTGCGTATCCGGCAGGCGCAGACGGTGCTCGTCTCCGCCGGGCGCGACGATGCCTCGATACTGATCGTGCTCACCGTCCGCCATCTTGCGCCCAACGTGCCAATCAGCGTCGTTGTGCGCGCTGCCGATAACGAACTGCTCGCGCGGCAAGCGGGCGCGGACAATGTCATCAACCCTGTGCGCTTCACCGGCCTGCTGCTTGCCGGCAGTGCGCGCGGCGCGCATATCGCCGACTACATGTCCGACCTCGCTTCGGTCACCGGCCGCGTCCAGCTCGTCGAGCGCGAGGTACTGCCGGACGAGATCGGCAAGCCGTTGTCCCAGCTCTCGACCGGCGGTCGCGGCCTGCGCATCTATCGCAATGGCGGCGCCTGCGGTTTCTGGGAGCACGAGGCGGACTGCCTGCAGGCGGGCGACATCATTGTCGAGATCCTGCCCAGCGAGGAAGGCGCGAGAAACGGCGAGAGCGGCGACAAGGACGAGGTGCTCGTCGCCACCTGACCCCCCTAGCCGCGCAGTCGCTTCGGGTGTAGGGGCGCGGCCATCATGGCTACCCACATCACCCCGACCAAAGTTCCTGGCCAGAAGCGCGTCGGCATGGTGTCGCTCGGCTGCCCCAAGGCGCTGGTCGATTCCGAACGCATCCTCACCCGCCTGCGGGCGGACGGCTATGCCATGTCGCCCGACTATGCCGGGGCGGACGTGGTGCTGGTCAACACATGCGGTTTCCTCGACTCCGCCAAGGAGGAGAGCCTCGAGGCCATCGGCGAGGCGATTGCCGAGAACGGCCGCGTCATCGTGACCGGCTGCATGGGCGACGAGGCGGAGCTTATCCGCCAGCGCCACCCTCAGGTCCTCGCGATCACCGGTGCGCACCAGTACGAGGACGTGGTTGAGGC
>JBARVT010000265.1:0-13039 GCA_049646405.1 Alteraurantiacibacter sp.
GCGACCTTGCAATTCCTCGGGAATCTCCGTCGATTCGGCGTCCGGTTCGGGCGCGGCATTATCGCAGGCCGCCAGCATCAGCGCCGCGAGCAGCGGTGCGGCCAGGGCGGCGCGCAAGGCGTTCACCCCTCGGGCGTCCATGCTTCGTAATCGCCGCGTGCGGTGGCGCGCTTGCCGCCCCGCTCGATCGCGCCCGCGGGCAGATAGCGCCGGTCCGTGCCGGTGGCGTTGGGTGAGTAGTCGGCTTCCCAGATCCTGGGCGGAGGCAGGTTGCTATCGGGCACGCCATCGAACGCGCCGTGCAGCCAGCCATGCCATTCGGCAGGCACCCGGCTCGCATCGTTGCCGCCCTCATAGATGACCCAGCGTCGCTCGCGCTCGCCATCCTTCACCTTTTTGGAGCGGAAATAGGCATTGCCCGCCGCATCGGTGCCGACCTTTTCGCCATTGCGGCCGGACCACAGCATCGTGCCGATGGTGGCCCCTTCCCACCAGGTGAAGATTTTCTTGAGGAAGCTCATGGTCGCGCGGTTAGCGGATTCGGCGACGGGAGTGAAGCGGCGAAAGCACCGCGTCGCTCGCGGCGCGGCAAGCGCGAACGCGCGCCGGCCGGTCAGGCCGCTCCTCGGAGGCGATCGCGCAGCGATCTGCCGTGAGAGAAAATAAGGCTACCAATCGACGCTGTCGCCCGGCTCGATGCCGAGTTGTTCAGAACGGCCCTGCGGGATTTCCAGGACGGCGATGGCGGGCGCTTCGGAGCGCACGCTCGTCTCGTTGAACGGCTCGCCCGCACCAATATTGATGATCGTGCGATCCTCTGCGATGAAAATGATGTCGAGCGGGACGGAGGTGTTTTTCATCCAGAAACCCTTGTCGCCCGGCACATCATAGGGAAACAGCATTGCCTCGTTCTCGCCCATGTTGGCGCGGAACATCATGCCGCGGCCTTGCGCGGCGGGCGTATCGGCGACTTCGGTGCGAAAGGTGTGGCTGCCCTCGTCGGTCATGACGGTGACGTCGATCAGCTGCAGGCCAGAGGTCGGGTGGACATTGGCATCCGCCACTGCATCTTCGGTCGGCGCGGGTGCGGGAGCAGGCTCGCTCGCTTCCGAACCGCAGCCCGCCAGCACCAAGGCGAATACCAGACCGCCAAACCTAATCGTCGTCGTCATTCAAATCCTCCGCTTCGGCGAGCCATTGCGTCGCCGCGTTTTCGTCCGGCGCGTCTATCAGCGAGCGCGTGTGATCGAATGTGTGGCCCGCGCGCAGCATGGCCGCAATATGCTTTTCGCGCTTTTCCCTGTCGGCAGGCTGAAGCGCGAAAGGGCCGAAGCCGCGCTTCCTCGCAAGATGCAGCGCCGCGCGGCGCTTCGTCGCCTCTCCAGGCGCAACCTCGTCCCGCACCTGCTCACCGATGCCCGCCTGCCCCAGCGCCTGCCGCACCCGGTTCGCGCCGTATCCGCGACGGAGCAGGTCGCCCGCGCGCGCTTTGGCATAGGCCGTATCGTCGATATAATCGCGCTCGACATAGCGGGCGACAAGCGCGGCAAGGTCCGGCGGCTCGCGCGCCTCCTCGTCCCAGCCGCGCTCGCGCAATTTGCGCTGGAGATAGCGTTCGAGCTTCGCCGCGCTTGTTGCGAAACGCGCGACATAGGCGAGCGCCAGCTCTTCCAGAACCGCCTGATTGAGCGGTTTTCGCGGGCGTGGCGTGCGCCTGCGGTTGGGTTTATTGCCATGCATCGGCCTTATTCGTGCCACACTTCCTGTGAAATGGGAAAGTTTACGCGGTGCCCGATCCTGTCGGCACCGCGTTTTCGAATGCAGGTCGCGCTCATCCTAGCGCAAGTTATCGAGAGATACGCGAAGCTTTATGACCGAACTCGTCCCCACGCCCAACGATTGCCCGCTCCATCGCCGCCGGAGCGATTTCACCACCTTCAACGAGGCGATAGACTACGCCGCGAAGAGTGAAAAGGGCATGAATTTTCACGATGCGCGCGGCACGTTGGAGCGGGTCTATCCCTTTAGCGAGATGCGCGAAGATGCCCTCGCCCACGCTCGCCGCCTCGTCGCGATGGGGGTCGAAAAGGACGACCGCGTCGCGCTGATCGCGGAGACAAGTCCCGAATTCACCGCCATGTTCTGCGCCTGCGTCTATGCCGGAGTATGGCCGGTGCCGCTGCCGCTGCCGACAACCTTCGGCGGCAAGGACAGTTATATAGACCAGCTCGGGGTGCAGCTTTCAAGCAGCGACCCGAAACTGCTGCTCTACCCTGCCGAGATCGGCGAGATGGCGGGCGAGGCGGCACAGCGGCAAGGCTGCACCGGCATGGACTGGGGCGCGTTTGCGGCGCAGGACGCGTCCGAGGTGGAACTGCCCGCCGCCGATGCAGACGATATCTGCTACCTGCAATATTCGAGCGGCTCGACGCGCTTCCCCACCGGTGTCGCGGTGACGCACCGGGCGCTGCTGCACAATCTCTATGGCCATTCCACCACGATGAATATCGGCGAGGGGGATCGCGGAGTGAGCTGGCTGCCACTTTATCACGATATGGGCCTCGTCGGCTGTTTCCTCAGCATGATCGGCAACCAGATCAGCGTCGACTATCTCAAGACCGAGCATTTCGCGCGCCGCCCCCTCGCATGGCTCGACATGATCAGCCGCAATCCCGGCAATTCGATGAGCTATTCGCCGACCTTCGGCTACGACATCTGCGCGCGGCGCATTTCCAGCCAGAGCCATGTGGACGAGCGGTTCGACCTGTCGCGCTGGCGGCTGGCGGGGAACGGCGCGGACATGATCCGGCCCGACGTGATGCAGCAATTTGTCAACGCCTTTGCCGATGCGGGGTTCAAGGCGAGCGCCTTTACGCCGAGCTACGGACTTGCCGAAGCGACGCTGGCCGTCACCGTGATGCCGCCGGGTGAAGGCATCCGCGTCGAGCTGGTCGAGGAAGAGCGGCTGTCGGGCGGCAAGCGCGACCTTTCGCGTCCCGCCCGCTATCGCGCCATCGTGAATTGCGGGAAGCCGCTGCCCGACATGGATGTCGAGATCCGCGGAGAGAACGATGCCGTTAAGGGCGATCACCAGATCGGCAAGGTCTGGTGCCGCGGCCCCAGCGTCATGCACTCCTATTTCCGCGACGAGCCGGCGACGCAGGATTGCCTAATCGGCGGGTGGCTCGACACCGGCGACATGGGCTACATGGCCGATGGCTACTTGTTCATCGTCGGCCGGGCGAAGGATATGATCATAATCAACGGCAAGAACCACTGGCCGCAGGATATCGAATGGGCGGTGGAACAGCTGCCCGGCTTCAACCACGGCGACATCGCTGCCTTCTCGATCGAGACCGGTAATGGCGAGGAAGCGCCCGCCGTGCTGGTGCATTGCCGCGTGTCCGACCCCGAAGAGCGGGTGAAACTGCGCGACGAAATCGCCGACAAGGTCCGCTCTGTAACCGGCATGAACTGCGTCGTCGAACTTGTGCCCCCGCGTACCCTGCCGCGCACGAGCTCTGGCAAGCTGAGCCGGGCGAAGGCAAAGAAGCTCTATCTATCGGGCGAGATTGCCCCGCTGGAGCTGGCGGCCTAGCGGACCAGCAACACCCCCAGCACTACCAGCAACGCCAGCAGGCTTACGCCAAACACCAGCGTTCGCACCTTCGCAACTCCCGCCCAGTAGATAGGCAGGTAGGCGACGCGCGCTGCGAGCCAGACCCAGCCCGCGATCGCAGTCAGCTCGTTCGCCCTGTCAGCCAACGTCACGCCGAACAGCGCGATGATCGCCAGCGGCAGCGTTTCGAGATAATTGTCGCGGGCGCGCTCCAGCCGTCCGGCAATGTCGTTAAGTGACGGCATGTCCGCGTCGCGCGGGCCCATGTTCCAGTCCTTGCCGTACTGCTTCGTCTTGAAATGCACGGCGACCATGACGTGGACGACGAGCAGCACGCCCGCCAGCGCCAGCACTGTCAGTTCAGGGGTCATTCGCTTTCTCCCATGCTCCAGCCAAGCTCCACCGTACCGAAACCGCTGCCCGTGTCCTGCACCTTATAGCGCACGCCTTCCCCCAACGAACCCGTGATGAGTGCAACCGCTCCTGCCGGACCGGTGATGCTGAGCGGAACGCCCGTCCGGCTCGATGCCCATGCCGCGAGCGACAGCGCGCGGCGTCCGGCGGCATCCGGCTCCTCGTTGGCAAAGGTCACGTGGGGCAGAGCGCGCAGGGGCGGCGCGATGCGGATATCCCAGCCTTCTTCCGAAGCGTCGACCCGGCGTTCGAGCTCACGATAGGCGGCGATCGTTGCACCATCGAGCGGGCGGGCGGTGACGACGGCCCGGCGGCGCTCGCGGTCGACCGTCACATCGGCCGCAGGCACGCCGGCAAGCAGTGCCAGCCGCTCAGCGATGTCCTGCGCCTGTTTGCGCGCCGCCGCCTCCTGCGCGCGGGCGGCGGTGAGCTGCGCTTCCTGCTGCGCCGCCGCCCCCGAATCCACGCGCACCTGCGTCAGCGAAACCGTCACGTCGCGGCCCAGACGCTTGTCCAGCACCCGCTCAACCCGGTCTTCCGCATCGCTCATGTAATCGGGCGTCAGAACGGTCGCGGTAACGGTGATGGGATCGCTGTCGTAATTCATGTCGAGCTGCGAGACGGTTGCGTTATCGTCGAAAGTTGCGGCGACGACATTGCTGGACTGCCGCGTCGCCTGCGATTCCCACACGATCTGACGCAGCGAGAGGAACAGCGGGATCGCCAGCGCGACGAAGGCGGCAAAAATGAGGAAAGCCTGCAGCTGCGTCTGCTTTTCCGAAAGGCTGGAGGAGAAGCCGTAGAGCCGCGCCATCGCCGTGGCCGTCAGCGCGATGGCGGTGAGGTTGGTAACGAAGAGGAACAGCGCGCCCCAGAACACCGTGCCGTTCCATGTCGCAAGGCCGAATCCGACGACCGCCAGCGGCGGCATCAGGGCGGTTGCAATGGCGACACCCACGATGGTCCCTTCCCGCCCGCGGATCATGGCATAGGCGCCTGCGATGGACGAGAAGATCGCTACGCCCAGATCTAGGAGACTCGGTCGCGTGCGGCTGGCAATCTCGCTGGTGATTGTCTGCAAGGGCGAGGCCCATACGACGAGCGCGGTGAACAGGATGGCGACGAGCGTGCCGATCAGCAGGGATCGCAGCGCCTGGCGCAGCCACTTGTTGTCGGCGATAGCAAGCGCGAAGCCTACGCCCATGATCGGATCCATCAGCGGGCTGAGCAGCATGGCTCCAATCACCACTGCGGCGCTGCCCTGCAGCAGCCCGAGAATGGCAATGCCAGCCGACATGCAGGTCATCAGCAGGTATCGGGCCGACAGCGTGCACTCGGCGCGTCGCTTCTCGATCACGGCGACCTGGTCCACGCTGGCGGTGACATCCGATGCCCACCAGTGCGACATCGTATGCATCACCTGGGCAAACCCGGTGCGCGATTCTTCCGCAGGCTCGACCGCGTTCGCCTGTGCCGTATTCGGGGTTTGCATTGCCGCGCATTATCGCGGAAACTCCACGGGACAAAGGTTGAAACGCGTGTCTTGCGGTCTTAATACAGTAAGGAAACAAGACGCAGGGCAGGAAGGATAGTCGCCGCGATGGCCACGACGAACGAGACGACCACCAGAACCGCAACCGATTTCGAGCTGACCCCGCCCGATCCGGTGCCCAGCGTCGCACCGCAAAAGGCCGCCGGGCTCGTTCCGGTGTCGGAGGAGAAGAAGAGCGCGCTGCAGGAAAAGGTCGACGGCTTCGTCGCCGAACTGGTCGCGCTCGACGCCAAATCGCCCGATTTCGGCAAGAAGGTGGACCAGATTACCAATATGGGTCGCAAGGAAATCATGGCGGCGGCAGGCATGTCCAATCGCTTCCTCGACCGGCCCGTACGCGCGATGAATGCCGATAGCGGCGTCGGCACGGATCTTGCCGAACTGCGCCGCACGGTCGAGGATCTCGATCCCGGCCGCAAGGGCAAGGTGCGCGGGCGCAAGCTGCTCGGCATCATCCCGTTCGGCAACAAGCTGAAGAACTATTTCGACAGTTACACCAGTGCCCAGGGGCACATCCAGTCGATCCTCGCCCGCCTTTCCAGCGGCAAGGACGAGCTGCTGATGGATAATGCCGCCATCGATGTCGAACGGCAGAAGCTGTGGGAGGCGATGGGCAATCTGGAACAGATGATCCACATCGCCAAGACGCTCGACGGAGAGCTGGAGGAAAAGGCCGCCGAACTCGACACGACCGATCCCGAAAAGGCGAAGGCGATTCGCGAGACCGCGTTGTTCTACGTCCGCCAGCGCACGCAGGATTTGCTGACGCAGATGGCGGTCAGCGTGCAAGGATATCTCGCACTCGATCTTGTCAAGAAGAACAATGTCGAGCTGGTAAAGGGCGTGGACCGCGCCAGCACCACGACGGTCGGCGCGCTGCGCACGGCAGTGACGGTGGCGCAGGCGATGACGAACCAGAAACTGGTGCTCGGCCAGATCACCGCGCTCAACGAGACAACCGCGGGCATTATCGATTCCACCGGTCAGATGCTGCGCGACAATACTGCGCAGATCCACGAGCAGGCCGCGAGCAGCACGATCCCGATGGAAACGCTGCAGCGCGCCTTTCAGAACATCTACGACACGATGGACGAGGTGGATTCGTTCAAGCTTCGCGCGCTCGACAGCATGAAGCAGACGGTCGAGACGCTTTCTACCGAAGTCGAAAAGTCAAAGGGCTATATCGCGCGCGCCGAAGGGCAGGCGCAGGCATCGCAGCAGGTCGCCGATAGCGGGCTGCTGGCGCTGGAAGGCTGATGGCCCAAGACCTCACCCGCCAGAGCGATCGCATACTCGCCGACAGCAAGGCCGTGCTGCGCGACAATCGCGCAGGCGGGCGGCACCGGCGCGACGTATCTATCGGGGAAGGTTCGCGCCGCGTGCGCCGGGAGAACCTGAAAAAGCGCCTCGGCCTGATGGCAGGCGGCATCGGTGCCGTGCTGCTCGCAGCTATGGCGCTGGGTCTGGCGCTCAACGGGATCGGTTTTACCGGCGTGATGATCGCGTTTCTCGCAATCGTCGCGGTCACCTTTATTTTTGCCAATTATCCCAAGGTGAAGACGCCCGCTCGCGCAGACCTGAAGCGCACGCAGGATGCGCGCCAACTGGTCGCGCGGACCGAATTATGGCTCGAAAGCCAGCGCTCCGCCCTGCCAGTGCCCGGGGTGAAACTGGTCGACACGCTCGGCACGCAGCTTGATGCCTTGGGGCGCCAGCTCGAGCATGTCGATCCCGCGCATCCGGCGGCGGGCGAGGTGCGCAAACTGGTCGGCGAAATCCTGCCCGAGACCATCGAGACCTATCAGCGTATCCCGGCGCATCTGCGCGGCGAAGAGCGCGCCGGGTCGACGCCGGACAAGCAGCTCATGGATAGCCTCGCGAAAATCTCGCGCGAGGTGGATTCGGTCACGCGGCAACTAGCCGAAGGCTCGCTCGACGACCTGGCGATCAAGTCGCGTTATCTCGACTATCGCTATGGCGACGCGGAGGGTGTCGCGCTGGAAGACCAGGCGGACCAGGGTTCCGGCGTCCCGCTCCCCGATTTCGACCGGGAAAGGTCGCGCGGTTGATGGATGTCGACATTCCCCACGATCTCGGCCGCGAGGAGGTGCGCCGCCGCCTGAAGGCGAATTCCCACCGCATCGGGGAAAACATCCCCGGTGGAATGGTACAGATCGAAACGAGCTGGCCGAGCGAGGATCGCATGGGCATGTCGATCGATGCGATGGGCCAGATACTGACTGGCCATATCGACGTCTTCGACGACAAGGTGACGCTGCACATGATACTGCCCGCCGCGCTGGGCTTCCTCAAGCCGATGATCGAAGGCGCGGTGCGCCAGTCCGGCCACAAGATGCTGGAACCGCCGGGGGATTAAAGCTCGCGCTCGCGCTCCAGATACGTCTCCGGAATGCGCAAAGCCGCCGTGGCAACGCTTGTTTCGCGCAGGAACAGGATCAGCGCCCACATCAGAAGTGCGATGGAGAGGATGAACGTGCCCGCCGCCACCGGGTTCAGTCCGATATGTGCGAATTCCTCCACGAATAGCAGCACCACCGTAATGCCGATGGCGAGGCCCGCCGTCACCAAAAGGCGTAGCGCGCGGCCGATGAGGTCTATCCGCCGGTCGAGCGTGCGGATTTCGCGCACGACTATGTCGTGCTCGAGCCCGCTTGTCGTGCCATGTGCAGCCTGCAGTTCGCGGCTCCTGTCGACCACGCGACCCAGTCGCTGGGTGAGTGTTGCGATGATATTGCCGATGGCGACCAGCACGAAAACGGGCGCGAGCGCGAGTTGGATGGTCTGGGCAATCATGGCATCTGTTGCAGGCTGGAACACGAATGTCTCTCGAATCATCGGGAACGAAAAGGGTTTCTAGGGATTTAGGCCAATTACGGTGAGGAACACTGGACGCAGGGCACCTGCCTTTCCGCCGTGAAGGGATTCCATAGATCAAGTGACGGCCAGCGCAAATACGGACAGGTTGCGGACCCATTTGCGGGATGGGACCGCGCAGATGCACGAGGTCTTGGACAGCGGCGCGGGCATTCCCGACTTTGCCAATCGCGCGGCGCACGCTGCTTTCCTGCGACGCCAGCTCGTTGCGCGCGCGGCGATTGAGGCATGGGTAGCGCGCGAATGCCCGGCGGACATTGCTCCGCCGCCAACGGTTCCTGCCTTGCTTGATGACCTCACCGCGCTGGGTCACGAGGCGCCGGAGGTTGCAGGCGAATTCAACTTTCCCGAAAAGGCCGATCCGCTCGGCCTCGCCTGGGCGCTGGCGGGATCGCATCTCGGCAACAGGATTATGCTCGCAAAGCTCCGCGAAACAGCTCCCGATGCGCCGCACTCCTTTCTTGACGATGCTGCAATGGCGGCGTTTTGGAAAGAGCTGCGCCCGCGCCTCGATGCGCAGGTGACGACGGAACAGGCACGCCTGGCCATCGCAGCGGCATCCGCTGTTTTCAGGCAGTTCCTTGACGCATTCGGTATCGCAGGCAAAAGGCTCGCTGCATGACGAAACCGATTTCCCAGGTCGATCTTACCAGTTGCGACCGCGAGCCGATCCACCAGCTCGGCCATATCCAGCGTTTCGGTGCGCTGATCGCAGTGACGAGCGACTGGAACATCGCCTTCCGCTCGGCCAACGTCGATGACATCCTCGGCCCGCGCACGGTGGTGGAGATCGGGGATCGGTTGTCGAACCATTTCTCCGAACCTGCCATGCGCGCGATCCGAGAGCAGGCGGAAACCGCGCTCGAGATGGGAGTGACGGAGCGCATCTTCTCACTCGACCTGCTGCGCGACGGGCGAATTTTCGACCTCGCCGTGCATTGTGCGGGCGATTACACCGTCCTCGAATTCGAACCGGCAACAACCGGAGGCTCCCCTTCGCTGACCTCTATTCTGCGGCCCATTATGGATCGGCTGGAGAACACCGGTTCCACGCAGGAATTGTGCGAGGAAGCGGCGACGCAATTGAAGCGCCTGCTCGAATTCGACCGCGTGATGGTCTATCGCTTCCACGCGGACGAAAGCGGCGAAGTCATTGCCGAGGCTCGCGAACCGCATCTCGAGCCGTTTCTCAACCTGCGTTATCCGCGCACCGACATCCCGCAGCAGGCGCGGCGGCTCTACCTCAAGAACCTGTTCCGCATCATCAGCGATGTGAACGAGAAACCCGTGCCGATCGAACCGGGGCACACGCTCTCGGGCGAGCCGCTCGACCTGTCGAACAGCACGCTGCGCTCCGTCTCTCCTATTCATATCGAATACCTGCAGAACATGGGCGTGGGGGCAAGCCTGTCGATCTCCATCGTCATCGGCGGGAAGCTGTGGGGCCTGTTCGCCTGCCACCACTACTCGCCCAAACGCCTCGCCTTCCAACGACGCACGCTGGCGGAGCTGTTCTCGCAGCTTTTCTCCATGCAGCTGAATCTTGCCATCGTCACCGCGGGCAGCGCGGTGAAGGATCGCGCGCGCAACCTTCACGATCGGCTGATGACGCGCCTGATGGACGGAGAAGATACGTTGGCCGACAATATCGGCTCTATCGACGATGCCATCGGCACGATCATCCCGCATGACGGCATGAGCGCCTATATCGAGGGCCAGTATACGACGCGAGGCTTCGCGCCGACGGAAGAGGAATTCCTCGCCATCGTGCCTGCGCTGAACACGTCCTCGACCAGCACGCTGGTCCATTCGGATTCGCTGGCAGCGCGCCTGCCTGCGGCGGAAGCCTTTGCCGACCGGGCAGTTGGCGCGCTCATCATTCCAGTCTCGCGGCGGCCGCGCGATTACGTCGTGCTCTGGCGGCGCGAGCTGAAACAGACGGTCACTTGGGCGGGCAATCCAGAAAAGGTCGCGACGGTCGGCCCCAACGGTGACCGGCTGACGCCGCGCAAAAGCTTTGCCGCCTGGCAGCAATCCGTGGATGGACAATCGACCCCCTGGCGCGAGGAGGAGCTGGCGATTGCCGAAAGCCTGCGCGTCACGCTGCTGGAAATCATTCTGCGTGTAACCGACCAGCAAATGGAAGAGCGCGAACGCAATCAGCAGCGGCAAGACCTGCTGATCGCTGAGCTGAACCACCGCGTGCGCAACATCCTTACGCTCATCCGCAGCCTGATCGGGCAATCGCAGGACGAAGCGAGGGATATGAAACAGTTCGCCAAGATCGTTGGCGGGCGTATCCAGGCGCTGGCGATGGCGCATGACCAGATCACGCAGGAACAGTGGTCGCCTGCTTCTCTCAAGAAGCTTATCCGATCGGAAGCGGAGGCCTACCTCACCGATAAGGTCGACCACATCACCATCACCGGGCCGGATGCGCTCGTGGCGCCCGAAGCCTACACCGTGCTGGCACTCGTCATGCATGAAATGATTACCAATTCAGCCAAATACGGATCGCTATGCGACAGCAGTGGAACGCTGGAAATCGCTATCGAGTTCGACAGGCATACCGATCTGTGCATCGGCTGGCGCGAGCGCGGGGGGCCGGCGGTGGAGGCCCCGACGCGGCGCGGGTTCGGCACGACGATCATCGAAAAGAGCATCCCTTTCGAATTGAAAGGCACGGCAGAAATCCGTTATGCCGTTTCGGGTGTTGAAGCGCAATTTTGCATTCCGTCCAAATACGCCGAGGTTGTTGAGAAAGACGGGGAAGCGCTAGTCGAAGCGAACGAGACCAAGACGATCCAGCCGCACGAAAAGCTGACCAGCGAAGACAAGCGCCATGGTGTATTGCTAGTCGAAGACAGCATGATCATTGCGATGGATACTGAAGAAATGCTGGCGCAGCTCGGCTTCAAGCGCATCGCGGTGTGCGCGAGCGTGCAGCAGGCACTGGATGCGTTGGCCGGTGAAGAACCGATGTTTGGGTTGCTCGATTACAATCTGGGCAACGAGACGAGCGATCCTGTCGCGCGAGCACTTTCGGAGCGCGGCGTGCCTTTCTGGTTCGTCACAGGCTATGGCGACGCGATCGACGCGTTGAAGGAAAGCGGCGCGCGCGGCGTCGTGCAAAAGCCCTATGGCAAGGACGAAATCGAGCGCATCGTCGGCGAATTGCAAGGCGTTTGTTAACGCATTCTACTGGTTGGCCGCGCCCGACAGCTTGCCGACCATTTGCGCCCCGGCAAGCGAGGTGACGAGCACCTCGTCGCCGTCCACCACGATGGCTAGGTCGCTGAGGCCGATAGCAGAAATGCGCGGCCCGTCCGTGTCCGCCAGCACGCCTTGGCAACCGACCAGCTCGACATTGCCGCGCACGCGATTTCCTTCCTCATCGCCTTCGCGGGCATCGCGCAGGGCGGGCCAGCCGCCGATGTCCGACCAGCCCATGCTGACCGGCACCATGGCGGCGCGGTCGGTTTCTTCCATCACCGCATAATCGACCGATTCCGAATGGACCGCAGCAAAAGCGGTGGCATCCGGATGGAAGCGCCCCCCGTCTTCCCGGCCGGCCTTGACTGATGCGCGCACTGCCTCGGCAATCGCCGGCCGATGTCGCGCCAACTCCGCCATGAAGGCCCCGGCGCGAAAGGCAAAGATGCCGCCGTTCCAACTATACCCGCCATGCGAGAGAAACTCGGTCGCGCGCTCGAGATCGGGTTTCTCGACGAAGCGCTCGACTTCGTAGCCACCCGCCAGCGCCTCGCCGCGAAGGATATAGCCATACCCGGTTTCGGGATGCGTCGGCGTGATGCCGAAAGCGACCATGCGATCTTCCCGCGCCAGCGCCGCCGCAGCTTGCGCCGCCTCGCGGAACGACGCGGTATCGGCGATATGGTGATCGCTCGGGCAGACCAGCATCACCGCATCCTCCGGCAGCAGCACGGCAGCGAGCGCGATAGCGGCTGCGGTGTTCTTCGCTTCCGGCTCCACCACGATTCGCGCCGCGCGCCCGGCAAGCTGTTCCTGGACATGCGACAGATGCGCTGCGCCCGTCACCACGGTGGGCGCGGCAAAACCCTCGGCGTCGCACCGCGCCAGCGTTTGCTCAAAAAGCGTGGTGTCGCCGACCAGCGGCAGGAATGGCTTGGGCTTCACCTTGCGACTGCGGGGCCAGAGGCGCGTGCCGCTGCCGCCGCACATGATGACTGGGCAAATTTGGGTCATGGCCGCCGCCCTCACGCAATCGGACGAAAGGCGCAAGCCCCTATTCGCGGGCGCGGAAATCGACGCGGTAACCGTAGCGCGCCTCGATCGGCGTGCCGTCGGCGGCAGTCGCGGGGTTGAAGGTAATACGCTGGACCACGAGCGGGCAGACCGCCGCCGTGGTCGCCGCATCGACCTGGCTGTTCGCGACCGTGCAGCCCCGCGCGCGCCCCTCGGTCGTCACGGTGAAATGCACCGTCACCGATTTGCCCAGCCGGGTCGCGCGGCCGCCCTCGGGGATGGGGAAATCGCGCGCCTCATTCAAATCTCCCGCACGCACCGATGGCCCGACC
>JBARVT010000266.1:0-3061 GCA_049646405.1 Alteraurantiacibacter sp.
CACTTGCACCGCGCTTGCGGGATGTTCGCAGGAGGGCGATTACGCGGACAGCGCCGAGATGGCGCAGGCCGACAGCGCCGTCGAAGTACAGTCCGTTTTCGCCGAACAGGATGCGGCGGCAGCGGACGAGGTGCTTTCCGTTGATGCCACCGCACTCGAAAGCCGTTCCGGCATCCCGATCAACCTGCCGCGCATGGCCTATGTTTACGAGTACGGCTTCCGCTTGGAGGCAAAGCAGATCGCGCCCTTGCAGGAACGCCACGCCGATATGTGTGAGGCGGCGGGGCCGTACACCTGCCAGATCGTCTCGCAGAGCCATTCCGGGCAAGCGGACAAGGACTACGCCAGCGGCCGCCTTGAACTCGCCGTCATCGCGGACCAGGCACGCGCTTTCGGGCAGCGGCTCGGCGCTACGGCAGAAAGCGCAGGCGGCGAGCAAGTGAGCGCCGCGATCACGGGCGAGGATCTGTCGAAAAACATGGTCGACACCGAAGCCCGGTTGCGCAGCCGCATCGCCCTGCGCGACCGGATGATGGACGTCCTGCGCACACGCAACGGCAGCGTCGAAGAACTGGTCGAGGCAGAGCGCAGCGTCGCGCGAATCAACGAGGAGATCGACCAGGCGCGCAGCTGGCTTGAGGAAATGCGCGGCCGCGTCGCCTTTACCCGCATCAATATCGACTACGCTACCGGCGCCGCGCCACAGACCACCTCCGACATTCTTGCCCCGGCAGCCTTCGCGGTGCAGTCGATCGGCACGATCCTCGGATATTTGCTGGCGCTGGCAATCCTGCTGGCGACCATGGGCCTGCCCGTCTGGGCGGGCGTCCGCGGTCTGCGCTGGGCGAGGGCGCGGCTGGACGGAGCGGCAGAAGCCTAAAACCCCTGTACGTTCACCGCATCGGACGGGATCGTCACCGCGATCCCGTCCAGCGTCTCGTTCAGCACGATCTGGCAGGACAGGCGGCTGGTCGCCTGCACCCCGGCGGCGAGGTCAATCATGTCTTCTTCTTCCTCGCTCGCCTCGGGCAGCTTCGCGAACCATTCTCGCGCAACAATGACGTGGCAGGTCGAGCAGGCCATCTGCCCTTCGCATGTTCCCTCTAATGGCATCCCCGCCGCCTGGCCCGCGTCGAGCAGGGATCGCCCCGCCTCGCCCTCGGCCTCGACCTTGGCGCCGTCGCTTGTAGTGAAACGGACGCGCACGCTCACTGGCTATTCGCCGCCGCGAGGATTTCGCCGATGCCCTTTTCGAGCTGTTCGCGCGTCGTATAGCGGCCCCAGCCAACGCGGATCGAGCTTTTCGCCGCCTCGTCCGACAGGCCGATAGCTTTCAGCACGTGACTTGTCTTGCCGCTGCCGCTGGCGCAGGCGGACCCGGCGGAAAACATCACGTTGCGGCACTCGCTCATCAGTCGCGCGACATCAAGGCCCTTGCGCCGCACGTTGAGATTGGCGTGAATGCGCGTGTCCTCGTCCCCGTTCAGCGCCCAGTTGCTGGCGAACATGTCGCGCGCCAGCGTCCACAAATCCTCGGCATGGTCAGCGTCGGCGTCCATCCGCTCCTTCGCCTCCTTCGCCGCTGCGCCGAACCCGGCGACGAGCGCGGTCGAAAGTGTGCCAGAGCGCGCGCCTTCCTGCAGCCCGCCTGTGATCTGCGGATCGAGTTCGATCCCGTCCCGGACCCAGAGCGCGCCGATGCCTTTCGGCCCGTAAATCTTGTGCGCCGAAACCGCGATCATGTCCGCGCCGGTCACCTCAATCTTGCCGTAGCTTTGCACCGCATCGCACAGGAAGAGCGCGTTTTCCTGTTTGGCCTTGCGGTGCCATTCGACCGTCGGCTGGATCGTTCCGATCTCGTTATTGACCTGCATCACGCAGACGAGCCGCGTGCCCTGCGGCACGGACTGGTTGGTGTTGCACTGCCCGTTGGCGGCGACATTCAGCACGTGCCGCTTGCCCAGCGCCTCGGCGGTGTCCCACACGGCGGCATGCTCGATGGCGGAAACGCTGATCGCGCCGTCCTGCCCGTCGCGCCCCTTCGTCCCGCGCATGGCGAGGTTGATTGCCTCGCAAGCCGAGCCGGTGAAAATGAGGCGCCCGCCTGGCGGCAGCAGCGCCGCGACCTGCTCGCGCGCATGATCGATGGCGGCAGCTGCCTGCCGCCCCATGCGGTGCGGGCTGTGTGGATTGCCGAACCCGCTGCCCTCCGCCGTATCGAGCCACGTCAGCATCGCATCGCGCGCTTCCGGCGCGAGCGGGGTCGTGGCCTGGTAGTCTAGGTAGATCATGTCCGAGCCTCTATAGCGAAGCCCAGGTCTCCGCAAATGCGTCCAGATCGTCACGCTTCGTATCCCATCCCAGTGACACCCGGATGGTCCGCTTCGCCACCTCATCCTCGACGCCCATCGCCTGCAAGACATGGCTGGTCTTCATCGTCCCGCTCGAACAGGCGCTGCCTTGCGATACCGAAATGCCCATCATGTCGAGCCGCATGACCTGCGCGGTGGCCGACATCGAATGGTGCGCAATCGCGGCGACGTAAGGTGTCGGCACAGCCAGCCGGTCGCCAAACCATGTGCCGCCCGCCTCGCGCACGGCAGCGGCGAGAGGATCGAAGGTTACGTCGCTGTAAGGCTTGCCCGCCGCATCAAGGGCCGCCGCCATGCCGATTGTGCCGGGCAAGTTCTCCGTCCCGCGCCGATAGCCGCGCTCGTGCCCGCCGACCGGCTCCAGCATGACGTAATCGCGCAAGAGCAGCGCGCCAACGCCGATGGGCCCTCCGAACTTGTGCGCAGAGACGATCGCCATGTCGCACGGCGGCAGCGGCAGCTTGCCCGCGCTCTGCGCGCAATCCGCCAGCAGAAACCCACCCGCTTTCGCAACGACAGGCGCAATAGCAGCGAAGTCCTGCGCGTTGCCGGTTTCCGAGTTGACGTGCTGCACTGCTACGAGCGGACGTTCGCGCTGGACGGCCTCGGCCAGAAGCTCCAGGTCGAGCGCGCCATCCGCGCCGACCGGCAGCCGCTCCGCAGCGGGCACGGCGCGCAGGATGCAATCG
>JBARVT010000267.1:0-6563 GCA_049646405.1 Alteraurantiacibacter sp.
GTGCAGGCCAAGGCCAGGCTCGCCGCCATCGTGCGGGCCGCGCTGTCGATGCAGCGCGATCCGGCGAAGTTGCGCGCGGACGTGCTGGCGATGCGCGCGGAGGTGCTCGCCGCGAAACCGGCGCAAGGCCCGCTCGACGTGAAGCTGCTGCGCGGCGGGCTGGTCGATTCGGAGTTCCTCGTCCATTATCTCCAGCTGCGCGAAGGCATCGCGCTCGAGCCGGCACTGGAAGTCGCAATCGGGCAGCTCGCCGATGCGCGCCTGCTGCCGGAGGACTACGCCGCCACCCATCTCGCGCTCACGCGGTTCCTGATTGCCGAGCGCCTGTTTGCGCCCGATGGCGGCACGCCGCACGACGAGGCACAGCGGACGATGGCGCGCGCATGCGGGGAAGAGAGCTACGCCGCGCTCCTGCAAACGCTCGCCCGTTCGCGGCAGGCCATTGCCGGGCAGTGGCACCGTCATTTCGACCAACGACTGGAGGTAGATGCATGACCGACCGCTCCGATACCGGCGACACGATGCCCGATGTGACAATGGCCACGCCCGATGGCGGCAGTGTGAAGCCCTCCGACTATCGCGGAAAGCCGCTGGTGATGTTCTTCTACCCGAAGGACGACACGCCCGGTTGCACGACGCAGAACAAGGACTTCACCGCTTTGAAGGGCGAGTTCGATGCAGCGGGCGTCGCGTTGCTCGGGGTGAGCAAGGATCCGCCCGCGAAGCACGAAAAGTTCATCGCCCGGCACAACCTCGCCGCCCCGCTTGCGTCCGACACGCCAGCCGATTCGGTAGAAGACGGCCTGGCCGAAGCCCTCGGCATCTGGACCGAAAAGACCATGTACGGGCGCAAATATATGGGCATGGAGCGCACGACCTACCTCGTCGACGCAAACGGCAAGATTGCCCGCGTATGGCGCAAGGTGAAGGTCAAGGGACACGCCGAAGAGGTTTTGGCGGCGGCTCGCGAAGTGTAGAACCTCGTTCCGATGATATGATCCCGCCACGCTTGGCGAACGCGCTCTGCAACGCGTGGCCAGTCGGTCAGTCGCGCCACAAGGTCATGGCCATCAGTACTAACGTGAGAGGCGGCGCGAGACTGGCGCGCAACCTCGATATGCCATCGACACTCTTGGCGCACGTTGGTTGGCCGGGCGATTCGCGCGGTACAAGGTTAGAGCGAATCCTTGACGGTGAAATCCGCCATGTCACGGCGGGATCAACCCACCTCGCGCGGATTTGCAAGGCACAGGTCAAAGACTGGCAGGAATGCGAGGAAATAGCGAGAAAACGATACTTTCACGGTGCGCTGAAGCCACCATTCAACGACTCGGCGCGCTTCGCAGGCGGTTTACCGCGCGAAATCTATGCCGGTGTTGCTTAGTTAACTTTCTCCCGCATACCTCACAATTATCAGACGGCGGGAGGGTTCCGACGTCATTGAAAAAATTGTGCTGTTTGTAGCCGGAGGGCTACGCCTGGCGCATCTGACTAGAGACACGCAAGTGTCTGACAGTTGAGCAAGAGAGGGATCGTATGCTCGTCAAGATCACCAGCCTTATCGCCACCGCTTCGGTTGCATTCGCGTCGCCTGCCATGGCGTCTGCCAATCCCGAGCTGGACGGCAATTCGCCTGAAACCGCCGCAACCGGCGAAATCGACAATGAATTTTCCGACCTGTTCGACAGCTGGGACGCGCTGAACGACGGTGGCCGCGTCACGATGGCCGGCACCATCGCTCCGGCACCGCGCGCCGCGATCAGCGTGCCGCAGCGCATGCCGGTCGAAGGCGTGACGCTCACCAGCGGTTACGGCATGCGCGATCACCCGATCCTGCGCCGCCGCGCCCGTCACAACGGCGTCGATCTTGCCGCCCCGCGCGGCACGCCGGTTTACGCCACCGCCGACGGCACCGTCGAAATGGCGCAGTATTACTCCAGCTACGGCAATTACGTGCAGCTCGGCCACGGCGCGGACATGGAAACGCGTTATGCGCACCTTTCCAGCTACACCGTCAGCCCGGGCCAGCAGGTCCGCATGGGCGACCTGATCGGCTATGTCGGCTCGACCGGTCGCTCCACCGGCCCGCACCTCCACTACGAAGTCCGTGTCGGCGGCGATCCGGTCAACCCGATCCCCTACATGGTTGCGAATGTCGATATCGACAACGGCGCGAACGCTGCGCGCGGCGGGCCCGAAGAATAACAGTTTCCTTTGGACGGGAAAACGAAAAGGCGGGCTTCGCGGCCCGCCTTTTTCTTTGTGCGTCTGCCGTAGAAGCTATCCGGCGAGCAGCCGCTGCGCGATGGCGCGCACGTCCTCGCCCATATCCTCACGCTCCAGCGCCAATGCCAGTGTCGCTTCGACGAAGCCGGTCTTGCTGCCGCAATCGTAGCGCTGCCCCTCGAACGTCACCGCGTGGAAAGGCTGGTTGCCGATCATGCGCGCCATCGCATCGGTCAGCTGGATTTCGCCACCCGCACCCTTGCCCTGCGTTTCCAGGGTGCGCATCACTTCCGGCTGGAGGATGTAGCGGCCCGAGATGATCTTGTTCGACGGCGCTTCGGCAATGGGAGGTTTCTCGACCAACCCCTCTACCTCGGTCAGCGCGCCCTTGCTCTTTCCCGGATCGATGACGCCATAGCTCGACACTTCGTCCTCAGCCACCTCCAGCACCGAGATGAGATTGCCGCCGACCTCCTGATATGCCTCTACCATCTGCGACATGCAGCCCGGCTCGCCGACCATCATCTCGTCGGGCAGCAGGATCGCGAAAGGCTCGTCCCCGACGATAGCGCGCGCGCACCAGATCGCGTGGCCGAGGCCCATCGGCACCTGCTGGCGCACGGTAATAATGTCGCCCGGCGTGAAGCGACTGGAATCGAGCACGGACAAATCCTTGCCGCGCTCCTTCATCGTCGTCTCAAGTTCGTAGGCGACATCGAAATGCTCGACGATGGCCGTCTTGCCGCGCCCCGTGACGAAGATCATCTGCTCGATCCCTGCCTCGCGCGCCTCGTCCACCGCATACTGGATCAGCGGCTTGTCGACGATCGGCAGAAGCTCCTTGGGAATAGCCTTGGTGGCAGGAAGGAAGCGTGTGCCGAGCCCCGCGACGGGGAATACGGCCTTGCGGATCGGTTTATGGGTCGTCATGCTCAAGCGCATGAAAGGTCTGTGTTACGCGGTCAAGGTGAGCCTGCCGCTGCTGGCATTGGCGAGTTGCGCGACAACCCCGCCTGCCGGGGTGACATTCGCGAACGATATGCCCGTCGTTGCAGCATCCGATCTGCCGCAGGGCTACTTCTACGATTTGCGCGTGCCCGAAGAGGAGCGGGATTGGGGGCTAGTCCCATGTTGGAGCAGGGCTTTGCGCTGCTTGGCCGGGAGGATTTGACCGCCCGCATGAGCTAAGTATACCGCCCCACTGCCTGCGCTTCGCTTGAAGGCGACGCGGTCGCAATTCGCCGGAGGGCGCGTTCGATTTCGTCGACGATCATCCGGTGACGCGTTTTGCCGGCCATCGCCCGCTCTGGCGGGCCGAAGCTGGCGACTTTTGCGTTCCAGTTCCCATCGTAGTCGTCCCGGCAGAGGGTGCGCACGTTGTCGAGGCGCGGCTTGCGGGCGGGCCGGATGAAGCCGTGCCGATGGACCGCGTGCTTGTCTTCGCGGGCGAGAGCATCGGCCTGCTCCTGCCACCGGGCCATTACCGCCTGCGCGCGATGCGTGCGCTTACCACCTGAATTGCCGGACCTTTCCAGCCCGATCCACGTTGCATCGAGAGAAAGGAATTCGATCATGCTTATCAAGCTTGCAGCGCTCGGCGCGCTCGGTTTCGCCGGGTACAAATACTGGGAAAAACAGAACAGCCGGAACGAGGCGTTCGCCGATGGCGAGGCGGGCGGCGAGAACTTCGCGCAAATCCGCAATGCCGGTCCGAAGGCGATGAAGGACACGCCCGAAAAGGATACCTGGGACAAGGTCAGCGAGGAAAGCGACGAAAGCTTCCCCGCCAGCGATCCGCCCGCCAATTACTGACCGTCCGCGCGCCGCTGCAATCTGGCGGCGAGCCACAGGCGAACTGAAGTGGCGAGGCCGGGCGGCTGCCCGGCCTCCAGCCGTTCGGCATCGATCCGCGCGACAAGGGCGTTGAGCGGCAGGCCTGCACGCCCGGCCTCGGCGCGCAGCAATTCCCAGAACAGCGGCTCCAGACTGATCGAAGTCTTGTGGCCGGCAATCTCGATCGAGCGTTTGACGGGCGGGTGATAGATGTCGCTCACCGGGATCCTATAGCCGGATTATCGTTCCGCCGCGCCGATCTACCAGCGGCGTGGCTGCTTCGAACACGCGGGCGTAGCGATAGAACGGTATCCACGGATAAAGATGGTGCGCGAGGTGGTAATTCTGCTGCATCCACAGCGCCGAGCCCGACCGCCGCCAGCGGCGCGGGAGGATGAAGGCGCGCGTCGCACCGAACCGGCCTTCGCCGTCGTAGGGTGCGTGGACGATATAATCGAACAGGAAAGCAAGCGCCGTCATACCGATGATCGCGGGCAGGACGATTGCGAACAGCGCGACTTCCCAGCCAGCGAAGATCGCCGCGGTGACAGGTACGGCAAGGCTGGCGCTATTTTCCAGCACGGCGAGGGCACGGGTGCGCGTGTCCGCGATCCGCCAGCCGATACGGTAATGCGAAAACACCACCGTCATGCAGCGCCCGAGCACGCTCCACCACCGTTCGCCCGCAACCCAGTGATCGGCGTCCATCTCCGGATCGTTAAGATGCCGGTGATGCGCCAGATGGGTGAGGCGGTGGAGCGAGATATTGTGCAACAGCGGGAAGACCGCGCTCAGCCCAACGGCATAATTCAACCACTCGTGCCGCGCGCGCGCGATGGAACCATGCGTGCTGTCATGCGCGGGCGTGTAGGCGAGGTAAGCGAAGACTGCATTGACCAGCAGCGCCGCCCAAAGCGGCAGCCAGCCCGTCGCGGAGGCAAGCACGGTCGCGGTCCAGCCGACGAGAATCACGACAGCGAGAATGATGGTCGGCCACGCCATGCCGACTTCGAGCAAGCGCACCTGCGCGATGACCCGCTTCTCGATTTCACGCGTTTCCACCGATCTCGACTCCGCTAATTACACGCATGTAAGTTAGCGCGCTGCTGACATCGATGCAAGCAGGGTAGGCGCAGGGTGATCAATACATGTGCTGGCCACCATTGATGCTCATGGTGGAGCCGGTCACGAAGGCACCGTCCTCACTGGCGAGAAAGCTCACGCCGCGGGCGATTTCGTTCGCCTGGCCCAACCGCCCGACGGGGATCTTGGCGACGATCTTTTCCAGCACGTTTTCCGGAACGGCGGCGACCATGTCGGTGTCGATATAGCCGGGCGCGATGGCGTTGACGGTAATGCCGTAACGCGCGCCTTCCTGCGCGAGTGCCTTGGTGAAGCCGTGGATGCCGGACTTGGCGGCGGCGTAGTTGACCTGCCCGTATTGTCCCGCCTGCCCGTTGATGGAGCCGATATTGACGATGCGGCCCCATTTGCGCTCTTTCATGCCTTCGAACGCGGCCTTGGCCATGTTGAAGCAGCCACCCAGATTGGTGCGCATCACGTCGTTCCAGTCGTCATAGCTCATCCGCATCAGCGTGCCGTCGCGAGTGATACCGGCATTGTTGACGACCACGTCGATCGGGCCGACCTCCTCGGCGATCTTCGCGCAGGCTTCTTGCGTTGCGTCGTAATCGCCGACATCGAACTTGTAGGTGGGCACGCCCGTTTCCTCGGTGAATGCCTTCGCCGCATCGTCGTTACCGGCGTAGCTGGCGACGACGGTGAAACCGTCTTCCTTCAACGCCTCGCAAATTGCGCGTCCGATGCCGCGGGTTCCTCCTGTGACGACTGCTACTCGGGCCATGTGCTTTCTCTCCACTGTTTGCCGTCCGGATTCGGATCGGCTGATATTTCTTAAGCGATGCCGTGCCGCTTACACAAAGAAAAACCCCGCCGAAGCGAGGTTCCCGATATGTGTGCGCGGCGCGAGTGGCGGATTAGAAGCGGAACTGCGTCCCGACATAGACGGCCTGGCTGTCCTGCTGCTCGATATCGGGCAGCGGAACGATGTCGCGATCCTGCTCGTATCGCACGCCGGCGGTGACATCGAGATTGTTGGTGATACGATAGCTGCCTGCAACGTCGAGCATCTGGTCGCGCACCGAGGAGCGGGCATCGCGGGTCGCCGCGACATTGCGATCTTCGCCCATGGCGACGCGCGCGCCAAAACGGCTTTCTTCCTCGCTCGCGCTCTTGCGCGGGACGTAGGTGGAGATATCGGGAATGGCCGCGCGCGACAGGGCCGAGCTCAGCGAGAAGCTTTCGGTCATGCGCGCCCGCCCCGCCGGGGCGGAGGCAATCTGCGAGGGTGACTGCGCGAAGCTGCCGTAGCCGCGGGCGAGGCCGAGATTATAGCGCGTGGGCGTGACGCGAAGGGCGCTGGGCGCGCTGTCCGATTGCGGCGCGGCGGAGGCAAAGGCGGGCGAGGCGGCGAGCGCCTGCGC
>JBARVT010000268.1:0-8968 GCA_049646405.1 Alteraurantiacibacter sp.
GAATTGCGCGCCGCGCTCGCAGGCCAGAGCGCTCTGGACGAGCCGCTGCGCGTACTGCTCGACCTGCGGCCCGGTAAGGCGGCAGCGAAGCGTTGGGACTGGGTGCGCAAGGGCGCGCCGGTCATCGTCGAGGTCGGTTCGCGCGACATGGCGAACGGCGTCGTCTCCGTACTGCGCCGCGACGCGCTGTGGGACGAAGCAACGGGCAAACCCGCCTTCCAGAACCCGGCCAAGGATGTCGCCGGACGGACAATCCCCACGGTCCTAGCCGAAATCCAGACGGCGCTCTTCATGGAGGCGCAGGAACGCCGTGACGCCAATATCGCGCGCGATATCTACGACATGAACGCGCTGGCAAAGCATTTCGCCAATGGTGGCAAATATCCGGGATGGGTAGAGGTGCAATGGTCCACGCCGACCGGCACCGCGCTCGAAAAAGTCATCGAACAGCTCAAGGCGCACAAGCTCACTTTCCGGAACGTCCCGTTGCATGCACCGCCGGCGGACGGGACTTGCATCTTCACCGGAGAGCCTGCGGTAGAGCGCATTTACGTCGCGAGGGCCTACTGAATGATCAACGCTGTCAAATACTGCCTTGCCCGCCTTGGCGATTTCGCCGGACGCGACGGACGGCCCACCTTCTGGTGGTACGTCCTGTTTCTCGTCGTGATGCAATTCGTGCTCGGCTTCCTAGCTTCGATCCCGCTGTTGATCGAGACGGCTGGGACAGCGATGGATGCGGCGCAGGCGGGCATCGACGGCGAGGCCCTGGAAGAGCGCATGCTGACGAGCATGGGCGGCAGTCTCACCACAACGGGCTATATCTCCGCCGCGATTACTGGCCTCGTTATCGTGCTGATCGCAGCGGCGCTCGTGCGGCGGATACGCGATGCGGGCCTGCCGGGATGGCTGGCGCTGGTTCCGCTCGCCCTGCAAGTCGCGGCGGTCGTTGGATCGCTCCTGCTTCTCGAACAGCTCGGCGATCGGTTGGCGCAGCTGCGCAGTCCCGCCGAGATGGAGGCGTTCCAGCAGGAAATGATGCTGCACTGGTCCAGCATTGCCGGCTGGCTGTCCTATCTCGCTGCTTTCGTATTCGGCATCCTTCCATCCCGCCGCGCTGCCGACTGACTTGCCAAAGCCGGCGCGTGGCGCGATGGTGCGAGCCATGCGTTACCTCGTCTTGCTCGCGGCCCTTTCCGCCGCCATCGCCGTTCCCGCCGCAGCCCAGTCTGACGATCCCGCCACCGGCGTTTCGCAGGACCGCCTGCGCGCCGATGTCGAGCGGATGGTCACTTTCGGCACGCGCCACACGCTTTCCAGCCAGACCGATCCCGAGCGCGGCATAGGCGCGGCCATCGAGTGGGGTTTAAACGAGTTCGACGCGGCCAGCGCCGCGTGCGGCGGTTGCCTCGACACGATGCTGATAGAGGACAGTGTAACCGGTCGCCGCATCCCGGAGCCTGTCCGCATCCGAAACGCCGTCGCCATCCAGCGCGGGACGGAACGGCCGAACGAAGTCGTCATCATCCAGGGCCATATCGATTCGCGCGGCTCCGACGTGATGGATGCCGAGGTGATTGCGCCCGGCGCCAATGATAATGCGAGTGGCAGCGCGCTGGTGCTGGAAGCGGCGCGGGTTATGAGCGGGCGCAGCTATCCGACCACCGTGGTCTACGCGCTTCTGTCCGGCGAAGAGCAGGGACTCTACGGCGGCAACCTGATGGCCGATTACGCTCTGGAGCAGGGATGGACGGTAAAGGCGGTGCTCAACAACGATGTCGTTGGCGGCAGCTGCGGCAGCGACGGCGTTTGCGACGACGATCATGTGCGCGTCTTTTCCGAAGGTGTGCGCGCCGATGCGAGCGACGCCTACCGCGCTGCGATGCGCAGCCGGGGCGGGGCCAACGACAGCCCCAGCCGCAACCTCTCGCGCTGGCTCGACAATCTTGCCGCAGAATATGCCGATGGCCTCGACGTGCGACAGACCTGGCGCAGCGACCGCATGGGGCGGGGTGGGGATCACCTGCCGTTCCTTGATCGTGGCCTGCCCGCCATCCGCATGTCCGTCGCCATCGAGGATTACGAACACCAGCACCAGGACCTGCGCGTCGAGGACGGCACGACCTATGGAGACACGGTGGACGAGATGGACTTCCCGTATCTCGCGCAAGTGACGCAGTTCAACGTGCGGGCCGCAGATCGGCTGGCGCGAACTCCGATGCCTCCGAGGGTGACGGCCGACGGAGTCGTGCGACCAGACACGCTCATTGAATGGACACCAGTCGAAGGAGCGTCTCACTTCCACATCTACAAGCGTCGAACCGATGCTGCGGCATGGGAGGAAAATCCCTTCCACATGGTCGACGTCGTCTCGACAACAGACGACCTGCGCGCCGCCGCTGACATTGACGATAAGCCATTTCCGGCGCAGGTCACGCAATTCGGATATACGACCGACGCTCTTCGCGGCGATGACTGGATTTTCGGTGTTAGCGCAGTTTCTGCTGATGGAGCTGAAAGTCCCGTCTCCAGCGGTGTGCCGGGTGGAGAGTTCTACCCGCTGCCCGTCGACAACGAGGAATAAGCGCCCATATAGCGGGCCATGAAACAGAAAAATAAGAACGGGAAGTTCCAGGGACTTCCTTCGAAAGAACAAATCGTAGAATTCATCGAGACTGTCGAGGGTCCCGCCGGCAAGCGCGAAATCGCCAAGCATTTCCGACTGAAAGGGCAGGAAAAGATCGCGCTCAAGTCGCTGCTGAAGGACATGGCCGAAGATGGCCTGATCGACGGGCGCAAAAGCGCCTATCACCGCATGGGCGGTGTGCCGAAAGTCACCGTGCTCAAGATTGTCGACATCGACGAGGGTGAGCCCATCGCCATTCCCGAAAGCTGGAACCCCGATAGCGGCGATGCCCCGCCGCGACTGCGGGTGATCGAGCGCAGGAAGCAAGCGGCGCTGCGCAAGGGCGATCGCATCCTCGCGCGAACCGAGGAGAAGGGAAAAGGCTGGCTCGCCCATCCGATGAAGAAGCTGCCTTCGCAGGAAGGCGCGATGCTGGGCGTGATCGAATTCGACAAGAGCGGGCAGGCCTGGCTCGCCCCAGTCGACAAGAAAATCCGCAATTCCGCCAAGGTCGGCGATGCGGGCGGGGCGGTGGAAGGCCAGCTCGTCCTCGCCGAACCGACGGGGCGCGGGCGCAATTCCAGCGTGAAGGTCGTCGAGGTGCTCGGCGACCCGCTCGCACCCAAGAGCTATTCGCTCATCGCCATCCACAAATTCGGCATCCCGCATGTCTTTCCTCAGGAGGTGCTCGACGAGGCCGAGCTAGCCGCCAAGCTGCCGCTCAGCGACGAGCATCGCGAAGACCTACGGCACCTGCCCATTGTCGCCATCGACCCTGCCGATGCGCGCGACCATGACGATGCGATCTGGGCCGAAAGCGACGGGGAGGGCGGGTTCAGCGCGCTCGTCGCAATCGCCGATGTCAGCTTCTACGTCCGTCCCGGCAGCAAGCTGGATCGCGAGGCCCGCACGCGCGGCAATTCGGTCTATTTCCCGGACCGCGTCGTGCCGATGCTGCCCGAAGTACTCTCCGCCGAAGTCTGCTCGCTGAAGGAAGGTGCAGACCGTGCGGCGATGGCGTGCCATCTCAAGATCGATGCCAAGGGCCGCGTCACCGACTGGCGCTTCACCCGCGCGCTCGTGCGGATCCATGATGTGATCGCTTACGAAGACGCGCAGGCGCAGATCGACGAAGGCAAGGCGACGGGGCCAATCAATGCGCTGTGGGCTTGCTGGAAAGCGCTCAACTCGGCACGGGGTGACCGCGACCCGCTCGATCTCGACCTGCCCGAACGCCGCGTCGTGCTCAACGAACAGGGCCAGATCGAGGAAATTGCCGTGCGCGAGCGGCTCGACGCGCACCGCGTGGTCGAGGATTTCATGATTGCGGCCAATGTCGCCGCGGCCAAGGCGCTCGAAAGCAAGGTGCAGCCCATCGTCTATCGCGTTCACGAGCCGCCGACGCGCGAGAAGCTGATCGCGCTGCGCGAATATTTCGAGACGCTCGGCAAGAAGCTGGCGCTAGGCCAGGTCATAACGCCGGGCCTGTTCAACCGAATGATCAAGGACGTCGCCGATCCGGCGGAAAAGGCGCTGGTGATGGAAGCCGTGCTGCGCAGCCAGACGCAGGCCTATTACGGGCCGAAGAATGCCGGTCACTTCGGACTGGCGCTCGGGAGTTATGCGCATTTCACCTCGCCCATCCGTCGCTATGCGGATCTGCTGGTGCACCGCGCGCTGGTCGACGGGTTCGGGCTGGAGCAGCCTGCGCCGAAGGATCCTATCCCCGACACCAGCGGGCTGGCGGATCGCGACCGGGCGGATCTCGCCAAGGTTACTGACGTCATCTCCGTTACCGAACGCCGGGCGATGGAGGCAGAGCGCGATACGGTCGATCGCTATGTTGCCGCATGGCTTTCGGCGCGCGTCGGCGAGGTGTTCGAAACGCGCATCACCGGCGTGCAGGGCTTCGGCTTTTTTGCAACCATAGTCGGGCTGGGCGGCGACGGACTGGTGCCAGTCAGCACCTTGGGCCGCGAATATTTCCGCTACGACGAGACGGCGCAGGCACTGATCGGCGAGGATAGCGGCACGCGCTTTTCTACGGGTGACAGGTTGCAGCTGAGACTGGGCGAAGCGAACCCGCTGACAGGTGCACTCAAGTTCGAGCTGCCCGAAAGCGGGGGCGGCCAGAAGGTCGAGCCGCGCGGCAAGCGACCGGAGAAGAAGACGCACAAGGACCGCAAGGGAAAGCATCAGGTCGGCCAGCGCGGGCGGCCGGGTAATATTCGCCATCAGGGGCGAGGCCGGAAGAAATAGCGGAACGCTCGGTCGGGCCGGACCATTGATCGCGAAAGGAGACCTCCATGATCAAGCCCGGCGATACCGCCCCCGAAATCGAGCTGCCGCTCACCATCGATGCGCGCTTCCACCTGTCGAAGCAGAAGCCTGAAGCATTCACCATGCTCGTTTTCTATCGCGGCAAGCACTGCCCGATCTGCAAACGCTACCTCGAAGAAATCGGCGGCAGGCTGGAAGATTTCACGCAGCGCGGCGTCAACGTCTTCGCCATCTCAATGGACAGCGAAGAGCGCGCGATGGTGGTCGATGAGGAATGGCAAACGCATGATCTGCCTCTTGTCTATGACATGCCCGAAGAACTCGCCCGACAATACGGCCTCTATATCTCGAGAAAGCGCGAGGGCAGCGAGGAGCCGGATACATTCTCCGAACCCGGTCTGTTTCTGATCCGGCCGGACGGCACCGTCTATTTTGCCCAGATGCAAAGCGGGCCCTTTACGCGCCCGCCGCTGGACGAATTGATCAAGGGCCTCGGTATCATCGCGAAGAACGATTATCCGCCGCGCGGTACTGCGACCTAGCTCAGGCGATCGATTTCCTCTTCAGAGAGGCTGCCGGGTACGACGAAGAGCGGGCAGGTCAGCGCGCTCATATTCGTGCTGAAGTGCGTCACCAGCGGGCCGGGTGCGCTCTCAGCAGCGGCCCCCAAGACAAGTGCAGCGACTTCGGGATGGTCCTGCAGGTATTCTGCAATCACCGTCTTGCCATCGCCCACCCGTACCGCGATCTGCGGCATCTTGCCACTTTCGTAGGCTAACTCGCCCGCGGCAGAATTAGCCAGCACCTCCGCCCGGTCGCGCGCTTCTTCCTCGATGGTCGCCTGCACACCGCCGAAGGCATTGAAGTTCTGTTTCGGCACCAGCGCAAGCAGATGCACCATGCCGCCCGTCTTTGCCGCGCGGCGCGACGCGAAACGCAGCGCGGTGCGCGCTTCCTCGGTTTCGTCGACGATGACAAGATAGACGCGCATTCGTATTTTCCTCGGCCCGCCGGTTGGATTACCCGGCAAACGCCGCCATAGGCAAGGTGCCTTGCCGTTGTCGCGGATTTTGGCCAAGGAATACGGGACACGAACCCGCCAGTTTCAGGGAGCCTGCAGACCCCATGCCCATCGCCATCAAGATGCCCGCCCTCTCGCCCACGATGGAGGAAGGCACGCTCGCCAAATGGCTCGTCAAGGTGGGCGATACGGTGTCGGCAGGCGACATCATGGCCGAGATCGAGACCGACAAGGCGACGATGGAATTCGAGGCGGTGGACGAAGGCACCATCGCGCATATCCAGGTGGACGAGGGCACGGAAGGTGTCGCGGTCGGCACGGTCATCGCGACTTTGGCCGAAGAGGGCGAGGATGTTTCCAATGTCGAGCCTGCGGGCGACGGCCCTGCGCCCGCTCCATCAGCGATCGAGGAAAAGTCCGAGGCGCCCGCCGAACCGGCTAAGACCGAATCGCGCATAAGTGAGGTGTCGACCCCCGCATCAGTGAGTGACGACGTGAAAGCCGGCCCTGCACCGACGAAAGGTGGCGAGCGTATTGCCGCCTCTCCGCTGGCGCGTCGCATCGCGGAGCAGAACGGCGTGGACCTTGCTGACATCAAGGGTTCGGGTCCGAACGGGCGTATCGTCAAAGCCGATGTCGAAGGCGCGAAGCCTGCTGCTGCCGCGCCCAAGGGCCCCGGCCCGGTCGAGCGGGAGATGGCACCGTCCGTCCCGCCCAAAGCTCAGGAAGCGCAGGATTTCGGCATCCCTCACGAGGTCGAGAAGCTGTCCGGCATGCGCAAGACGATCGCGCGCCGCCTGACCGAGAGCAAGCAGCAGGTCCCGCATATCTACCTGACAGTCGATATCCGCCTCGATGCGCTGCTCAAACTGCGCAGCGAGCTGAATGCCGCGCTGGAACCGCAGGGCGTGAAGCTTTCGGTAAACGACCTGATGATCAAGGCGCTCGGCAAGTCGCTCGAAGCGGTCCCGGCTTGCAACGTGCAGTTCGCGGGCGATACTATGCTCAAGTTCAGCCGTGCCGATGTGTCGGTGGCGGTGAGCATTCCCAATGGCCTTATCACCCCCATCGTAACCGATGCGGGCAGCAAGGCGGTGAGCAAGATCTCTGCCGAGATGAAAGACCTCGCCACGCGCGCAAAGGACGGCAAGCTAGCTCCCGAGGAATATCAGGGCGGCACGGCCAGCTTGTCCAACATGGGCATGTTTGGCATCAAGCAGTTCGAAGCTGTAATCAATCCGCCGCAGGGCATGATCATGGCCATCGGCGCGGGCGACAAGCGCCCCTATGTCGTCGATGACGCGCTGCAGATCGCGAGCGTGATGAGTGCCACCGGCAGCTTCGACCACCGAGCCATCGACGGCGCCGACGGGGCGCAGTTAATGAAGACGTTCAAGGAGATGATCGAGGCACCGCTGGGGCTGGTGGCTTGAGTTTGCACCGAAGATTGTTTCTTGGGCTTGGGATCGCCCAGGCGCTTGTCGTCGGCGCGTTTGCCATTTTTGTTTTCGTTGCACCAATGCCAGAGAGCGCTCCCGGCAATAGTAGATTCTTCTTCGCAGGCGCAGCAGCCGTCCTGATTGCAATTTCCTTGGTGTCGACGCTCCTCGTGGCAAAAGGCCCGAAACAGCTATTTCCAATCGCTGCAGGGGGAACCTTACTGGTCCCAATGCTCCTTTTGATCCTTGAATATGCCTGACCGCGACCCCGCTATCCGTGTCACCGCCATGCCAGCCGATGCCAATGCCTATGGCGATATCTTCGGCGGCTGGCTGATGAGCCTGATGGATTCGGGCGCGGGGCTGGTTGCGGCGCGGCGGGCGAAGGGGAGGGCGGTCACCGTCGCGATGGATGGAGTCGAATTCCACAAGCCGGTGAAGGTGGGCGACGAAGTTTCGGTTTATGCCGAGATCACCAAGGTCGGCCGCACCAGCATGGTGATCGCCACCGATGCCTTCCGCCGCGAGCGGCATTCGGACGAGGACGAACTTGTGACTTCCGCCAAGTTCACCTTCGTCGCGATAGATGATGCGGGCAAGCCCCGCGCAATTGGGGCCGCATGAGCATGGCAGCACAAAACTCCTCTCCCCTTGCGGGAGAGGAAGGGGCCCGCCGCAAAGCGGTGGGAAGGAGAGGGGGCAAGCACGATCTCCTTCCTTTGGCCAAGCGTATGCGGCGCGAACCAACCGAGGCTGAAAAGCGACTGTGGTCGATGCTTCGCGCAAAGCGCCTCGGCGGACACAAGTTCAAACGGCAAGAGCAAATTGGCGACTACATCGTCGACTTTGTTTGCTTTGCGACACGCGTGATTGTCGAAGCCGATGGTTCGCAGCATGCAGATAATGCTGACGCAAACCGCGATCATTGGCTCAAGTCACAAGGCTTTCGCGTCTTGCGATTCTGGAATAACGAAATCCTCAACAATCGCGATGGGGTCGCGCAAGCAGTTCTCGCTGCGCTCGAAACCCCACTCCCCGGCCCTCTCCCGCAAGGGGAGAGGGAGATAATGGAGCAATGAAATTGAGCAATTACGACGTCATCGTTCTCGGCTCCGGTCCCGGCGGCTATGTCGCGGCGATCCGCTGCGCGCAACTCGGGCTCAAGACCGCCATCGTGGAGCGTGAACTCCTTGGCGGCATCTGCCTCAACTGGGGCTGCATCCCGACCAAGGCGTTGCTGCGAAGCGCCGAGATCCTGCATTACGCGCAGCACGCCAAGGATTACGGCCTCAAGATCGCCGGAGAGATTGAAGCCGACCTCGAATCTGTGGTGAAGCGCAGCCGGGGCGTCGCCAAACAGCTTAACCAGGGCGTCACGCACCTGATGAAGAAGAACAAGATCACGGTGCATATGGGGGAGGGCACGCTGACCGGCCCGACCAGCATCACCGTGAAGGGCGAAAAGGGCGAAGAGAAGCTTACCGGCAAGCATGTGATCGTCGCCACCGGTGCCCGCGCCCGCGACTTGCCTTTCGCAAAGGCTGATGGCGAGCGGATCTGGACTTACCGCCACGCCATGACGCCCAAGGAAATGCCGAGGAA
>JBARVT010000269.1:0-5178 GCA_049646405.1 Alteraurantiacibacter sp.
GGCCAAGAGTATCACGCTCGATACGCATACGCCGGACGAACCGCTTTGCGTTGATTGCGACGCGGCGCTGATAGCGCGACTGCTCGACAATCTGTTCGGCAATGCGGTGAAATTCTCGCCCGATGGCAGCACGGTTGCGGCGCGTCTCGAAAAGGCGGAAGGCTCCGCTCTCGTCACGATCACCGACGAAGGCCCCGGCCTGCCATCCGAGCGGCACGACACCCCTTTCGCGCGCTTCGGCAAACTTAGCAAGTCGGCGGGCGGCGTGGGCCTCGGCTTGACTTTCGTAAAGCGGGTGGTCGATCTGCACGGAGGGGATATCTCGGTCACGACGGCGGAAGGCGAGGGCACGACCTTCGCGATCCGCTTGCCGCTACGCCAACCGAGCGTCTAGCCCGTCGGCCTCCAGCCCTTCGCATCGCGGACCAGTGCGTCGGCCAGCGCCCTGATGTCCGCTTCGCCGCTCTCGCATAAATCCGTTTCGGCCACACCGCGATAAGCGATTTCGCCGTCGTCCCGCCGCAGCAGCACGAGCGTGGCGCGGAGGCGACGTGCCGTACACCCATCGAACAGGCGACGGTTGCGGTTGCGCGATGTCCACACGATGGCATCTTCGGTCGAGCTTTCGGGGTCGACCAGCCCGGTCTCGGCATCGCGCTCCGACAAGGCGAAATCCGCAAGCAGCGGTGCTTTGTTACCTAAAGGCACACCATGGCGGGTAAAGGCTTCGGACAAGGCGGAGGCGAATATCGCACGCGGCGTGCCGCCATCCTCGGCCTCGGCCAACATCACCTGTCCGTTCTCGCCAACAGCTCCGGTCGTGGAGGTGATAGCGACCGGCGTGTTGACAGCGCATCCCGCGAGCAGCACAGCCATCGCCGCTCCGATAACCGGCTTTGCCAATCGTCTTGCGATCTCATTCCGTGCTGACGCTTTCATCTATCGCCTCGTCGCTGAACACATCCATGCGATAGCCGAAACCGAAGACGGTTTGAATGGCGAAGCCGTTATGCGGGCGCAATTTGAGTTTGGACCGCACGCGGGAGACATGCATGTCGAGCGTGCGCGTCTGCATGTCGCCGATATTGCCCCAGATGCGGGAGAAAATGTAGCTGCGCGAAAGCGGGCGGTTGAGATTGTCGAAGAACAAAGCCGCGACCTTGTACTCCTTGGCCGTCAGCGCGACCGGGTTTCCATCCACGGCGATCGTCTTTTCCAGCCGGTCGATCCGGTAGCGGCCATGTGTCTGGTACCGTTCCGCAGCAGCAGGCCTTCGCCGCCGGCCCGCAGCCTCGATCCGGGCGAGGATGACCTCCTCGCTTTCCGGCTTTACGATATAGTCACTGGCGCCCTGATCCAGCCCTCGCACGACATCCGTCTTGTCCGAGCGGCTGGTGATGAGGATAAAGGCGGGCGGATCGTCGAGATTCTCGGTGCCCCACTGCACCACTTCGAGGCCGGTCGCGCCGGGCATGTTCCAGTCGACCAGGACGACATCGTAGGTTTCCCGCCGAAGCGCGACGAGAAGGTCCCGACCATTCGCAAAACTGTCGAAACTATAGCCCGTTTTTTCAAGGCAGGAAACGATCAGGTCGAGAGTGTCCCGATCATCGTCTGCTATCGCTATTCTCACAATTTCCCACCACCCATTGCTTATTGGACCTTGCGATCGACGAATTTCGTAGGACAGTGAACGCGCATTGACCATAAGATCACACTGATATGGTGCATTTTTGACTTGATTTTACATTTCGCGCAGGACGTCGGGGCAAGCTGTTCGGCGCGCCCGGCGCACTTTACGCCGCACATGTTTTTGGCCATGGCGCACCCATGACTTCCGATCAGACGACTGCCGTCGAGCTTCGCACAGACTGGACGCGCGTGGAGATCGCCGCGCTTTTCGAGCTGCCATTTACCGAGTTGCTGTTCCGCGCTGCAAGCATCCACCGTGCGCATCACCGCGCCGACGAGGTGCAGCTGTGCACGCTGCTGTCGATCAAGACTGGCGGTTGCCCGGAAGATTGCGGCTATTGCTCGCAAAGCGCGTATGCGAAAAGCGGGGTCGAAGCGACCAAGCTGATGGATGTGCGGCAGGTGCTGCAAAGCGCGGCGCAAGCAAAGGATGCCGGGTCGCAGAGGTTCTGCATGGGTGCTGCGTGGCGCAATCCCAAGGATCGCGACATGCCCAGGATCGTCGCAATCGTAAAGGGCGTGCGCGAGATGGGCATGGAAACCTGCATGACGCTGGGCATGCTTTCGCACCGGCAGGCGGAGCAGCTCGCCGAAGCGGGGCTCGATTACTACAACCACAATGTCGATACCGGCCCGGAATACTACGACCGCGTCATCACCACACGCAAATACGAGGATCGTCTCGCAACGCTCGAGAATGTGAGAAACGCGGGCATCAATGTATGCAGCGGCGGAATTGTCGGCATGGGCGAAACGCGCGAGGATCGCGTCGGCTTCGTGCATACGCTGGCAACGCTCGATCGGCATCCCGAAAGCGTTCCGGTCAACGCCTTGGTACCGGTGAAGGGCACGCCCCTTGGCGATATGCTGGCGGACACGCCGATGGCTTACATCGACGATATCGAATTCGTCCGGACTGTTGCCGTCGCGCGCATCTGCATGCCGCTGAGCATGGTGCGCCTCTCCGCCGGGCGCGAAAGCATGAGCGACGCGGTTCAGGCGCTTGCCTTCATGGCAGGGGCGAACTCGATTTTCACCGGCGAAAAACTCCTGACCGCGCCCAATGCGGGCGACGACAGCGATGCGGCGCTGTTCGCGCGGTTGGGCCTGACACCGTTGCAGGGCGGGGAGCCGATGAGAGCGACCGACAGCTGTTCGGGCGGCTGCGCGACGCGGGCCGAACCGCAGGCGGTCGCCGCCGAGTAGGATGCCCCGATGCGGCACCGGTTTGCCGAAGCACTTGAGGCACGCCGCGCGCGGCACAGGCTGCGCGTGTTGCGTCCGCTGTCACCCGGCAGGCCGGGCTTCGTCATGCGCGAAGGATGCGAACTGCTCGACCTGTCGAGCAACGATTATCTGGGTTTGGCAAGACATCCGGAGCTTGCGCGCCGCGCAGGCGAATGGGCGCAGCGATACGGCACCGGCTCGCGCGCCTCACGGCTGGTCACCGGAACACTGGAGCCGCATCGCGCGATCGAAGAGCGAGTCGCAGCGTGGAAAGGCACCGAGGCTGCGCTCCTCTTCGCTAGCGGCTGGCAGGCCAACGCCGCGCTGTTTCCCGCGCTCCTGAAGCTGGAGCCGGAGGCGGCGGTTTTCGCCGACTGGCTGGTTCATGCGAGCATCCATCACGGCGTGGCGGCGGGGCGGACGATGCACACCGGCTACCGTCACAATGATCTAGCTCATCTGGAAGAATCGCTGTCGGCAAACGCCGATGCCCCCGCACGGATCGTCGCGACCGAAAGCGTCTTCAGCATGGACGGCGACCGCGCCGACCTCGCCACGCTGATCGCACTCTGCCGTGAACACGATGCGCTGTGCGTAGTTGACGAAGCACATGCGACGGGCGTTCTGGGACGGGGCGGGGCCGGGATGACGGCTGATCTTGCAGACAAGCCGGACATCGTCATGGGAACGTTCAGCAAGGCGCTGGGCGGTTTCGGAGCCTATGTCGCCGCATCGCGCGACATCTGTGACTATCTCGCCAATGCCGCGTCGGGGTTCGTGTATACGACAGCGCCGCCACCTTCGGTGCTGGGTGCGATGGATGCGGCGCTCGACCTCGTGCCAGGGATGGATGCGGAGCGTACGCATCTCCTGGCGCTGGCAGAGCGGCTGCGTGCCGGCCTGCGCGCGCTTGGCTACGACATCGGAGCGTCGGATACCCAGATCGTGCCCGTGGCGATCGGCAGCGAAGCCGATGCGCTCGCTGCCAGCGCGACGCTGGAGAAGGCTGGCATCCTCACCGTAGCGATCCGCCCTCCGACCGTGCCCGAAGGGGAAAGCCGCATCCGCTTTTCGCTTTCCGCCGTGCATGACGAGACTCACGTCGACCGCGTGCTGGATGCGCTGGCGATGCTGCGATGAGGGGGTTCGTCGTCACCGGGACCGATACCGATGTCGGGAAATCCGTCTTCGCGGCGGGCCTAGCGCAGGCGCTGCGTGCGACTTACTGGAAGCCGGTGCAGGCCGGGTTGGAAGGCGAGACCGACAGCCAAGCGGTCGCACGGCTGGCGCCCGATGCGACCGTGCTGCCCGAAGTCTACCGGTTCCGCACGCCTTGCTCGCCGCATCACGCGGCAAGCGTGGAAAACACGTTTATCGACATGCTGCAGCTTCGCCTGCCGGTCGTCGACGGACCGCTTGTCGTGGAAGGCGCAGGCGGTGTGCTCGTCCCTTATCGCGCGGACCTGCTTGCCGCAGACATCTTCGGTATCTGGGGCTTGCCCGCCATACTTGTTGCGCGCACCGCGCTTGGCACGATCAATCATACGCTGATGTCGCTCGAGGCCATGCGCTTGCGCGGTGTCGAAGTTGCAGGGGTCGCTTTCGTCGGCGAGGAAGAGCCGGTGGCAGAGCAGGCGATAGAGCATATCGGAAAAGCACCGATGCTTGGTCGTCTCCCGATGCTCGATCCCCTCGACGTCGATACGCTGGCGGCCGCTTTTGCAGACAATATTCGCATGGATTCTCTCGCATGACCCGCTCGCCCGTCTGGCACCCGTTTCACCAGCATGGCCTCGAAGAGCCGATCCCGCTGGTCGAGCGCGCCGAGGGAGCGATGTTGTATACCGCGGGCGGGCGCGAAGTGGTGGACGCGATCAGTAGCTGGTGGGTCACCACGCATGGCCACAACCATCCCCGCATCGCCGCCGCGATCCGCGAGCAGGCGGAAAAGCTAGATCAGCTGATCTTCGCCGGCTGGACGCATGAGCCGGCGGAGGAGCTGGCGCGTGGCCTGACGGCGATCATGCCGCGCGAACTCGAATACGTGTTCTTCTCCGACAGCGGTTCCACCGCGGTCGAAGTGGCGCTGAAGATGGCGCTCGGCTACTGGGCCAATCGCTACGAGGCTCGCTCGAAGATCGTGGTGATGGAACACTCTTATCACGGTGATACGATCGGCGCGATGAGCGTGGGCGCGCGCGGCGTTTTCAACCGCGCCTATAGCCCGCTGCTGTTCGATGTCGCGACCGTTCCTTTCCC
>JBARVT010000270.1:0-22323 GCA_049646405.1 Alteraurantiacibacter sp.
ACATGTGGTGCTATCGCCGCTTCGGCCACAACGAAGGCGACGAGCCGAGCTTTACCCAGCCACTCATGTACAAGGAAATTCGCCAGCATCCACGCGTATCGGAATTGTATTCGGAGCGGCTGCTGGAAGAAAAGGTCATCGACAGCGGCGACGCGCCAAAGATGCGCGAGGAGTTCATCGCCCGGCTGGACGAGGAATTCGAAGCGGCGAAGAGCTACAAGCCGAACGAGGTCGACTGGTTCGCCGGTCGCTGGAGCGGGCTGCACAAGCCTGCCGACCCCGAGACCGCGCGGCGCAATGTCGAAACCGCGATCCCGAAGAAGCTGTTTGACAGCCTCGGCCGGACGCTGACGACCGTCCCTGACCACCACACGATCCACAAGACGCTGCAGCGCGTGCTCGATGCGAAGTCGGAAATGTTCAAGTCCGGCACCGGCTTCGATTGGGCCACGGCGGAGGCACTGGCCTTCGGCAGCCTCGTCACCGAAGGTTTCGGTGTACGCCTGTCCGGTCAGGATAGCGGGCGCGGCACGTTCAGCCAGCGGCACGCCATCTGGGTCGACCAGACTGATGAGGGCAAATACATCCCGCTCGCCACGCTGCCGCACGGCAAGTTCGAGGTGTATGATAGCGTGCTTTCCGAATTCGGGGTGCTCGGCTATGAATATGGCTTCGCCCTCGCCGATCCGAAAACGCTGGTGATGTGGGAAGCGCAATTCGGCGATTTCGCCAATGGCGCGCAGATAATGATCGACCAGTTCATCGCCGCGGGCGAAGCGAAATGGATGCGCGCGAATGGGCTCGTCATGCTTCTGCCGCACGGATACGAAGGCCAGGGACCAGAGCATTCCAGCGCACGTCTCGAACGCTTCCTGCAGCTTTGCGCGAACGACAATATCCAGGTCTGCAACATCACCAGCCCGGCGAATTATTTCCATGTGCTGCGCCGCCAGATGTTGCGCCCGTTTCGCAAGCCAATGGTCATAATGACGCCCAAGAGTCTGTTGCGCCATCCGCTTGCCAAGAGCGATGCGGTGGCGTTCCAGGACGACAGCCACTTCATGCGCATCCTCTCCGACAAGACGGAGGTGCCCGACGAAAAGGTGCGCCGCCTCGTCCTGTGCAGCGGCAAGGTCGCTTACGACCTGATGGAAAAACGCGATGCCGAGGAGGTAGACGACGTTTCCATCGTTCGCATCGAGCAGCTTTATCCCTTCCCCGGTGAACCCCTCGCCATGCGGATGAAATGTATGACCAATCTCGAAGAAGTGGTCTGGTGTCAGGAAGAACCGAAGAACAACGGCGCTTGGTTCTTCGTCGAAAGCCGGTTGGAAGAGGCGCTCACCGCCGCCGGGCATGGCGGGATGCGGGCAAGTTATGCCGGGCGTGAGGAAGCCGCCTCGCCTGCCACTGGTTTTGCCAGCCGCCACCAGGCTCAGCAGGAGGCGCTGGTGTGCGTCGCGCTCGGCCTGTCGAAACGCGGCAAATCATTCGCCAAACAAACCGCTCGCAAGAAATAGGGCAAGGAATTCATCGATATGGCAACCGAAGTCAAAGTCCCCACGCTGGGCGAGTCGGTCACCGAAGCGACCGTCGGCGAGTGGTTGAAGCAGCCCGGCGATGCCGTTGCGGCGGATGAGCCGATCGCCAGCCTTGAAACCGACAAGGTCGCGGTGGAAGTGCCCTCGCCCGTGGCGGGCGTGCTGCAGGAGCACAAGGCCGCGGTCGGCGACACGGTGGAGGTCGGCGCGCTGATCGCCATTGTCGAGGCCGGTGCTGCCCCGGCTGCTAAGGGCGAGGAAGCTGGCCGCGCATCCGAGCAGCGTGAAGAGGGAAACGAAGAGCGCGACGATGGTGTCAAAGCCTCTTCCGCTGACGGGAACATTACCATGTCGCCCGCCGTGCGCCGCGCGGTGATCGAGCATGGCGTCGATCCGACCACGATTAAGGGCAGCGGCAAGGACGGCCGCCTGACCAAGGAAGACGTGCTCGCCGCGGCGAAAAACAAGAGCAGCGAAACGTCCGCGCCCTCGCCCGTTGCGGCAGCTTCTGCGGCTGCGCCTTCCACCAAGGGCGAGCGGCGCGAGGAGCGCGTCAAGATGACGCGCATGCGCCAGACAATCGCGAAGCGGCTCAAGGGCGCGCAGGATAATGCCGCCCTGCTAACCACCTTCAATGATTGCGACATGAGCGCGGTGATAGAGGCGCGCGAGGCGTATAAGGAGATGTTCGCAAAGAAGCACGGCATCAAGCTTGGCTTCATGAGCTTCTTCGCCAAGGCCGCTGCGCTGGCACTGAAGGACGTGCCTTCCGTCAACGCCTATATCGACGGGGACGAGATCGTCTATCACGACTATGTCGATCTGTCGGTTGCCGTAAGCGCGCCCAATGGCCTCGTCGTCCCGGTCGTGCGCAGCATCGACGCGATGAGCTTTGCAGAGATCGAACTCGCCATCGCCGATTACGGCAAGCGCGCCAAGGAAGGCACGCTGACGATGGAGGACATGGCTGGTGGTACCTTCACCATTTCCAATGGCGGGGTGTTCGGATCGTTGATGTCGACCCCGATCATCAATCCGCCGCAAAGCGCCGTACTCGGTCTTCACCGCATCGAGGACCGTCCCGTCGCGGTGAATGGCGAGGTTGTGGTTCGCCCGATGATGTATCTCGCGCTCAGCTACGACCACCGCATCATCGACGGCCGCGAAGCCGTTACCGCGCTCAAGATCATGAAGGATGCGATCGAGGATCCGATGCGGATGCTGATCGACCTTTGAGGAAGAACTAATGGCTGAATACGACTACGACGTCCTTGTCATCGGTGCCGGACCGGGCGGCTATGTCGCCGCGATCCGCGCGGCGCAGCTGGGGCTGAAGACCGCCTGCGCCGAAAACCGCGAGACGCTGGGCGGCACCTGCCTCAATGTCGGCTGCATCCCTTCCAAGGCGATGCTGCATGCGAGCGAATATTTCGATGCGGCGGCGAACGGCAAAATGGCCGAAATGGGCATTGAGGTCTCGCCCAGGCTCAACATGGACAAGCTCCACGGCCAGCGGCTCGATGCGGTCGAGGGACTCACAAGGGGTATCGAATTTTTGTTCAAGAAGAACAAGGTCGAATGGAAGAAGGGCCACGCCACCTTCCAGGATGCCCATACCGTCAAGGTGGGTAACGAGACGGTCACCGCCAAGGAAATCGTCATCGCCACCGGCTCCAGCGTCACCCCGCTCGGCGGGATTGAGGTCGACAATTCCAAGCATGTCGTGGTCGACAGCACCGGCGCGCTGGAGCTGCCCAAGGTGCCTGACCATATGGTCGTGATCGGCGGCGGAGTGATCGGTTTGGAGCTAGGCAGCGTGTGGCGGCGGCTGGGCGCGAAAGTCACCTGTATCGAGTTCCTCGACGAAATCCTGCCTGGCATGGATGACGATATCCGCAAGGAATCACGCAAGATTTTCAAGAAGCAGGGCATCGAGTTCAAGCTCGGCACCAAGGTTACCGGCTGCAGCGTCAAGAGCACGAAAGCCACGCTGACAATGGAGTCTGCAGCTGGTGGCGATAGCGAGACGATGGAGGCCGATTGCGTCCTCGTGTCCATCGGGCGCAAGCCGAACACGGAGGGACTTGGGCTGGACGCTATCGGTCTCGAAACGAACAAACGCGGCCAGATCGAGGTCGATCACGAGTTTTGCACCGCCGTCGACGGGGTGCGCGCCATCGGCGACGTGGTGCCCGGCCCGATGCTGGCGCACAAGGCCGAGGACGAGGGCATCGCGGTCGCCGAATGGATCGCCGGTCAGACTGGCATCGTCAATCACGACGTGATCCCGAGCGTCGTCTATACCTGGCCCGAAATTGCCGGGGTCGGCCTCACCGAAGCGCAGGCGAAGGACGCGGGCCATGCTATCAAGGCGAGCAAGTTCCCGATGATGGCGAACAGCCGCGCAAAAACCAACCACGAGCCCGAGGGTTTCGTAAAAGTCATCGCCGATGCAGAAACCGACCGCGTGCTCGGCATCTGGGCCATCGCCAGCGTCGCGGGTACGATGATCGCCGAGGCCGCGCTTGCCATGGAGTTCGGCGCAACGAGCGAAGACATCGCCTATACCTGCCACGCTCACCCGACCCACGCCGAGGCGCTCAAAGAGGCCGCGATGGGCGTGCAGGGCAAGCCGATCCATATCTGACATGCCCGCAGTCCGGGATCGCCTGCCTGCCCTTGCGGCGCTAGCGATCCCGGTGCTTGCGGGTGCAGAGTGGATGGCGGTGGCAGCCGCTCCGGTATCCTACATTGCCGTCAACCTCGTGACGCTGGCCGTCATGGCGGCGTGGGTGCTGCTCGGGCGCGGGCCGCATACTGCCACCAGCCGCCATATCCTGACAGGCATCATGCTCGTGGTGATGCTGAGTGCGATTGCCGTAGGGCCGCAGGTCGCGTCCATCACCGGCGACCGGGTGATGCGATGGTTTCCGCTCGGGCCGCTATCGCTGCATACCGGCATGGTCGCGGTGCCGACGCTGGCGGTGCTCGCTGCGCGCAACCGCAAACTGGCAGCGCCGATCATCGTCGCCGGAACAGTTGCGGCATGGCTGCAGCCCGATGCCGCGACTGGCTTCGCACTCACCTTTGCCGCTTTGGGCATTCATCATGTCACGAAGGACTGGCGCGTTGGCCTCGCCTGCGCTCTCGGCTTCGCGGCTTCCATCGAAATGGCACTGCGCGGAGAACTTCCGCCGCAGCCCTTCGTCGAACGCGCACTGGTGCAGGCGCTCACCGAAACACCGCTGTTCGGCGTGTTGCTAGTCGCCGGGCTAATGGCGAGCTTCGCGCTTCTCGCTACGCAGGTAAACCTGAACGCAGAAAAACGCTTCGCCCTGTTCGGGGCGCTGTTCGGCTTCGTTCTGATGAGCGTCATGAGCAACTATCCCACCCCGCTGATCGGCTACGGCGCAGCGCCCATCATCGGTTTCGGCATCGCGCTCGGCCTCAACAGGATACCCAAGAGATGAGTGAACTTTCCCCATTCCACCTTGCCTTCCCCGTCGACGATCTGGAGGCGGCTCGCGAATTCTGGGGCAGCGTCATGGGATGCGCGGAGGGTCGCAGCTCGGACGACTGGATCGACTTCGATTTCTACGGCCACCAGATCGTCGCGCATCAGGCTCCTGCCGTGGTCGCGCGCAATCCGGGCGGAAGCAATCCGGTCGACGGGCGGGACGTGCCGGTGCCGCATTTCGGCATCGTGCTGGGGATGACGGAGTGGAAGGAATTGGCCGACCGGCTTCACGCGGCAAATATCTCCTTCGAAATTGAACCGCATATCCGCTTCGAAGGCCAGCCCGGCGAGCAGGCGACAATGTTCTTCCGCGATCCGGCTGGCAACGCCATCGAGATGAAGGCGTTCGCCGACCGGTCGAAACTCTTTGCGCGAGACTAGGCGCGCCGTGCGGTGCGCGGTAGCAAGGGGGCATGGCAAAGCGGAAAATGATGCGCAAATTCGCGCGCTGGCATATCTGGCTCGGCTGGCTGGTCGGCGTGCCGGTGCTGATGTGGACGGTGACTGGCCTCGTCATGGTCATCACGCCCATAGAGGAGGTGCGCGGCGATCACCTGCGCATAAAGCAGCAGGACGTGTTGCTCCCGGCGGGCAATCCCGAACCCATCGCCCTCATCGCCGATGGCAGCCGCAGGTATAGCGAGATGCGCGTCACCATGCAGGACGGGCGGCCTGTCTGGCTGTTGACCGATGCCGATGGGAATGTGGAGCGAAGGTCGGCGGACGCGACAGGCGAGCCGCTTCCGATAATCGATGAGGCATTCGTGCGGGCCAAGGTGGCCCGAGAGATAGTGGGCGGGGACAATCCGGTGCGGGTCGAGCGGTTCTCCGCCGACAAAGCGCCCCTCGATTTCCGCCGACCGGTGGAGAGCTGGCAGGTCGCGCTGGAGGACAGCACGCATGTTTATGTCGACGCGCAGACCGGCGAAATCGCGGCAGTGCGCACGCGCTGGTGGCGGGTGTTCGATTTCATGTGGGGACTGCATATCATGGACCTGCAGAACCGAGAGGATACCAGCCACCCCATCCTGATCCTGTTCGCCGCGCTCGGCGTCATCGGCTCGCTGCTCGGCTGCGTACTGATGTTCCGGCGGCGCAGGGCACGGGTGAAAGTGCCCGCATGATAGCGCCGCCCGAATTCGGCCCGGCCCTGCCAGCCTGGCTCGACCTTGGCGGCACCGCCGTGTTCGCGCTGTCCGGCGCACTGATGGCGGCGCGGCTCAACCAGACCTTCGTAACCTGCGCCTTCTTCGCGCTGCTGACGGGCGTTGGCGGCGGTTCGGTGCGCGACGCGCTGCTTGGCGTGCCAGCGTTTTGGCTGAAGGATTTCCTGGTCGCGCCGGTCATTCTCGGCATGGCGACAATCGCATGGATGGTGCCGCGCAAATGGTGGGAAGGCCGCTGGCTCGAATGGGCGGACGCCATCGGGCTGGCGCTGTTCAGCGCGCTCGGCACGGCCAAGGCGCTGGCCTTCGACGTCGCGCCGGTGGCGGCGGTGATCCTCGGCGTGGTGACCGGCTGTGTCGGCGGGATCGTGCGCGACGTGATCGCGGGTGTGCCGTCGATCCTCATGCGGCCAGAGCTTTACGTGACAGCCGCTGCGCTCAGCGCCGCGTCGTGTGCGGGAATGCTGCTATTGGGCATGGCGCAGTCGCTGGCGATGGGTATCGCCGCTCTCGCTGGCTTCGCGCTGCGCGGTGCGGCGATGGTCTGGTCCATCGAACTGCCCGCATACTCGCGCGAGGTTTAGGGCGGTCACGAAAAAGCGGCCCGGATCGCTCCGGGCCGCTTCTCGTGTCTGGTCGGCTTAGCGAAGTCCGCGGATGCCGTCGAAGTCGATGTCGACGACCCGGCCGTTGCGGTAATCGCACTGGAAGCGCCCTTCGTCCCAGCCATTGTTGCGGCCACCGCGGCGATAGTCGCTGTAGCCATAGCGGCTGCGGCGGTCGCGGGAGCGGTAATCGTCGCGCACGGCGATCCGGCCCTCGATCTCGTATCCGCGCCGTTCGCGGTCGATATCGCGGATCTCGAACACCTCGGCACGGCTGCCGGTGTAACGCTGCGCAGCCTGCTCAGCGGCGCGGACGCACTGTTCGACGGCGCGACGACTGGAATTGCGGCCATACCCATCATAGCCGTTGTTGTAGCCGCGATAGTTACCCCGATAATTGCCGTTGGAGCGATAATTCCGGTCCCCGTAGCGATAATCGTCGTAGCGGTCGTTGTTTCGCGAACTGAGGATCGCGGCGAGGCCACCCAGGATTACAGCACCGGCGATAATCTCGCCCGCGCCGATGCCATCGTCGTCACGGTCGCGGTAGCGGTCCTGCGCGGAAGCAGGGGCGGTGGAGGCCAGGGCCATCGCACCAGCCGCGACGGTGGCTAACGTTCCTTTGGCCAGGGCTTTGGACATGGTCTTCATTGCGGTATCTCCTTCACGTGGACGACTCGTTTGTCATCCATGTAAAGGGTTCTACCAAACGTGGCGTGATGCGAAGCTGAACTCGCGCGTTGGGCGATATTCAGGAAAGCGGCGACTTTCCTGAATACGGCTAGTCCACTGCCTGCAATCCCGTCCAATGGGCGAGGAACCCCATGATATCCGCGGCTTCCTCTATGGCCTTGTCGGTCGGCTTGCCCGCGCCGTGGCCCGCGCGCGTCTCGATGCGGATCAGCTGCGGGCGCTCGCCGAGTTCCTCTGCCTGCAAGGCTGCGGTGTATTTGAAGCTGTGCCCGGGCACCACGCGATCGTCCGTATCCGCCGTCGTCACCAGCAGCGCCGGATAGTCCGTATTGGGGCGGATATTGTGATAGGGGGAATAGGCGCGCAGGATATGCCAGTCGTCCTCGCAGTCCGGGTATCCGTAATCGTCGACCCAGTATCGCCCGGCGGTGAAGCGGTCGAAGCGCAGCATGTCCATCACGCCCACTGCGGCATTGCCCGCCGCGAACAGGTCCGGCCGCTGGTTTGCCACCGCGCCCACGAGCAGCCCGCCATTGGAGCCGCCCTGTATGGCGAGCCCGTCCTCGGGTGTGACGCCCTCCGCGATCAGGAACTCGCCCGCGGCGATGAAATCGTCGAACACGTTCTGCTTGTTCGCACGGCGACCGGCATCGTGCCACGCCTTGCCGTATTCGCCGCCGCCGCGGATATTTGCCATGGCGAAAGCTCCGCCCGCTTCAACCCATGCAAGGCGGCTTGGCGAGAAGCCGGGGGTGAGGGAAATGTCGAACCCGCCATAGCCGTAGAGCAGCGTAGGCAAGGCCTCACCGCTCTTGGCCAGATCGGCGCGTCGCACAATGAACATCGGCACGCGGGTGCCATCCTTGCTCTCGTAGAAACGCTGCTCGACAGCGATATCGTCCGGGGAGAATCCGACAATCGGTGCTTTGAAAACGCTGCTTTCGCCGGTGGCGACATCGTAGCGGTAGACCGTGCCCGGCCGGTTGAAGCTTGCAAAGCTGTAGAACATCTCGTCCCGGTCCGGATCGCCGACGAAACCGCCCGCGCTGCCCAACCCGGCGAACTCGATCTCGCGCACCAGCTCGCCGCCCAGCGTGTAGACATATGCGCTGGAGGAGGCGTCCTCGAGATATTCGAGAATCAGGTGACCGCCGACGATAGAGCTGCCCGCGATGGGCTGGTCGCGCTCGGCGACCACCTCGGTCCAGCCCGCGGCGGGATCGTCCATATCGATGGAGACGACGCGATAGAGTGGCGCATCCTTGTTGGTCGTGAAGAACAACTGGCTGCCGACACTGTCGATCAGGTCCCAGCTATTCTCGAACCCGGTGACGAGCGCAGTCGAATGCCAGCCCATCGCATCGCGATTGGCGAGGTCCACGACCGCGACTTCGTAGCGGGCATCGGTGCCGGTGGAGGAAGTGATCGTCATCCAGCGCCCGTCCGTGCTGACGCCCGCCGTGTGGTTGCGCTCGCCGAAATCGGGCGTGCTGAACACCATCTCGTCTTCCGACTGGTCGGTACCGAGCGCGTGGTAATACACCGCCTGGTCGAGGTTGAGCGCCTGGAAATCCTCGCCTTCTTCCGGTTCGGGGAAGCGCGAATAGACGAAGCCTTCCTCGCCCACCCAGGCGAGGTTGGTGAACTTGGCCCAGCGGATATCTCCGCCGATCGGCTCGCCGGTCGCGACGTCCATCACCCGCAGGATGCGCCAGTCGGTGCCACCGTCCTGCACGCTGTAAAGCAGCTTGGAGCCATCGGGCGAAGCGACCCAGCCGCCGAGCGCGGTCGCCCCGTCATCGGCCCATTCATTCGGGTCAAGAAGCAACCGACGCTCACCATCCAGCCCTTCCTGCACGTAAAGCGGGGACTGGTTCTGCAGGCCCGAATTGCGGGTGTAAAAATAGCGATTGCCGCGCGCGACCGGGATGCCGAACCGTTCGTAATCGGTCAGTTCGCCGATCCGTGTCGCAAACCATTCGCGCATGGGCAGCTGCTCGAGATAGGCATCGGTGGCGACATTCTGCGCGTCCACCCAGGCTGCGACGTCGGGATTGTTGCGAACGTCGTCCTCCAGCCAGCGATAAGGATCGGGCACATGCTCGCCGAAGAATGTTTCCACCACATCTCCGCGGCGCGTTTCCGGGTAATCGGGCACGGTCAGCTCCTGCGCGCTAGCGGTGGAAGCGATGGCGATGGCCGCCGTTGCGGCGAGGAGGGTGCGGGTCATTGGGCCTCATGGGGTTGCGATCCGGTATGGGGAGATAGTTGGCGATGAAACGGGTACGATGCAAGCGAGGTGCGCGGGGCTAATCGCCGAGCGCGGCGAGCACGTCTCGTGTGAAGGCCTCGATATCGAAGCCGCTGCCACCCGCCGGATCCTCCCCGCGCCGCACGATCACGATGTCGCGGCTTGGAATGACGACGATATACTGCCCCCGATTGCCCGCCGCGAGGATGGTGTCAGCGGGAATGGTGTCGGAATTGTCGAGCAACCACCAGCCCGCACCATACCCCCATCCGCGCCCGCCTTCGGGCTGCGGGCCAGAGGGGGTGGAGACGTATTCGACCCAGCCTTCGGGCAGGATGCGTGTGCCGTCGGGCACGACGCCGTCGTTGAGGTAAAGCTGGCCGAGGCGCAAAAGGTCGGGCGCGGGGGCCCAGACCTGGCTCGAAAGCACGTAGCCGCCCTGCCAGTCTGTCTCTGCTACCGTACCGCTCATGCCGAGCATGGCAAAAAGCTCGGACGGCGGATGGTTGTCGAAGGTGTCCTCGATCGCGTCGATGGCGACGAGCGTGTCGTTGTTGGCATACCGCCAGACGGTGCCCGGCGCGTGAACCAGCGGCCAGTCGCGCGCCACCTCGTCGACTGTCGCACCGCCGAAATAGAGCGGGTCGGTGCTGTTGCCGGGCGTGTCCGAGTAGCGGCCGATCGCCATCCGCAATGCGTGATCGATGGTGATAGCCCGGCGCGGGTCGTCGTCGTTCTCGCCAAGGCCCGCGCTCGCATTGACGTCGGCCTCACGGCGCTGGACCGCCGCGCCGACGATTGTTGCAGCAATGCTTTTCGCGACCGACCATGTGCGCTGGGGTGTCGCCGGTGTGAAACTGGCAGTGTATCGGAAAACGCCGTCCCCCTCGTCGCCAGCGACAATGACCGCAGTGGTGCGCGCATCAACACCGTATCCGGACCCGAAGGCGGCTCCCAAGACGTTCGAGAGCGACGTTTCGTCGGGAATGCGCTGATGAAAGTGGTAGTACCCTTCGGCATAGGGAACGCTCGCGCGTTCCGGCGGGCGAGCGGTTCCGATGGGAGCGAGCGTGCACCCGCCTTCCTCCCGGTGCCAAGCAAGGCGAGGTGCCATGTCCTCTGTCCAGTCCACTTCGACATGCGAAACGGCGCCCTCGCCGTCCCTGAAGCGCCAGATACGATGGTCGAGATCGGCAACGATGCCGTCCAAGGGTGACTGGATACCTGCCAACTCCCAAGCCCCGACATTGCCCGCATCGCGGCGTGCCGCCATTCGCTCCGCGTTCGCAATCGCGCTGCACAGGAACAACGCCTTGTAGCCCGCGGCGAGCGCGCGGTCGTAGCGGCTTTGTAGCTCACCTTGCGAGATGCCCTGTGCAGTGGCTGGGGTCGTGGCGAAAGACAGCACGGCGGCTGCCAGCATGGCGGTGCGGATCATGCGACGCACTCTGCCACCACCGGCACAAAAGGAAAGGGCCGCCGGATCGCTCCGACGGCCCTCGCTTGTCTCGATCTCGAAGCGTCTCAGGCGTCTTCGTACTCGTCCTCGGTCATCACCGGGCCGCTGTCCTGGCCCTTGGCGTCCTCGTCACGGTCGACGAGTTCGATATAGGCGATGGGAGCGGCGTCGCTGGCGCGGTAGCCGGCCTTGATGATGCGGGTGTAACCGCCTTCACGATCCGCATAGCGATCGGCCAGCACGTCGAACAGCTTCTTCAGCTGAACATCGTCCATTAGTCGGCTCGCGGCGAGCCGACGGTTCGACAGGCCGCCGCGCTTGGCGAGCGTGATCAGCTTTTCGACATAGGGGCGCAATTCCTTGGCCTTCGCCGTAGTGGTGAGGATCTGCTCGTGCTTGATGAGCGCCGCCGCCATGTTGCGGAACAGCGCCGTGCGGTGCTGCGACTTGCGGGAAAGCTTACGGCCGGAAATTCCGTGACGCATATTCTGTACTCCAGTTCGATAGGGGCCCGTTTAAGGTAGCCCGTAGCAGGTGACGTTTGCGGGGTGTCACCGGTGCCCCTCGACCACCCGGCGCGGCGTTGCCCTCCCCGAGCGAGCCCGGGGAGGATAAGCCGATCAGCCGAGAAGTTCCTGCTCCAGCTTCTTGGCCATTTCCTCGATGTTCTCGGGCGGCCATCCGGGGATGTCCATGCCGAGGCGCAGGCCCATGCTGGAGAGCACTTCCTTGATCTCGTTGAGCGACTTGCGACCGAAATTCGGGGTGCGCAGCATCTCGGCTTCGGTCTTCTGAACCAGATCGCCGATATAAATGATGTTGTCGTTCTTGAGGCAGTTGGCCGAACGCACCGACAGTTCAAGCTCGTCAACCTTCTTGAGAAGATAGCGGTTGAGCTGGTTGGTGTCCGATTCCTGTGGCTCGGCAGCGACACCGATCATGGCACTCTGCGGCTGCGGGATGCCGTCTTCGAAGTGAACGAACAGCGTCAACTGGTCCTGCAGGATGCGCGCGGCATAGGCGATCGCATCCTCCGGCGTGACGGTGCCGTCGGTTTCGATGGTGAGGCTCAGCTTGTCGAAGTCGAGTTCCTGACCGACGCGGGCGTTCTCGACCTTGTAGCTGACCTGCTTGATCGGCGAATACAGGCTGTCGATCGGGATCAGGCCGATCGGCGCATCGGCCGGACGGTTGGCGACAGCGGGGGCATAACCCTTCCCGCTATCGGCCGTCAGTTCCATGTTGAGGTTCGCGCCTTCGTCGAGGTGGCAGATCACGAGATCCTTGTTGAGCACTTCGATATCGCCCGATACGGCAATGTCGCCAGCCTTCACTTCACCCGGACCGGTGGCGGAAAGCTGCAGGCGCTTCGGGCCTTCGCCTTCCATCTTGAGCGCGATCTGCTTCACGTTCAGCACGATGTCGGTCACGTCCTCGCGCACGCCGGCGAGCGAGGAGAATTCGTGCAGCACGTTCTCGATCTTGATCGACGTGATGGCCGCACCCTGAAGGCTGGACAGGAGCACGCGGCGCAGCGAATTACCAAGCGTCAGGCCGTAGCCGCGCTCAAGCGGTTCGGCGACGAAAGTGGCCTTGCGCTTCTTGTCGCTGCCTTCCTTGACATCGAGAGTGTTGGGCTTTTTCAGTTCCTGCCAGTTCTTCGTATTGACGGACATGGATATCCCCTAAAGGTAATTTCGGGCGCATCGGCCGCGGAGCGCTGGAGCGCCGCGGCCGATGCGAATGACTGGTTGTTGCGACGGGCCGAATGCCCCTCGCTGCAGGCTTCGATCAGACGCGGCGGCGCTTGGAAGGCCTGACCCCGTTATGCGGGATCGGCGTCACGTCGCGGATGCTGGTGATGGTGAAGCCCACCGCCTGCAGCGCCCGCAGCGCGCTTTCGCGGCCCGAACCCGGACCCTTGATTTCCACCTCGAGCGTGCGGACGCCATGCTCGGCGGCCTTCTTGCCCGCATCGTCCGCAGCGACCTGCGCGGCATAGGGCGTCGACTTGCGGCTGCCCTTGAAGCCCATCATGCCGGCGGAAGACCAGCTGATCGCATTGCCCTGCGCATCGGTAATGGTGATCATCGTATTGTTGAAGCTCGCATTGACGTGCGCGACGCCGCTGGAGATATTCTTCTTGTCGCGGCGCCGTACCCGGCCTGGTTCGCGTGCCATGTTCTAAAATTCCTCGTATCTCGAAAAAGAAGTCGCTGCGGAAAACCCGCGCTTACTTCTTCTTGCCGGCGATCGGCTTGGCCTTGCCCTTGCGGGTGCGGGCGTTTGTGTGGGTGCGCTGTCCGCGCACCGGCAGGCCCTTGCGATGACGCAGACCGCGATAGCAGGCGAGGTCCATCAGGCGCTTGATGTTCATCGCGGTTTCGCGGCGAAGATCGCCTTCCACTGTGAAATCCGCATCGATCGCTTCGCGGATCTGCACGACTTCGCTGTCGGCCAGATCCTGCACGCGGGTGGCGCGATCGATACCCAGCTTGTCGACAATCTTGGCCGCGGATGTCGGGCCGATTCCGTGAATATAGGTGAGCGCGACGATAACGCGCTTGTTGGTGGGGATGTTCACCCCGGCAATACGAGCCACTTAATTCTCCATGCTCCACAGGGACTTGCCTGGCCCGAACGGCCGGGCGCGCCCTATCTCATCGCGGTTGCTGCCGCCCGGTGCATCGGAAATACGAAACGAAGGCATGCGGATGTCGCTGCCTTCACAAATATCGCAAATCTTTCGCAATTGGACGATCGGGGCTGCAAATAGGGTGATTCCCTACAAACGTCAACAGGCGAAAGCAGGCATGCGGCAAACCGCTGCCCGTTCGGGATGCCCCGTCCGATTGCACCATCATAGCGCGGCACGGCGCGCTAGTCAAAATGCGCGTTAACGCTCTTCCCCCGGTCCGCCGACAGCCGCGACCAGTCCGGCGAGGAATTCGCCCTGCACCCGGTCCACCACCGGCGAAATTTGCATCAGGTTGATGCGCGATTGTCCGCCGGTCACGTAGTGCCACGTGATGCGCGCGCTGTCGGCTTCTTCCGCCAGCGTCACGCTGAGCGTGCCGGCCAGCCCTTCGGTCTGCAACGGGCCGAGCGAACCCGACATGCGCAACTCGCTCCCGGGCCGCACGAACACGACGCGCATATGCTCGACCGATCCGGCAGGCCAGCCATCGGCGGCGGGCAAAGTCTCGCAGAAGCAGCCGCCCGCATGCGCATCGAGGCGCAAGTTCGCGGGATCGTCCGACCATGTATGGTCCCATCAGCCTTCGGGGTGGACGAGCGCATTCCACACCGCCCTGCGGTCGGCGGCGACCAGCGCAGTGTGCGAGGTGGCGAAGCCGCCGGGCGAGCTTTCGACGATGTCGGCAGCACCGGGCTGCGCGAAGCCAAGCGCGATGGCGGCGATGGTTGAAATTGTCATGGCTATCCTCCCGTATCGCCGGGAGGATAGCGCGGCGGTCAGGCGGAGGCCAAGACCTCCTCTATCGCGGTCGTGACATCGTCGATGCTTGCCATGCCATCGACATTCCGGACGATGTCGCGCTCTTCGTAGATCGGCAGGATCGGCGCGGTCTTCGCGCGGTATTCGCGCATGCGGGTCCGCACCGTGTCTTCGGTATCGTCAGGCCGACGCTTGAACTCGGTCGAGCTGCATTTGTCGCACACGCCTTCGGTGGCGGGCTGCTTGTGCCGCTCGTGATAGCCCTCGCCGCACTTGGCGCAGGTGAAACGGCCCGTGACGCGGTCGACCAGCGCCTCTTCGTCCACCACAAGCTCGATCACGTGGTCAAGCTTGCGGTCATGCTTTGCAAGGATCTCGTCGAGCGCATGCGCCTGCGCCTCGGTGCGCGGATAGCCATCAAAAATGGCGCCGACACCCTCGCCCATGTCGGAGAGCTTCGCGTCGATCATGGCGGATACGATCTCGTCGGACACCAGCTCGCCAGCATCCATCACTGCCGCGACACGGCGGCCCAGCTTGGTATCGGCCTTGCGCGTCTCGCGCAGCATGTCGCCGGTCGACAACTGGACCATGCCGTGATGTTCGACCAGCAGGTTCGCCTGCGTGCCCTTGCCTGCGCCCGGAGGGCCGAGAAGGATGATATTCATGGTAGCGCGCGAATCCCCGTTGCCGTCTAAGCTGCCTTGGCTAGCCTAGCGCATCCGGCCCTTCAACTTCGCCTTCTTGATAAGATCGCCATACTGGTGCGCCAGCAGGTGCGACTGGATCTGGCTGATCGTGTCGACTGTGACGTTGACAACGATCAGCAGGCTTGTTCCGCCGAGGAACAGCGGCAGGCCCGTCTGCGCGATGCCCCATTCAGGGATGACGCAGACCAGCGTCAGGTAGATCGCGCCGACCACCGTGATGCGGGTGAGGACATAATCGAGATATTCCGCCGTACGCTTGCCCGGGCGGATACCCGGTATGAAGCCGCCCTGCTTCTTCAGGTTCTCCGCAGTGTCTTCCGGATTGAAAACGACGGCGGTGTAGAAGAAGGCGAAGAACATGATGCCCGCGGCATAGAGCAGCATGTAAAGCGGCTGCCCGTGCTGCAGATACTGGTTCAGCGTCTGCACGATGCTGCCGCCGGTGCTCGTCGTGTCGATGCTGTTGCCCGCGAACTGCGTGATCGTGAGTGGCAGCAGCAGGAGCGAGCTGGCGAAGATGGGCGGGATAACGCCCGCGGTGTTCAGCTTGAGCGGCAGGTGCGAGCGATCCGCCTGCATACCGCCGCGCTGCTGTGCGCGCTTGGGATACTGGATCAGCAGGCGCCTCTGGGCACGCTCGAAGAAGCAGATGATAAGGATGAGGAGCACCAGCATCACCAGCAAACCGCCGATCAGCACGCCGCTGATCGAGCCCGAACGACCGCCTTCGAACAGGTTTGCGGTGAACGTCGGGAACTGGGCGACGATACCCGCCATGATGATGAGCGACACGCCGTTGCCGATGCCGCGGCTCGTCACCTGCTCGCCCAACCAGAGGAGGAACATGGTGCCGCCGACCAGGTTGATGACCGTCGTGATGCGGAACATGATGCCCGGGTCGATCACCGCCTGGAGCCCGCTTTGCGCACCATAGGCTTCGAGGCCGCTGGCGAGGAACCATCCCTGGATCGCGCACAGGAAGACCGTGCCGTATCGGGTGTACTGGTTCAGCTTCTTGCGCCCGGCCTCGCCTTCCTTCTTCAACGCGATCAGCGCCGGATGGAGGGCTGCCGCCATCTGCACCACGATCGACGCGGTGATGTAGGGCATGACACCGAGCGCAATGAGGCTCATGCGCTCCAGCGAGCCGCCGGAGAACATGTTGAACATGTCGAGGATGCCGCCGCGCGTCTGGTCGTACAGATCGCTCAGGATCATCGGGTTCACGCCGGGCAGCGGCACGAAGCTGAGGAAGCGGAATACGATCAGCGCGCCGATCGTGAACCAGATTCGCTGCTTCAGCTCGGTCGCCTTGGAGAAGTTGGCGAAGCTCAGCGAGCTTGCGATATTGTCGGCGCGTGATGCCATGATACGTTGGAAACCCTGGTCAGACCGCCGGTCCCTCCCGGCTCAGGAAGGCTAGATAGGAGCGCGCCGGCCCGATGTCGAACCCGCGCCTCCGAATTGTCGTCAGGCCTTTGCCTTCTTCGCCTTGTTGGCTTCGGCGCGAGCGGCCTTCTTTTCGTGCTCGGGCTTGCCCTGGTCGATTACTTCGACCTTGCCACCAGCCTGTTCCACCGCTTCCACTGCGCCCTTGGAGGCACCGGCGACGCTGAAGGTCAGCTTCGCGGTCAGTTCGCCCTTGCCGAGGAGGCGGACGCCGTCCTTGCCGCCGCGCGCCACACCGGCTGCCTTGAGCGCGGCATGGTCAATGGTTTTCTTGGCGTCGAGCTTCTTGTTGTCGACGAGCTTCTGGATCGCTCCGAGGTTCACCTCGGCGTAGTCCTTGCCAAACGGATTGTTGAAGCCGCGCTTCGGCAGGCGCATGTGAAGCGGCATCTGGCCGCCCTCAAAGCCTTTGATCGCGACGCCCGAACGGCTCTTCTGGCCCTTCTGGCCACGGCCGCCGGTCTTGCCCTTGCCGGAGCCGATGCCGCGTCCGACGCGGGTACGGTTCTTGCGGGCACCTTCGTTGTCGCGGATGTCGTTCAGTTTCATAGTCTGCACTCGCTTTCGCTGTGTTCGCGCTGATAAAAATGGAGGCGCCCGCTACGCGAGCGGGCTACCACCGTCAAATTGTTTTGAAGATGCGAAAGGCAATCAGCCTTCCACGATCTCCACCATGTGCGGCACCTTGCGGATGGCGCCGCGCACTTCGGGCGTGTCCTGCAGTTCGACGACCTTGTGCATCTTGTTGAGGCCGAGGCCGATCAGGATCTTGCGCTGATCTTTCGGTCTACGGATCGGCGAGCCGATCTGCTTGATCTTGATGGTTGCCATCTGTCTTACTCCACCATCGCTTCGGCGTCGGCCTTGGCCTCGGCTTCGCTGGCACCACCGCGACCGAGCAGGTCGGCGACCTTCTTGCCACGACGCTGTGCAACCGACTTCGGCGAAGACTGGTTGACGAGCGCGTCGAAAGTGGCGCGGATCATGTTGTAGGGGTTGGACGTGCCGATCGACTTGGTCACCACGTCGGCAACGCCAAGGCTTTCGAACACGGCACGCATCGGGCCACCGGCAATGATACCGGTACCGGCCGGAGCCGAACGCACGTTCACGCGGCCCGCGCCGAAATGGCCCATGCCGTCATGGTGCAGCGTGCGCCCTTCCTTGAGCGGCACGCGTACCATCTTCTTCTTGGCGGCTGCGGTCGCCTTGTTGATCGCCTCGGGCACTTCGCGGGCCTTGCCGTGGCCGAAACCCACGCGGCCCTTGCCGTCACCGACCACGACGAGGGCGGCGAAACCGAAGCGCTTGCCGCCTTTCACCACCTTGGCGACGCGGTTGATGTGGACGAGCTTCTCGATCAGCTCCTCGCCATCGTCGTCTCCGCCACGACCGCCACGGCGATCATCCCGGCCACGACCGCGACCACGGCCGCCGTCGCGCCCGCCGCCACGGTTGTTGTCGCGTCCGCCACGCTGGCCACCGCGTTGACGCGGCTGGCCTTCGGCTCCCTGCGCCGCCGACTGGTTGATCGAGGCCTCGCTCTCGCCCGAGACACTCGGAGTCGGGGTTGAACCCTCGATATTTTCCGCAACCTGAGCTTCAGGCGTTTCCGCCGCAGTCTCTGTCTTGGTCTCTTCGGTTTTGGTTTCTTCGGCCTTGGTCTCTTCGACCTTGGCGTCGTCGGTTTTCTTTTCGTCAGCCATCGTCAGAACTCCAGCCCGCCTTCACGGGCGGCATCGGCCAGCGCCTTCACGCGGCCATGGAACAGGAACCCGCCGCGATCGAACACGACAGTCGTCACACCGGCCTTCTTGGCAGCGGCGGCAATATCGCTGCCGACCTTCTTGGCAGCTTCGACATTCGCGCCCGAGCCGTTTCCGCCCAGCGTGCTGGCAGCGGCCACGGTGCGGCCGTCGGCATCGTCGATGACCTGCGCATAAATATGCTGCCCGGTACGGTGCACCGACAGGCGCGCCTTGTTGCCCGAACGCTTGCGAAGCGCGGTCCGCACGCGGCGGCGGCGACGTTCAAAGAGGGAAAGCTTTGCCATCTTACTTCTTCTTCCCTTCCTTGCGGAAGATGTACTCGCCGCGATATTTCACGCCCTTGCCCTTGTAAGGCTCGGGCTTGCGCCATTCGCGGATCTCGGCAGCGAACTGCCCGACCTTCTGCTTGTCGATGCCCGAAATCTCGACCGTGGTCTGGTCGGGCGTTTTCACGTCGATGCCTTCCGGCACGTCGAGATCGACATCGTGACTGAAGCCGAGCTGCAGCTTAAGCTTCTTTCCCTGCGCCTGCGCACGATAACCGACGCCGTTGATCTCGAGCACCTTGGTAAAGCCTTCGGTCACACCGTCGACCAGGTTCTGCACCAGCGTGCGCTGCATGCCCCAATACTGACGCGCCTGCGTCGTCTTGTTGGCAGGCGTCACGATAATCTCCTCTCCCTCGACCTTGTAATCGAGGAGGTCGGAGGTCGACATCGACAGTTCACCCTTGGCGCCCTTGACGATCAGACGACCATCTTCAATCTTGGCGGTCACCCCGCTGGGGAGCGCCACCGGTCTCTTACCGATGCGGCTCATCAGAACACCTCCGCCAGCACTTCGCCGCCGACATTGTCGTTGCGTGCCTCGTTGTCCGAAAGCACGCCCTTCGGCGTCGAGACGATCGTGATGCCGAGGCCGTTGCGCACCATCGGCAGTTCCCTGGACCCCGAATAAATGCGGCGACCCGGCTTGGATACGCGGGCGATATGCTTGATCGCAGGCTCGCCTTCGAAATATTTCAGTTCGATCCGCAGTTGCGGGTGCTTGCCCGACGTGTCGTCGCTGTAGCCACGGATGTAGCCTTCGCGCTGGAGCACTTGAAGGACGTTCGCACGCAGCTTGCTGGCGGGCGAGAGGACGGAATCCTTCTTCGCCTGCTGGCCGTTGCGGATGCGGGTGAGCATGTCACCCAGGGGATCGGTCATAGCCATTGTCTAATTCCTCACCAGCTCGACTTGGTCACGCCCGGGATCAGGCCCTTGTTGGCCAGATCGCGGAGTTCGATGCGGTTGAGCCCGAACTTGCGATAGTAGCCGCGCGGGCGACCGGTGGTGTTGCAGCGGTTGCGCACCCGCGTCGGGTTCGCGTTGCGTGGGATTTCCGCCATCTTGAGGCGTGCGATCAGTCGCTCGCCATCGTCGAGCGTTGTGTCGTCTGCAATCGCCTTCAGCTTCGCGTATTTGTCCGCGTACTTCTTGACGAGCTTCTTGCGACGCTCGTTCTTGTTGATGGAACTCAGTTTCGCCATTGGACTTAAGCTCTCCTGGAGCGGCTTACGCCGCCGCCTTTTCTTCTTCGGCCTTTTCCTCGGCCGGGAACGGGAAACCGAACAGGCGAAGCAGCTCGCGCGCTTCATCGTCGGTCTTGGCAGTGGTGGTCAGGATGATATCCATGCCACGCACCTTTTCGATACGGTCGTAGCTGATCTCCGGAAAGATGATCTGCTCCTTGATGCCCATGGCATAGTTGCCATTGCCATCGAACGACTTCGGGTTGAGGCCGCGGAAGTCGCGGATGCGGGGCATCGCGATGGTGACCAGGCGGTCGAGGAATTCGTACATGCGATCGCGGCGCAGGTTCACCTTCGCACCGATCGGCATGCCATCGCGCAGCTTGAACTGCGCGATCGACTTCTTCGCCTTGGTGATGACCGGCTTCTGGCCGGCGATCAATTCCATTTCCTCGGCCGCCGTCTGGACCTTCTTCTTGTCCTGGCTCGCTTCGCCAACACCCATGTTGAGCGTGATCTTCTCGAGCTTCGGAACCTGAAGACGATTGGTGTAACCGAATTTCTCGGTCATCGCCTTGACGATCTCGTCGTTAAACTTGGCCTTCAGGCGGGGGGTGTATTCAGCCATCGATGGTCTCCCCGGATTTGACGGCAACGCGCACCTTCTTGCCGTCCTTCGTTTCGAAACGGATGCGGGTCGGCTTGCCATCCTTGGGATCGGCGACAGCGACCTTGGCGATCGCCATCGGAGCGGGCAGGCGGTCGATGCCGCCCTGCGGGTTCGCCTGGCTCGGCTTACGGTGGCGGGTCATCACATTGACGCCTTCCACCAACACCTTGCCTTCTTTCGGCATAACAGCCTGGACAGTGCCGGTCTGGCCCTTGTCCCTGCCGGATAGCACGACGACGGTGTCGCCCTTCTTGATCTTTGCAGCGGCCATCACAGCACCTCCGGAGCAAGGCTGATAATCTTCATGAAGCCCTTGCCACGCCATTCGCGCACTACGGGTCCGAAGATACGCGTACCGATCGGCTCCTCGTTCTTATTAACGAGAACCGCGGCGTTGCCGTCGAAACGGATCACGCTGCCATCGGGACGGCGCACGTCCTTGCGGGTGCGCACGATCACGGCACGGTGAACGTCGCCTTTCTTCACGCGGGCGCGCGGCTGGGCTTCCTTCACGGAAACCACGATCACGTCCCCGACACTCGCGGTACGACGCTTCGAGCCGCCCAGCACCTTGATGCACTGGACGCGCTTGGCGCCGCTATTGTCCGCGACGTCGAGATTGGATTGCATCTGGATCATCGATCCGGTTCCTTCTCACTTGGCTTTCCGGGACTGGTTTCGATCATTCGATCGAAACCTGCCCGGTAGTTCCGAAAACGTCTTACTCGGCGTCCGCTTCGGCCTTTTCAGCCTCGGCTTCGTCCTTCTTTTCGGCGGCCTGCGCGGCTGCCTGCTTCTTCTCTTCGGGAGCGCCCGTGGGGGTCGCTTCCTTCACGTCGAGATCGGCGGCGACGGCCTGGCCCTTGCTGGCCTGCAGCCGGTCGATCACGGCCCAGGTCTTCGTCTTGGAGATCGGTTTCGTCTCCTCGATACGGACCTTGTCGCCTACGACATATTCGTTGCTCTCGTCGTGCGCGTGATACTTCTTCGAACGCTTGATGATCTTCCCGTAAAGCGGGTGCTTAACGCGGCGTTCGACCTTCACGGTGACGGTCTTGTCGGTCTTGTCGGAGGTGACAATACCGGTGAGGATACGCTTCGGCATCGTGTACTCCTTAAGCCTTTGCAGCTTCGGACTGGGCGCTCTTGGCGCGCTCGCCCTGAAGCGTCTTGATCTGCGCGATCTCGCGGCGGACCTGCTTGACCCGGGCGATGCCTTCGAGCTGGTTGGTCGCGGCCTGGAAACGCAGGTTGAACTGCTCCTTCTTGAGAGCGACGAGCTGCTCGGAGAGCTGGTCGTCAGTCTTCGTACGGAGGTCTTCGACTTTGCTTTTGTTCGCCATCGTCAGGCTCCCAGGTGCGAGGTGTCGCCGAGACGGGCAACGACCTTGGTCTTGATCGGCAGCTTCATCGCAGCGCGGCTGAAGGCTTCGGCGGCCAGCGGGCCGGGAACGCCGTCAAGCTCAAACAGGATGCGGCCCGGCTTGACGCGGGCAGCCCAGTATTCGACCGAACCCTTGCCC
>JBARVT010000271.1:0-8708 GCA_049646405.1 Alteraurantiacibacter sp.
ACCTGTTCGGCCTCGACAGCGGCGAGGACACCATCACCGAGCTGGGCTCCGCCAGCGATATCGACCGCGTCGTCTTCGATGCCGAAATCGCCACGAAGGATGTATCGCTGATCCGCTTGGGCGACGACCTGTTCATCGAGCTCGAGCGCGACGACGGCTTCCTGATCGACACGATCACAGTCACCAATCACTTCCTGGGCGCTGCCAGGGGTGTCGAGGAAATTGTGTTCGGCGACGGTACCGTGTGGGATGCGGACTTCATCGCCGCGAACCTTCGCCCGGGCCGCTTCAACGCGCAGAATGACATCGTGCGCTTCGGCGTCGAGGATGAGCCGATCACCATCGATCCCGCCGTGCTGATGGAGAACGACGCGGCGGACCTGACCGGCATTACCTTCGTCGGCGTCGGCTCGCCGCGCGACGGCACAGTCTATGTCGACGACGATGGCATGATCGTCTTCCAGGGCGCGAAGGACCACAATGGCGATGCGTTCTTCAACTACACGGTGGAGGACGAATTCGGCCGCCAGTCGACTGCGCGGGTCGAGGTCAACCTCTCGCCGCGCAACGATGCGCCGGTGGCGGTGGACGATCCGCTGCAATATGGCATCGAGGACATTCCGCTGCGCATCCGCGTGGAAAACCTCCTCGCCAACGACTGGGACGTGGACGGCGATGCCGAGCAGGAGGGCCTGCGCATCGTCGCGATCCGTCCGCTGACCAATCTCGATGGCGACGCCATTAATCCGTACAAACACCGCGACTACGATTTCACCTCGACGCACGTCTCGGCGAAGCTCGACGGCCAGTATATCGAATTCAAGCCGCGGCCAGACTATTTCGGCTTCGCCGGTTTCCGCTACGTGCTGCAGGACAATTCGGGTGCGACCAGCACGGCGGATGTCGAAATCTACTTCGCCCCGGTCAACGATGCGCCGCGCATCCGCAACCACGAAAAGCGCGTGCGGATCGAGCAGACGACGGAACTGTCGATCGACGACCTGATGCGCCACGTCTATGATATCGAAGGCGATGCCGTGAGCTTCGTCGGCCTCATCGGCGGGGCGGACGAGAACCCGGCCTCCAACGGCTCGCTGGTGTTCGACGCGGCGACCGGCCTCATCGACTACACGCCCGCGCGGCTGGGCTGGGGCACGATCCAGTTCGAGGTGATCGACGAACGCGGCCTGTCCGCCGTGCTCGATTACAAGATCAATGTGCGCCCGCTCAACGATCCGCCCAAGGCGAAGGATGATTACGGATACCGCACGCTGGAGGACACGATCCTCCTGATCGACCCGGCGGACCTGCTGGCGAACGACACCGATCCCAATGGTGACACGCTGGTGTTCGAGGGCGTCTATCGCTTCGCCGAAAACGGCAAGATCCGCGTCAACGAAGACGGCATGATCGAATTCGCGCCGCGCGACAGCTTCAACGGATCCGCGAGCTTCGAATACACGATTTCCGACGCGTTCGGCGTCACCGACACGGCAACGGTTCACATCACGATAATGCCGCGCAACGAAGGCCCGATCCTGCGCGACGACGTCGCGGCGGGTATCGAAGACCTGACGCTCTACATCATCCCGGGCGAAACCTTCGGCAACGATCTCGACCGAGATGGCGACGTGATCTTCTACAGCTACACCCAGATGATGGGGCAGCTCGATACGAAGTATCTCTCGCCCGATTACGAGGTGGAGGCCCTGGCGGACAACAACACCGCGCTGCCGGGCTGGCTGACCTTCGATGCATCGACCATGACCTTCGTCGGCGACGTGCCGGAAGGCGCGATAGGCTGGGCGCATGTCGCCGTGTTCCTGCGCGATCCGAGCAATGGTGGCACCTATCCGCACCGTTTCAGCTTCAATCTCGAAGATTCGCAGACCGTCCTGCGCCTCGAGAGCGGGCTGTCGGTGGAAGCCGATGTGCTGGAAGGCTTCACCATACGCGAGCCCTTCGCGAAGAGCTTCGAGTTCTCCGCCGAGACATTGGGCGAGGGCGTGACGGTCGAGGCGACGCTAGCCGATGGCACACCGCTGCCCGAATGGCTCATCTTCGATCCGATCGCCCTAACCTTCCAGGGTATTGCTCCGCTCGACGTCACCGAAGCCTTCGATGCGCGCATCGTCTTCACCGTGGACGGCCCGAACGGCCCCGCCACGCTGGTCGAGACAATCGGGATCGACCCGGCGGCCGCGCTCGCCGGCATCGCTTACGACAGCGACATCGCGCTGTTCTCAACGGGTGAGGGCAGCTGGAGCGTTTCGCGCGCCAGCAGCCGCCCGCTGCCCGACTGGCTGGAATTCGATTACGAAACTTTCGGCTTCCAGCTGTCCGGCTTCGAACCCGATCCCGATGCGCCGGTCGCCCGCGTGCAGGTCGTCTGGACGCCCGACATCGAGCAGAAGCTGAGCGGCGACACATGGCTTTCGACCGACCGTGGCTTCACGCTGGAATTCGTGATCGATCCCAAGGTCGGCATCGATCCGGCGATCAACGAACTGCTGCAGAACATCCCGTTCTTCGCCGAGCAGGGCCTGTTCGCCGTCGATCTCGGCGAGGCGGCTTCCATCAGCTCGACCCGCGAGAGCGGCGCGCCGCTCAACAGCTGGCTTGACTTCGACGCCGAAACCTTCGGCTATTCGGGCTTGCCGGTCAGCGAATATGTCGGCGCGGTGCCGATCCGCATGGACGTGGGCGGCGACGGCGCCGGCCTGCCGACCATGTCGATCATCACCGAAGTCGTTGTCGATCGCACCTTCACCGTGGACGGTGCGGGCGGCATGAGCGTGCGCAACGATGGCTCGCGCATCAATCTGACGCTGCCCGAAGACTTCAATGGCCCACTCGTGCTGCGCTACGGCGCGGAAGACGAGAAGGGTGGCAAGTCGGACGAGCCCGCCTTCGTGGTGTTCAACGTGCGGCCCGCCGCCGAACGTCCCGATCCGCGCGGCGAGAGCTTCGAAATGTTCGAGAAAGGCGAAGTCACCTTCACCGTGCGCGACCTGCTCGCCAATGATCGCGATGACGACGGCGACCCGCTGCGCCTGATCTCCATCGGCAACCCGGCAAACGGGGCGATTACGGTGACGCTGGCCGAGGTGGTGATGGATGCGAGCGCGCTGCTGGAGCAGCTGCCCGGCGGCACGCTGACCGCCACGTTGGCCAATGGCGATGCGCTGCCGGAATGGATGGTGCTCGACGCCGACACCGGCATTCTCACCGCCACCGTGCCTTTGGATGTGCTGGCGACGCTGGACGTTGTGTTCACGGCGACCGATGGCACCGACACGGCCTCGACGACGCTCACCGCGCTGTTCGATGGCAACGATGCCAGCATCACCTACAACCCGGCGAGCGAGTTCTCCGGGACGGACAGCCTGCGTTACACCATCACCGACGATAGCGAAGGCAACGGCAGTGCCACTGTGACGTTCAACGTCGCCCCGCTGTTCGATCCGCCTATCGCGGTGCGCGACACGGTGAACGGGCTGGAGGACACCGTCCTCGTCATCGACCCGGCGACGCTGCTCGCCAACGATTTCGACTATGACGGCGACGCGATCACCTTTTTCGGCGTACGCAATGCGACGCGTGGAGAGGTGTCGTTCGACGGCGTGAACATCTACTTTACGCCGACACCGGACACCGACGGCAAGGCGACCTTCGAATACCTCATCACCGATAACACCCACGGCTCCAGCGTCGGGCTGGTCACGGTCAATGTGAAGAGCACCAACCAGGCGCCGGTCGCCACGCTCGACCATTTCGACACGGTCGAGGACACGCCGTTCGAGTTCACCATCGCCGACCTGCTGGCGAATGATTTCGATCCCGACGGAGATGCCTTCCACTTCGTTTCACTCAGCCGGAACGGCGTGGAAAGCCGCATTCAGGAGCTGCCCGGCGGGCGCTGGCAGTTCGTGCCGGAAGAAAATGTCTACGGTCTCCAGACCTTCCGCTACACGATCAGCGACGGTCGCAAGAGCAAGAGCGGCGTCATCGAGTTCGACATTGCCGCGGTCAACGACGCGCCAATCGCGAATACGGACGGCATTTTCTACGCCGACCAGGATATCGAGCTCGTCATCGACTTCGCCACGCTGATCGCCAACGATCGCGATGTGGAAGGTGACGCATTCAGCCTCGTCGAGGTATTCGACGGCGACAACGGCTCGGTCACCCGCAACGGCGACACCGCCGTCTTCATCGGACGCGAGGGCTATTTCGGCGATGCCGGCTTCCATTACCGCGTGACGGACGAGCACGGCGCGACAAATGTCGGCTATGTCGAAATCATCGTCATGCCCGAATTCGACGTGCCGATCGCGGTGTCCGACGCCGGGTTCGAAGTGCTCGAAGACGGTTATATCGACATCGATCCCGAATATCTGATGTCGAACGATTACGTGCCGGACGAGCAGATCCCGACTTTCCTCGGCCTCGTCGGCCCAGGCGTGACACTGCTCGACAACGGCCTGTATCGGGTGACGCCTAATGCCGATTTCTTCGGCACGCTGACGCTGACATACGCGATCACCAATGAAAGCGGCTTCGCGGTGCCGGCCACGGTCACCGTCAAGGTGTTGCCGGTGGAAGACAACCCGGTGGCCCGCGACGATGCCTTTACGCTGACCGAAGACGTGCCGCTGACGGTGTTCGTCACCGCGCTGCTCGACAACGATTTCGACGTCGACAAGCAGGCCTTTGTAATCAGCCGACTGTTGGACAGCGAAGGTGTCAGCGTTGTCGACAACGGCACCGGCCAGCTTGTTATGACGCCCGATGCCAACCGCGTGGGCGAGGCGTGGTTCGATTACGAGATCGTCGACAGCACCGGCCGTACCGATACGGCACGCGTCATGCTCGATATCGCGGCAGTCAACGACGCGCCCGAAATCGGCGCGATCCCGGCCTTCGAAGGTGTCGAGGACACGCCGTTCGAATTCATCTTGCCGCGCAGCCTGGCGACCGACGCGGATGGCGACGCGCTGGTGCTCGAACTGCGCAGCCCCCACGGTGCGCCGCTGCCCGAGTGGATCGCTTACGATGCGCTCTTCGGAAAAGTCACCGGCACGCCGCCCGCCAATTTCAACGGCGACGTGGAGCTCGAATTCGCGGTCTATGATGGCGTGGTTGAGACGACCAAGCAGGTCGTGCTCAGCTTCGCACCCGTCAACGACGCGCCCGAACTGGTCACCGAGCTTGGCGATGTCGCCTATGACGGCCTCGACGATGTCGATATCGCGCTGCCCGAAGGCATGTTCGCCGACGTGGACGGCGACGCGCTGACGCTTACCGCCGAACTCGCCGATAGCAGCCCGCTGCCCGAATGGCTGAGCTTCGACGGCACGCGCTTCACAGGCGTTGCCCCGAACGAGGATTCGGTCACCAGCGTCCGCGTCTACGCCAGCGACGGCGAATTGATCGCGAGCGACGTGTTCGACATCGCGCTCACCTTCGTTGTGCTGAACGAAGCGCCTGTGGTCGAAAACCCGCTCGGCACGGTCGCGGTGCCGGAAGACACGCCGGTTTCGGTCACTGTGGGCGGCTTCGTCTTCACCGATCCGGATGAGGAAGACGTTCTCGCGATTCGCATCGAAAGCGCCGATGGCAGCCCGCTGCCAGCTTGGCTCACCTTCGATGGCACGACGCTGACGGGCACCCCGCCTGCCGACTTCAACGGCAGCTTCGAACTCGTCGCCATCGCGAATGACGGGACGGTGGAAACCGCCGATCCGTTCACGCTGGAGATAGTGCCAGTCAACGATGCGCCACGCATGGGCACGCCGATGGCGGACCAGGTTTTCTTCGAAGACCAGCCGATCGCATTCGCGGTGCCCGAAGGCGCGTTCACCGATGTTGAAGCCGACGCGCTGACGATCACCGCAACGCTCGCCGATGGCAGCCCGCTGCCCGAAGGCTTTGCATTCGACGGGACGACCTTTACCGTTGACCTGCCAGAACATAGCAATGGCCGCTTCGACATCCTGCTGACCGCCAGCGACGGCATGGATACCAGCACGCAGGGCTTTACGCTTACGATCGAACCGGTGAACGATGCCCCCACGCTGGCGACCCCGCTTGCCGACGTCTCGGTGAACGAGGACACGCCGGTCGAAATCGCAATCCCGGCTGGCACTTTCGCCGATGTCGATGCCGACTCGCTCTCGCTGCGGGTGAAACTGGCGGACGGTTCGCCGCTGCCAGCATGGCTTGCCTTCGATGGCACCACGCTGAGCGGCCAGCCGCCGCTCGATTACAATGGCGCGCTGGACCTGCGGGTAATTGCGACCGACGGCGAATACGAAGCGGAGGACAGCTTCACGCTGACTGTCGCGCCGGTAAACGATGCACCGGTGGTGGCTGCGCCGCTTGCCGATGTGTCGGCGGACGAGGATGCGCCGGTGTCAGTCGTCATCCCGGCGACGACATTCGCCGATGTCGATGGCGACGCGCTTACTGTTCGCGTGGAATTGGCGGACGGTTCGCCATTGCCCTTGTGGCTTTCCTTTGACGGCACGACCCTCTCGGGCCAGCCGCCGCAGGATTTCAACGGCGTTCTCGACTTGCGCGTCGTCGCCAGCGACGGCGAATACGAGGCAATCGACAGCTTCGCGCTGACCATAACCGCGGTTAACGACGTTCCGGTGGTGGCAACGCCGCTCGCCGATGTCTCGCTGGAGGAGGACACGCCTGTTTCGGTCACCATCCCGGCGAGCACTTTCGCCGATGTCGATGGCGATGCGCTTACAGTCCGTGTCGAACTGGCCGACGGCACCCCGCTGCCTGCCTGGCTAAGCTTCGACGGCACGACCCTCTCCGGACAGCCGCCGCAGGATTACACCGGCATGCTCGACCTGCGCGTCGTTGCCAGCGATGGCGAACACGAGGCAATCGACAGCTTCGCGCTGACCGTCACGCCGGTGAACGATGCGCCGGTCGTCGCTATGCCGCTGGGCGATGTTTCGCTGGAGGAGGACACACCTGTTTCGGTCACCATCCCGGCGGGCACTTTCGCCGATGTCGATGGCGACGCGCTAACTGTCCGCGTGGAAATGGCGGACGGTTCACCATTGCCCTTGTGGCTTTCCTTTGACGGCACGACCCTCTCGGGCCAGCCGCCGCAGGATTTCAACGGCGTTCTCGATTTGCGCGTCATCGCCAGCGACGGCAATTACGAGGCAATCGACAGCTTCGCGCTGACCATCGCGTCGGTCAACGATGCGCCGGTCACGCAAAGCGACACGGTAGTCGGCATCGGCCCGTCTATGACGATACTTGCAGCGGATCTGCTCGCGAACGACAGCGACGCGGATGGCGATATTCTGACCATTACGGGCGTGCGTTCGCTAGGTGCGGGCGATGCGTGGATCGACACGAGCGGCAACGTCGTGCTCGGCCTGCTGGGCGAATATATCGGCCCGGTGGAGCTGCGCTACGATGTCACCGACGGCAGCGTCACCGTTAGCGAGAGCATCTTCGTCGCCGTGGAATCGCAGTTTTCCGGTTGGGAACAGGGCGGTTCAGGCAACGATGTGGTCAAGACTGACAAGAATGGCTTCACGCCGATCTTCGGAGGCAATGGCGACGACATGCTGCTCGGCGCCAAGGGTGACGACCGCATCGCGGGCGGCGACGGGGACGACAAGATCCGCGCGAACGATGGCGACGACATGCTGTGGGGCGGCGCGGGCGACGACGATATTCGCGGCGGACACGGCTTCGACGTCGCGCATTACTACGGTCGTTTCGCCGATTATGAGATCACCTTGATCGGCGGCCAGTTTATCACCGTCGAGGATCTCGACCCGGCGCTCGGCGGCGATGATGGTTTCGATACGCTGCGCGATGTCGAGATGCTGGTCTTCGGTGACGGCACCCTGGTCGATGTCGAGGCGCTGTTGCGCGGCGACCCGGCGGTGACAGCCAATGTCGGCGCGGCCGACTTCTACGGCGAGGTCCAGCCGCTCGAGGGTGTGATGGCCGGATATGACGGCATCCTCGCCAGTGCCGGGCATGGTGGCGGCTCCGCCGGAAGCGGATCGGATGGCAAACCGACCATCGTCACGCAGGACCAGCCGCTCGTCGCGGTCCACTCTGGCGAGGATGCGCCGAGCATCTTCACGCAGGACGAGGAATGGGTTGCGGTCGTGGGTGAGGAAATCGTCTCGTTCGGCGGTGGCGGCAGCGATGGCGATGTGGCCATCGGTATCGGCCCCGAAACCGGCAACGACATGGTCGACATGGACAAGATCACTGGCTGGCGGCCGGACACCTTCGGGTGATCCGGTCGCGGACCTGCGCTGGCCGCTATCGCCGCTATGTGAAGGGAAACCACTGGTCGGGACGACTGGATTCGAACCAGCGACCCCTACACCCCCAGTATAGTGCGCTACCAGACTGCGCCACGTCCCGATACCAGTGGAGCCGCGCCTATAGAAAGGGGCGCGCACGAGTGCAAGCACCTCGATTGCACCCTTTATGCAACAGTGCTAGGCGCGGCGCCATCTCGGGTAGATGGCGCATGCTTGAAGCGTGCAGCCGCTCTTCCCATACCTGATTCACATCTGGACGTGACGGACCATTTTCATGCTTGATTTTCTCGCCGCAGCGGGCGCCGAAGCCCCGCCGGGATGGGTGCAGTTCCTGCCGATCATCGGCATGGTGGTGATCTTCTGGTTCCTGCTGTTCCGCCCGCA
>JBARVT010000272.1:0-6424 GCA_049646405.1 Alteraurantiacibacter sp.
GAATTGCCGTCGGCAATCAAGTTCAGGGCCATCCCGAACAGGGAGCCGCCTTCAGCCACGACCAGCATGTTTTCCTGCCGCGCAGCCTCAACCACCATCTGGCGCTGTTCACGGCGCGGCTGGTTGTAGTTCTTGACGCTCGGCGCCCCTTCCGCGCGCAGGCGGCGGACATGGTCGAGCGCGTCATCGAGGCTGTCGATCTGCGCATAGGCATAGGGGTTGCGCGCGCCGTAGATGATGCGGCCCGTGCTGAAGAGGCGCGGGGCGAGGATCATTCCTGTGCGCTGCATATCCTCCGCCACGAAGAACGGGCTGTCGCTGGAGGGATCGTGCACCGTCGTCACGCCCATCGCCAGCTGCTGGTGCAGCGCCCAGTTCTGCTGCGGCAGGACGTCGCCTGCGGTGATCGGCAGATGCGCATGCGCGTCGATTATGCCGGGAATGATCGTGCGCCCGCTCGCATCGATGGTCGGCGTGCCGGATGGGATACTGACCTCTCCCGCCGCCCCGACGCGGGCGATAAGCCCGTCGCGGATGAGGACGGTGCCGTTTTCGATGATCCCGCCTTCGGCATCAGCCATCGTTACGATGCGCGCGCCGGTGATGGCGAGCGAGCCGCGCTGGCGGTCCGCATCGACGGTCCGCGACATGGAGACACCGCTTGCAGGCGGCGTGAATCCGGCGCGGTCCTCGCCTTCGGCGGCGGGGGCGCTGGCGAAAAGGTCGCCGCGCATCGCGGTGTAGAGCGTCGGACCGAGCGACCAGTGCAGCCGATCCCCATTGCTCGACCAGTGAACGTAATCCGCTCCACTGGCCGACACTTCGACAACCGGCAGCGCATTGCCGCCGCCCGATACGCTCACCGCTTGCCCGCCGGGCATCAACGGCATGGCGAAGGCGTCGTAATTCTCTGTGAAGGCGACCCAGCGGCCGTCGGGCGAGACGTGATAGCTCGTCACCAGCTCGCCCGTTGCATGGGTGCGGGAGGCCTCGCCGTTAAGATCGGTGGAGACGAGCACCTGCTGCCCGCCCTCGCTCCCGGTCATGAAAATGCGATCGTTCGCCGCGCCGAAATGCGGGCGGGCATTGCCGCGCGTGACGAGCTCCATTTCGCCGCCCGATGCGGACACGCGGTAAACACCCGGATCGGACGAGTATTCGGGCGCCGTCAAATAACCGCCCTCGCCTTTCTCGAACACGATGGTGCGCCCATCGGGAGAGAAAGCCGGATGCGCGTAATGACCCGGCTGAGAGGTCACAGCGCGCCCGCCGCGCCCGTTCGCACCGACCGTGCGAATTTCGCCCAGCCCGCTATCGGTCCAGCGGACATAGGTGACGGTGTCGCCATCGCGCGACCACGCGGGATGCAGTTCACGCGCGTCGCCGCCATCGCTCGTCAGCCGCCGCATCGCGCCGCCGCCTGCGGGCATGGTGTAAAGCCGCCCGAGGCTTTCGAACACGACCGTGCGTTCATCGGGTGAAACCGAGGCGAAGCGCGGCATGGACACCTGCACCTGGTCCGCCGCGACGGGGATTTGCGGGTGCGGCGCGGGCAGGACGCCGCGCGTATCGCTGATGGCGAAGGGAATTTGCGCAAAGCCGCTGCCGTCGGCATTTATGCGGTTGATCTTGCCGCCTGCCCAGAAGACCACGCTGCGGCTGTCGGGCGTCCAGTCCATGTTCGGATAGACACCAGTGACCGCCCAGGTCTCCTGCACGTCGCGGTCGAGATCGTCGTAGATGCGCCGCTCCGCACCCGTCGCGATATCGCGGATATACAGTCCCGATTGCAGGTTCTCCCGCCGAACGAAGGCGATCATTCGGCCATCAGGCGACGGCGCAGGCCGCACCGCCCCGCCCAGCCCGCTCACCGCCGTGGTGATCTCGCCCGTCTCGATATCGTAGCGCTCGATATTGAAAAGGTCCTGGTTCGAATCCTGCGCATAGATGAAAGTCGAGCCTGGCGTGATGTTGCGCGTATAATAGATGGCGCTGCCATCGGGCGCGTAGGTCGGCTCGCCCAGCTCCTTCTGGTGCTGCTCGTTGGGTCGCTCGACCAGTTTCACCCCACTGCCGCCGCTGACATGGTAGAGCCAGACCTCGCCCGTGCCGAGGCTGCGCCCGGTGGTGAAATGCTTCTTCGCCGCAATGAAATGGCTGTCGGGCGACCAGGTCGGCTGGTTGAGCAAGCGGAAGCTTTCGTCGGTCAGCTGGCGCATGTCCGACCCGTCCGCATTCATGATCCAGATATTGTCGCCCCCGCCCCGGTCGCTGGTAAAGGCGATGCGGCTGCCGTCTGGCGAAAAGCGCGGCTGCACTTCCCAAGCCAGCCCCTCTGCGATGCGCGTCGGGGTGCCGCCGGTGATCGGCATGGTGTAGATGTCGCCGAGCATGCTGAATGCGACGGTGCGCCCGTCGGGCGAGACATCGACATCCATCCACGTGCCCTCGTCCACACTGATCGGCACCTGCCGGATGGGCACGCCGGGCGGGGCGTTTACGTCCCATTCGCTGGCGTCCACATCGGGATCGGCATTGGCGACCGCCTCGGTTTCCGCGCTCTGGCCCGGCTGCGGATCGGCAGGTGGCGCGACGCGGGTGTTCTCGTCCTCTGTGACTTCCGTATCCTCGGGGTCCTGCGACTGGTCGGCGGGCGGTTCGACCTGCGCCATGGCGGGCGCGGCAAGGGCGAGGAAGCTGGTGGCGGCGAGGAGTGAGACGGTGCGCAGCATAAATATTCCGTTTCAGTTGAAAGGATGCGCCATTCATACGCGCGTGGCGCGGCGACGCAATGCGGCTGTCTCGCCCGATTATGGGGCGCGGTTGGCGGCGAGCACTTCCAGCACGCGGGCGAGCGCCTGGCGCGCGGGCTCGCTCTCCTGCATGAGCGCGTAGCTGCCCGACAGCCACAGCGCGCAGTGCCCGTGGACGGTCGCGATCAGCGAGCGGACGAGGCGGCGCACATGATTAGGATCTGCACCCGCGCCGAACCAATCGCCGACTTCGCGGTCCACGATGCCGGTCAGCGCCTCTCGAGCTGCGATATCGCCTGCGGATATGTCGATTTCCCGATCGATGCGGTGGTCGTAGATTGCCATCCACAGGTTCCTGTTCTCTTCCGCAAAAGCAAAATAGGCTAGCACGAGCGCCTCCAGGCGCGCGGCCCCTTCGGGCGGGATACCGTCAAGCGCCGCGTCAAGCGCGGCGGCCCAGTGGAGGAACGTGCGGCTGTTGATGGCTATCAGATACCCGTCGAGCGAGCCGAAGACGTTATAGATCGTGCCGACCGAATAGCCCGCCCGCCGCGCCGCCTCCCGCGCGGAAAACTTCGCGAAACCGCTTTCGGCAAGCAGGCCGTGCCCCTGCCCGACCAGCAGCGCGCGCAGTTCCTTGGCCGTATGATCAGACCGCCGTCCCATAAGAGCGGTGGATAACGACAATATTGAACGCTGTCTAATTTTAAATTGAACAGTGTTTAGTTTTCTGGGATGCTACAAGCGAATCGGTTGGAGTAACCACGCATGCAAAGTCAGTTCGCCATTGCCGGATGGGGTGCCTATCGCCCTCGCACCGTGCTCCGTTCGGAAGAGCTGGATGTGCGGCACGAAGAGGCGCCCGGCTGGACGCAGGCGCAGTTCGGCATTGCCGAGCGCCCCGTCGCCGCACCGGACGAAACGAGCAGCATGATGGCGGCGGAGGCGGCGCGCATTGCACTCGCTCGCGCCAATTGGGCGGATGGCGAGTTCGACGCGCTGATCGGCGGATGCGGGGTGATGGAGCAGCCAATTCCCTCCACAGCAGCCTTGGTGCAGGACAGGCTCGGCCTCGGTGCGTCGGGCATTCCGGCGTTCGACGTCAACCAGACGTGCCTCTCCTTCATGGCCGCGCTGGACGTGGCGGCGATGGGCATTGCCTGTGGGCGCTGGCGGCGCGTTGTCGTATTCGCGAGCGATATCGCTTCGGCGGGGCTTGATCCCGACATCGCGAAAACCCGCTCGATCTTTGGCGACGGGGCGGCGGCGGTCGCTATCGAAGCGGCGGATGGCAGCGGCCTGCTCGCCACCCGCTTCGCCACGCACGGGCAGCACAACGCACTGGCGCAGCTACGCTCGGGCGGCACGAAGCTGCGCGTCACCGAGGGTTACGACATGCTGGTGGCAGGCTCCTTTTTCGAGATGGATGCCTTCGGTGTTTTCAAGGCGGCTGCGAAGGTGCTGCCCGGCATCATCGACGGCGCGCTGGCCGATGCGGGCATGACACGGGACGATCTCGACTGCGTGATCTGCCATCAAGCCAGCGCGCCCGGGGTCGAACATGTCCGCCGCCTCTTCGCCCCGCGCGGGAAGCGCGTCGTCGACATCTTTGCGTATACCGGCAACCAGATCGCCGCCTCGATCCCGACCTGCCTTGCTCATGCGCTGGACAGCGGCGCGGCGAAGCGCGGCGACCGGGTCTTGCTGCTCGGCACGGCGGCGGGCATTTCGGCAGCCGCGATGGTGATCAGGTTGTGAGCATGGGGCAGACCCTCGTCACCGGCGCGACCGGCGGGCTCGGCAGCGCGCTGCTGGTCGAAGCGCAAAGGCGCGGGGCGAGCCTGCGCGGCACCAGCCGCTCTCGCCGCGAGGCGCAAGGCGTCGATTTCGTGCGAATCGAATTTGCCGATCCACACGCGGATTACGCCGCGCTGGTCGAAGGTTGCGACACCGTCATCCACTCCGCCGCATTGTCGGACAGCTGGGGCGGCGCGGCGAAATTCGATGCGACTAACGTGAAGGCCACGCGCCGCCTGCTCGATGCTGCGCGATCGGCTGGCGTGCGGCACTTCGTTGTCGTCTCCTCGCCAAGCATTTTTGCCCGCTTCGAAGACCAGACCCGGATCGGCGAGCATCATCCGCCAAACGAGCAGCCGCTCAACCACTACGCCCGCACCAAGCTGGCAGCGGAGCGCGACGTGTTGGGCGCAGGCGGGAGCGACATGGCCACTTGCGCCATCCGCCCGCGCGCAATGGTGGGCCACGGCGACCGCGTGATCCTGCCTCGCCTAATCGAGATCGCGCATCGCAAGCGCATCCCACTACCCCGCGGCGGGAGGGCGATGATCGAGCTCACCGATATCCGCGATGCCGCCTGGGCGATCTGCGAGGCGGCGGAGCGCTGCAGGACAATCAACGGCCGCGCGATCAACATCTCCGGCGGGCGGCCTCTCGCGGTGGGCGAGTTGGCGCGACGGGTGGCGGAGGTTCTCGGCACCCAGCCGAAGCTGGTCGACCTGCCGCTCGGCCCGGCTCATGGGCTTGCGGCGACGCTGGAAGGTGCAGCGAAACTGCTCGGCCTGAAGGAGCCGCCGCTCACCCGCTACACGTTGTCCACGCTCGGCTATTCGCAGACCTTCGATCTCGAACCCGCCAAACGCCTGCTCGGCTACGAGCCACGATACGATGCCGTAGAGACAATACTTTCCGAAGCCCGGAAGGCGGCAGCATGAAGCGCGTCGGCTTCCGCTGGCTGGAGCGCGGATCATGCCGCCATCCGCAGGCGATGACCATTCGCGGCGGCAGCTGGTGCGCTGTCGACTTTCCGGCGCTGGTCGGCGTCATCGCCCATCCGCAGCGCGGGCTGTTCCTGTTCGACACCGGCTACGACCCCGCCTTCATCGAAGCGACCGATCCCTTCCCCGAGCGAATCTATCGCTGGACCACACCAGTCAATATCGGGCCAGATGCCGAATGGCAGGGATGGCTCGCCGCGCACGATATTACCGAGAGCGACCTTGCCGGCACCATCGTCTCGCATTTCCACGGGGACCATGTCGCGGGCTTGAAGCGCCTCGCCCACCTGCCCGTCTGGTGCGCCCGTGCGGGTCTGAACGACCTGCGCGGGGCGAGCCGCATGACGAGGGTGCGCAAGGGCTATCTCGACCACTGCGTGCCGACCGAACTCGACGCGCGCTATTTCGAGGACGCGCCTTCCGTCACGCTGCCGGCCGCCTTCGCTCCGTTCGCCGAAGGGCGCGACCTCCTTGGCGACGGCAGCCTCCTCGCGGTCGAACTGCCCGGTCACTGTCTCGGCCATTGGGGCCTCGCTTTCGTGACCGAAAACGACCGACCCGTCCTGCTCGCTGCCGACGCCGTGTGGCATGGCGCTTCGATCACCGGGAACCGCCCGCCGCCGCGCATCACCACCGCGCTGCTCGGCGACACGGCGCGCTACCGCCATACGCTCGACATGCTCCACGCGGCGCATAGCGCTAATCGCGAGCTGGCGATCCTGCCCTCGCATTGCACTGCGACGGCGACGAAATTCCGGGGCGGGGATGCGGACTAGCGCGATCCTCGCCAGTTGGTGGCGCACGCGGCGGGCGATGCGGATGGACAGCGATGCGCTGGCCGCCCTTAGGGCGCGCAAATGGCGCACGCTCCAGCCC